>JAMJFU010000082.1 GCA_023544525.1 Anaerolineae bacterium | reverse complement strand
TCCAGCACGTGCTGTCCGTGGCTTCGGTCAAAAGCAGATCAGCTCCGCCGCCCATCGGGGGCACCAGGGCCGCTGGCCCGTAGCCAGCATACTCCGATCAAGGAGGGAGTCATGAGGAACACCCGGCAGTCCTTCAGCCGTAGACAGACCATCCGGCGGCCTCGCCGGGGGGCCTTTGCCGCCGCGATTCTGCTTTCGCTGCTGATTGCACTGCTTGGCACACCTGCACTGGCCCAGCCGCCCGGCCCCCCGGCCTACGCCCTCACCTTCGACGTCGAGGTGGTCTCCGGCGCGCCAGACCAGGTCACAGGCGGCGACAGCCGCCTACACATCCAGGTGCCCGCTAACGTGTCGCCGCACCAGGTCGAGGTGATCGTCAATGGCATCGACCAGTCAGGCCACTTCTCGCTGATCCCTGGCACCCGCACCCTGACCGGCGTCGTGGACGGGCTCGCCCTCGGCGACAACACCGTCGTGGTCCGGCCCACCAGCCGCAGTAGGGGCCGGCCCGCCGAGTTGAGCCTCGAGCTGGTCAACCATCCGATCACCGGCCCCGTCTTTTCGGGGCCGCAGCAATATCCCTTTGTCTGCCAGGTGCAGAGCACGGTCCTGGGCCAGCCCCTCGTGGACAACGAGACCGAGGGCTACCCGGTCTATGGCGACATGGGCGCCGTGATCGGCTACAGCAAGGACTGCAGCGTCGAGACCCTGGTCCAATACGTCTACAGGTCGACAGAGGGCAGCTTCAAGCGCTATACCCCCGGCGGCCCGAGACCAGTAGACATGGCCCAGACCACCACCCTGGACGGTCTCACGGTGGACTATATCGTGCGTTGGGAGCGGGGCACCATCAACCGCTTCATTTACAGCCTCGCCGTCCTGGCGCCCTATGAGCGTGGCCCCAAGTCCCTGGACAAGACAGCCTGGAACGGCCGGCTCATCTATCATTTCGAAGGCGGAGTCGCCATCGGGCACGACCAGGGTAACCCCAGCGCCTCTCGCATGCTCTACGAGCCCGGCCTGGCCAGGGGCTACGCCGTGGCCTACTCCACCGGGAACCGTACCGGCACCCACTACAACCTGGTCCTCGGCGGGGAGACGGCGCTGATGGTCAAGGAGCGCTTTGTCGAGCTCTACGACGTGCCGCTGTACACCGTAGGGCTGGGGGGCTCTGGTGGGGCGATCCAGCAGTACATCTATGGGCAGAACCACGAGGGTCTGCTTGACGCGGCGATCCCCCAGTACTCCTACCCGGATATGGTCAGCCAGGCGGTCCACGTCGGCGACTGTGAGCTGCTCGAATACTACATGGACGTCCTCGATGGAGCGAACAGCCGCTGGCAGGCCTGGACCAACCGGACCTTGATCGAGGGGCTGAATGCCAGTGATACGGTCGAGAACCCCTACACGGGCCAGAACGGCGCCAGCGAGTGCGTCATCGGTTGGCGCGGGCTCTCGCCGTTGGCCATCAATCCGCACTATGGCTACGTGGTAGGCCAGGAAGAAATCAGGCCGTCGTCTGCGGTGGAGGCCATCGAGTGGAGCCACTTTGCGGACCTGGTCAACGTGCTTGGCACCGCGGATGACGGTTATGCCCGCCGCTACTGGGACAACGTCGGCGTGCAGTACGGGCTACAGGCGGTTGCCACAGGCGCCATCACGCCAGACGAGTTCCTGAACCTGAATGCCAGCATCGGCGGCTGGAAAGAAGAGCCAGAGATGGTCCAGGAGGCATGTCCCTTCTGGCCGCGCGGCTGCTCGGACGCCGGAAACTGGGACCCGTGGAGTGCCCGGAACCAGGTGTTCAGCACCGACCCGTCGGCAGCACCTGCGCCGCGGACCGAGGGCGACCGGGAGGCCATGCGTGAGGCCTATCGCGCCGGGCTGGTCTTTCGCGGGGACATTGACGTGCCCATCATCGACTGGCGTCATTACCTGGAAGACCATCTCGACATGCACAACTCGCACCAGTCCTTCGCCGCACGCCAGCGCATGCGCAACTTCCGCGGCGACGCGGACAACCAGGTGATCTGGTTCACGGACGTCGGCCCGGGCGGGCCCGAGTTCGATCAGACGCCCGAGGCGCTGGAGGTCATGGACCAGTGGATGGCCAACATCCTGGAGAACCCGGCCGCTGGCGTAGCGGGCAACAAGCCCCCTGGCGCCACCGACCGCTGCTTTGACAAGGACGGGACAGAAATCGCGGCCGGTGACGGCGTCTGGGACGGCATCCTGGATGGTGGCGAGCTCGGGGCCTGCGCTGCACGGTTCCCGGTCTATGGCACCTCGCGCACCGTGGCCGGCGGCCCCTTCGAACAGAGCATCTTCAAATGCCAGCTCATGCCCGTGGCCAGGGCGATCGCCCAGGACCTCTACGGCGTATGGACGCCCACCGCCGCTGAGCGCGACCGCCTCGAAGAGATCTTTCCCGATGGCGTCTGTGACTACACCAAGAGGGATGCAGGCTTGCCACCAGGCTGGTAGTGGGACGGCCTGAACAGTGGCCTTGGAGGGCCCCCGGGCAGCAACCCGGGGGCCCTTGTGGGTCATGGCCTGGAGGGCCCACAGACGTTCTCGATATTTGCGGCCATTTGCCCGGCGCCCCCATTTCGAGTACAATACCAGCCAAGCACCTACCCTGCGAGCCGCGCCAGGGTCAGGACCTGTGCCTGGCGCACACGACGAACGGAAGAGTGTATGCAGCCCGAGATAGAAGGCTATCGCTTTGGACGCATCGTGGTCGATGGCGAGAGCCACACCAGGGATCTGATCATCTTGCCTGGCCGCGTCGTTGGCGGCTGGTGGCGCCAGGAGGGACACCGGCTCGATGCGGACGACCTCGACGCGGTATTCGAGGCCAAACCCGAGGTGCTGGTGGTGGGCCAGGGTGCCTACGGCCGCATGAAGGTCCCTCCAGAGACTGCGCAGGCCATCGCGGAGCAGGGCATCGAGTTGGTCGCCCAGCCGACGGGCCAGGCCTGTGACACCTACAACGAGCTGCGGGACGGACGGCAAGTGGCGGCCGCCCTGCACCTGACCTGCTGAGCCTGCCCGCTCCCGCCAACCGGCCCGGGTGAGACGGCCGTCCCAGGCCAGTTGGGTTTCCACAATGAGGAGGAGAACCCCATGACCCTACGCCTGATTGCCATCGGCGGCGTCGCGGCTGGCATGAGCGCCGCGGCCAAGGCCAAACGGACCGACCGGGACCTGGAAGTGGTCGTCTATGAACGCAGCGGCCACATCTCTTACGCTGCCTGCGGCATGCCCTACCTGATTGCCGGCGACATCCGCGCTCCCGATGCCCTGGTCCAGCGCACCCCGGCGCAGATGGCCCGCCAGGGGGTGCAGGTCCACATCCGCCACGAAGTGACGGCCATCGACCCCCAGGCAGGGTCCGTGACCGTGCGGGACCTCGAGACCGGGCAGGAATCGCAGCAGCACTATGACCGCCTGGTCATCGCCACCGGCGCCCGGCCTGCCGAGCCGGATGTGCCAGGCCGGTCCCTCCCGGGAATCTTGGGCCTGCGCACGTTAGAGTCGGGCCTGGCCGTGCAGCGCTACCTGGCCGAGCACAAGCCCCAGCGCGCCATCGTCCTGGGTGGCGGCTACATCGGCGTGGAAATGGCCGAATCGCTGCGGCGCCGGGGCCTGCAGGTGACCATGGTCATCCGCTCAGGCCAGGTGCTGCGCACTACCCTGGACGACGACCTGCGGGAGGTGGTCTGCGCCGAGCTGGCGCGCCACGGGGTTGAGATCGTGACCGACACCCCGACCGCGTTCGAGGGCCATGACCGCGTCGAGTCCATGACCACCGCCGATGGCCGCCTGCCCTGTGACCTGGTCCTGTTGGGCCTGGGAGCCCGGCCCAACGTGGCGCTGGCCCAGGCTGCCGGCGTGACCATCGGGCCGGCGGGTGGCATCGCCACCGACGACAGGATGCAGACCAACCTGCCCGGCATCTATGCCGCAGGAGACTGTGCCGAGGCCCTGCACCGCGTGACCGGCCTGCCGGCGTACATCCCCCTGGGCAGCACGGCCAATAAACAGGGCCGCGTGGCGGGTACCAACGCAGCCGGCGGCGACGCCACCTTCGCCGGCGTGGTCGGCACCATGACCGTCCGTTGCTTCGACCTGGCCGTCTCCAGTACAGGCCTGACGGCGGCAGAGGCGAGCCTGCTGGGCTACGACGTGGAGGAGACGTCGATCACGGCCAAGGACATCGCCCACTACTTCCCCGGCGCCAACGACATGCACGTCCGGCTGGTCATCGAAGCCGGCAGCGGGCGCCTCCTGGGCGGCCAGATCGTCGGCGCGCCCACCGTCGCCAAGCGCATCGATACCCTGGCCACGGCCCTGCACAGCCGCATGAGCGTCGACGACCTGCAGCAGCTGGACCTGGCCTACGCCCCGCCCTTTGCCCCGGCCTGGGACCCAATCCTGGTCGCGGCCAACGTGGCGGCCAAGTAGCCGCCGCCCGGTCCCGGGCCGCACACCCTGGAGATGAGCATGCCCCTGACCCATACCCGCCTGTTCCGCGTACGCCACTACGAATGCGACGTCGAGGGCCGGCTGCGCGCGGCGAATTACCTGCGCTATATGCAGGAAGCGGCCTTTGATGCTTCGGCCGCAGCCGGCTATGACCTGGCCCGTTACGAGCAGATGGGCTACTTCTGGCTGATCCGCGAGACCGAGATCGAGTACCTGCAGCCGGTCCACTATGGCCACCAGGTGGAGGTCAAGACCTGGGTGGCCGATTTCCGCCGCGTGCGCTCCCGGCGAGCCTACGAGTTCCGGCGGGCTGGCGGAGGGCCGCTCGTGGCTGTAGCCCAGACCGACTGGGCCTTTCTCGAGATGGCAACGGGCCGGCCGGCGGCCATTCCGGAGGAGATGAAGGCGGCGTTCTTCCCGGAAGGCGCACCAGGCCGCGCCGAACCCCGTGAGCGCTTCCCGGCGGCCGCCGATCCGCCGCCGGGTGCCTTCCAGCAGCGGAGGCCGGTCGAGTGGCGGGACCTGGACGCGGCCGGGCACGTCAACAATGCCGTCTATGTCGATTATGTCGAGCAGATTGGCCTGGATTGGGCGCAGGCCCAGGGCTTGCCCCATGACGTGGCGCCGGTGACCCGCAGCCATCGCATTGGCTACCGCCAGCCGGCCGTGCTGGGCGACGAGCTGCTGCTGAGCACCTGGGCCGTTGAGGAGCATGACGGGACGCTGCTGCGCGACACGACGGTGCACCGCGCCAGCGACGGCAGCCTGGTGGCCCGCGCCCGCACCGAGCAGGTCCGGGCCGGACTACAGGCCGGCACCCCAGGCGCCCGCTGAACAGGCACGCGGCAGCCTGTCGCGGCCTGGAGTGGTGTAGCCTGGTACAACAGTGGAGCATATTTCCCAGCGCCTGCAGGAGGGCCCGGCTGAGGTCGAGGTCAGCCTGTCCATCGAGGACTTGACGTCGTTGCTGGTGGGCACGGCGAGGTTCCAGAGCCTCTACCGCTACGGCATGGCGCGTATCTCTGACGAGCGTTATGTCGAGACCATCGGCCGGCTCTTTGCGGTCGGCCAAAAGCCGGTCTGCACCACTTCTTTCTTGTATCGTCTCACAAAACAGACCTTGGCTTCTCTATTGCTCAGGCCCAGTCCGTGACTGGGCCGTTTCTGGCGCTTCTGGCCAATTCTGGCGCAAGTCACGGACTCAAGCCGAGCGTTCGGAGAGTCTGGAAACGCACGGTGGCCAATGATCCGGGCGGAACGCCGCGGTGGCCCGGACCGAAAGGCCTACGGGGATACGATGGAGTCGACCCAATCAGGTGCAAGACGCCGAAAATCGGCCTGGTTCAGGGTCACGAGCTGTTCGGCGCCCGCCTTCCTGGCAGCCTGCAGGATCAGAGCATCGTAGGTTGCACCTCCGACCACCCTCATCTCTGCCAGACTGGTGATCACAGAATGGTAGTCCTGACCAGATAGGGGGACGACTTCGAGGACATCCAGTACGTCTCGCTCGATCACTTGCAGTGCAATCTCGGGAGTGACCCGTGGCCGAAGCGGCAGGGCTGTGAGCACGGCATACAGCTCAGCCACCGAGTGTGCAGCGACCAAGCCTGTATCTGATTTGGCCCTTGCACGCTGCAGCCAGGGAAGAGCCACATCATGCATCGGATGTGGCTCCACAACAGCTGCCACCAGGATCGAAGTATCGAGCATAACCCTCATAGTCGCGGCAGCTCCACGAGAGAAACGGCGCGAGAGTCGCGATGCTGCCGAACTGCGTCTGCGAGCCCAGCAAGCGGCTCGGCTCTCACGACCAAGATGCCATCCTTATCGATGAGGATGGGCACTTCCTCCTTTGGACGCAAGCGGATCTCTCCGTCAGGGCCTTCTTCGAGCACTAGAGCCGTCCCAGGCTCCAGTCCAAGGCGATCCTGGACGTCCGCCGGTATCCGAATGCAGCCTGTTTCATCCACCAACAATTCCGCCACTTCAGTCATCCAAGTCTCACCGTCCTCTTCTTTTGACGGGCAGCACCGACCACGATGCAGCAGACATGCCCCGTGGACATTATAGTGCAGGGCCAAGCTCTTGTCAATTGCATTCAGGGCCCGTATCTTCCATCCTTGATATCGTCTCCATAGTACCCAAGTACCTCCGCCTGCCCAGGATTCAAACCGACCTCTTACCCCGTCCCAACTCGGCTTATACCGGAAGGCTTTATAGTGGGAGCAAGGATACGACCCGTGATAGGGCATAGAGATGGAGAGCACACGCGATGGTTGGCACGAGAGGAATAACTCGACACAATGGCCCGAGAGAGTGACATGCCTACTAACAGAGTCCTGATCGTAGATGATGACGAGATGATTGCCCTATGCTTGCGGCAAAGCCTGGAGCTCACCCTTCCTGACTGCGCGGTGGACGTCGCCTATTCCGGCGAGGAGGCCCTCCGCTCCCTGGCGCGCAAGACCCACAACCTCATTATCACCGACTTTCACATGCCAGGGGCTGTTGATGGGCTCGACCTCATCGGAGAGGCACGGCATTTGGACGCGGACATTCCGATCATTCTGATGACCGGGTTCGGATCGCCTGGGTTGCGGGCCAAGGCCGCGACCCTGGGGGTCAATCACTACATGCAGAAGCCGCTTGACATTGAGCGTCTTCTGGCAGTCGCCGGCCGCTTGCTGTCCAGCCAGCACAGGGCAGCCGGCTGACCCAGGGCCGTCCCCGCAGCCCGGCGCCACCCCTCCTGTCCGGGACACTCCCTCCCCGCAGCATGCGGGAACGCAGGCCTTCGTCAAGAGCAGCTGTACGCCCAAAGATCAACCCCAATCTCCAATAACTAATCTCTAATCTCCCACCATCAGGGGCGCTGGCGTTCCCCCGCGGGGGAACGCCAGCGCATTCCTGGGACAGTCGCTAGTGTCCTTTTAGGACAACTGGCAGGTAGCTCGAGTGATAGGCGTACAGGATCCGGCCCACCTCGGGACCGGCCGACTCGTTGGCCGCCCCGTCACGGAACAGCGCATAGACCTTGGCGATCTCGCCCCGCTCCGCGTCCAGTTGCCACGGCACACCTTCCTCCTGGAAGGGCTGCCAGGACGCGCCGGCAAAGGACGGGTCGTTGCTGATCTTCATCAGGGTGATGTCCTCGAACACCGCCAGCGGATCCTCCCCCTCGGCCTCGTACGGGATAAACGAGAGGGTCACGTCGCGCTCCGTCGTCGACCACGCACCGCCGTTGATGAGCACGTGGGCCTCCGGGGGATACGGATCCGCGGAGGGCGTCACCTCCCCGCTGGTCAGCACCGCACTGCTGACCGGGGTCTGCCGCACCAGTCCCCCTATGCCTTCGATACGGTACCAGTAGGACATGCCTGCCTGAACACTCGTGTCGGTATAGACGCCGCTGTTGTCCAGGCCCTGGAGCGGCCCGCTCCACGGGCCGTCCGGGCTGGTGGCCTGGTAGGCCCACATCTGGTCATAGTCCGGCTGCCAGTCGTACCGCAGCTGGACCGCCGGCAGCATGACGGGAGCCTGCGGGCTTCTGGCCAGGACCGGCCGCACCTGGAAGAAACTGGGCGCCTTGATCCCGTCGTCTGCCGGATCCAGCGGGTTACGCCCGTACGTGACTTCCGACCCGTCCTTCTCACCCCCATCGTCGGTATCGGGATCGTGGGGGTCGGTGCCATTCTGGTACTCTCGGTAGTTGGGGAGGCCGTCGCCGTCGGGGTCAGCGAAGGGATCGCTAACCCGGTTCTCTTCCTCCCACACGTCTGGCAGGCGGTTGTCGTTATCGTCGGCACCCTCCAGCACGGAGAAGGCGCCCAGCGCCTCGCGCACGAACTTGGGGTGGGTGGCCCGGGCCAGTACGCGGTAGCCCCCTTCGTCGTTTGGCTCGCTCTGCCCTTCTTCACCCTGGGGGTATATCGTACTTGCCTGGGTGACCAGTGTGTACAGGCCGGCGTAGAGGCCATCGCGGGGCATTCCGTCGCCGTGCTGTCCGTCGTCCGACAGCATCACGCGTGTCCGAGTCCCGTCGGGCGCCGTCACAAAGGCCTCCACTACCGCGTCGGGGATGGGTCCACCGGCCGTCAACAGCGCATAGATCGGCACCCGGTTGCCCGTGGTGTAACGCACCCCCAGCCGGTCCGGCAGCAGCAAGTGCAGCGTGATCCGGGTCTGCCCGCTGACCAGCACCTGGTAGGGCACGGGATTCCCTAGCTCGGACCCTCCATAGGTAACCACCAAGGTCCATGTGCCCGGCTCGAGGTCCTCGCCGCGGAGGCGAAAGCCCAGGTGCATGTTATCAGGGTCGATGAAAGAATAGCCCGGATCTGTCGAATCGAACTTTGTACCGTCCTCTCGGATCAGAGTCAGATCCAGCTCAGCATAGTACGGTTCGAACCAGTCCAGGCTAAAGACCGCCTCGGTGAGCGTCTCGTCGATATATACCGTGTGCTCGGCCTTGGGAATCTTTTCGCTCACCTCGCCCTTTTCAGCCAGCAGGCGCTGCCGGCCCTCGCCCAGCCCCTCTGCATACTCGTAGGTGTTGGCCAGGTCAAGGTTCATGTCCGCCTCGCTGGGCGCGGCCTGCACGCCCGCCGCCGCGATGCTGCTGTATACATCGTTGTAAAAGTACAGGCCGCCCGTCGCCGTGGCGATGTTCTGCATCAACGTCTCGTCCGATGCCGGCCCAAAGGCAATCGTCGTCACCGGGCAACCAGTATCCTGCACAGCGGCCATCACGTCCGCCCACATCGGCGAGGTGTTCTCCATGCCGTCAGACAGCAATACGAAGGAGCAGAGCGGGTTCCCGGTCGGGCTCTCGCCGCGCTCCTTAACCGCTGCGTCCAGACCCGCCCCGATGCTGGTCATGCTTCCGCCACCGAGCCCGTTGATGTAGCTCTGGGCAGCGTCGCGGACGGTCTGGTCAGTGACTTCCCGCATGTGCCAGGGTTCGGGATCCACCGTGGTGTGATAGGGCACCACCGCCAGGCCATCCCCGATGCGCGTCACGTCCACGTAAAAGCTGGCCGCATCCTTGGCCGCTGGCAGGCGCTCAACGGTCCCATAGACCATCGAGCCGGAGCGGTCGATGACCAGCACCTGGTCCAGCCGGTCGGCAGTATACACCACGCTGTCGGCGTTGGTGTCGGAAGCCGCGGGCGTGGTTTCCAGGGTCACCGCCAGAGGGTAGGTGCCGTCCGCCAGGCTCGGCGCCTCCAGCAGCAGCCAGTACTGCTCCTGGATAAAGCCCCCGCCGACCACCGACGCGGTCGTGCCGTCCACCGTCGCCGAAAAGTCAGAATTGGTCAACCCGGCGACCACCGGCCCGCCCGCTCCGTCCGTCACCGACACCTGCACCAGGAACTTGTCGTTGGCCTGGACACGCGCCACGGCACCGCTGTTGGGCATCATGATCTCCAGGTCGGGATCGGCACACGACAGGGTGATGTCCGACTCGCTGGAACTGCCCAGGCTGCCGGTGATGGCCACCACCTTGGTCACGCCGTCGTTCAGAAAGGCCGGCGACCAGTCGCCGCCGCCACCCTGCACGTGCGTGTTAAAGGCGCTGCCGTTCTGTGTTACGACGTGATAGAAGGCGGGGCCATAGTCGTGGGCGAACGAAGCCGAGATCACCGGGCAGTTGGCGCCGATATCCGCCTCATAGTAGCGGATGCCATAGCGGTCGACCCATTCGTTGGTCCACGTAGCGGGGCTGCCCACCTGGATCGTCCCGCCGGAATCTGGCACCACCGGCCCGTAGGCTCCGGGGTTGCCCGCTTCATCCTCGTCGTGATAGTTGTACGAAGAATCGGGTACGCCGCTGAGATCCTTGGTCCAGTTGGCCACGGCGAACTGCTTGAAGCTAACGTCGAAGGTCACCCCGGCGCCCAGGACGTTCAGGGCACGGTTGACGGCCGCGATGCCGCTGTACCCCAGCCCGTTCTGTTCCAGGACCTCGAAGACAAAGTCGACGCCCAGCTGCGGCTCACCGGCCGTGGTGCCATACTGCTCCATGGCATACTTCCACCACAGGCAGGATTTGTAGCGCATGGCATAGCTGGTGATGTCGTTGAATGCGGCGACCAGATAGTTGTTGGTCTCCGAGTTGAAGGACGAGAAACTGAGCGCAGCGGCCCAGTTATCGATCTCGAGGAACCAGTTGTCCTCGGTAGCGCGGGCCGTGCCCTCTTTGAGGAACTTGGTCTGGACCGGCGCCGTGCCTCCGTCGTCGTGAGAGTACTGCACCCGGTGGGTCAACTCGTGCCCCAAGACCTTTTGGGCCAGCAGGTCGGTGCTGAAGCAGCCGGCGTAGGTGCTGATGGCGTTGCTGCTCCAACCGGTGCCCCCGTTGCAGTCGGTGGTGTCCGAGAGGTGGACCTCCAGCCGGCCGCTGTGCTTGGGTGGGTCAAAGCCGAGGGCGACGAAGCGGTCCCAGTACATCTGCACGATGTCCGCTGCCCATTCCGCTTCCGTCTCGGTGATGCTGCTGTCAGTGTAGTAGACACAGAAGTCGGTCCGCTCCACGCACTTGTCCAGACCGCTGGGTGCGGTGGGACAGGCAGTGCTGGTGCAGTTCACCGGTGTCCTCACCTCAGCAAGCGAGGGTTGCTCGGCTGCCGAGGTTTCGGGCAGCGCCTGGGCCGCGTTGGCGGCGGCTTCCTCCGGCGCGGCGCTTGCTGCCTGGCTGCCCACCGGGCTTGGCAGGACAGCCACCAAGACCAGCATGACAACGAGCAGGCTCAACGCGTGCTGGCGTTTCGCTAAAGAGGCCATCACATTTTCTCCTTTCTCATCATTGTGAAACGTTCCTGTTGCGACGAACGGCGAGACACGTGAACCATCCCCGGTGCAGTACGAGGTCTGGATTCCGGATATACTAGAAGTTACCACATGGCCCGGACAGGCTAGTGACGACCATTATATCATGATATCCCTACGGCGTCAATGCCAGTTAAAAGCCATCCGTTATCCGTTATCAAACCCGAACATTCATGCTATAATGTCAAATGTCAAATATCCAATATCCAGTCCCCAATCCCCAATCCCCCCACCATTGAACCACAGAAAAGATCCCGGTGGGCGGGAGGGTGGGTGGGCAGGGCCCTTGCATTCTCCATTGACAAGCCACTCTGTCATTGCGAGGGCGCGTCCTTTTGCACCCGAAGCAATCCCCACCTGGGCCCATTGGGGATTGCTTCGGCGCCCAAGACCGGGGCGCAATGACGATCTTGCAACAGCCGTAGCTGGGTGGGCAGGACGGCTTTTCCGCCGCCGGCTTTCTGTGCTATAATGGCCGTGCAGGCTCGTGCACCTGGTCTGTCTGGAAGGATACCACAAAACCTGGTGCTTCGACTGTTTCCTGCCCAAAAGGCGGGGTCGATGGGAGCTCGCATGTGACCCCACGCTCGGAGATGAGATGATGGCAAAGGGACGCGTTCTGCGGCTACCGGCGTTGTGCCTGCTACTTCTGCCGGCGGCATGTGGTGGCAGTAGCGGGCCGGGCACGTCGTGCGCAGGCGTCAAGTCGCGCGCCTGCTGCACCGAGGGTCACGCAGGGGCTCCGGGCGAATGCGCGGACCTGATCATCAGCCACCGCTACGACCAATGCGCCTTCGTGGACGACATCGAGGGCTGCAAGCCACCCCGGGAATGGACCAGGCAACCCAACGGCCGGCGGGCCGAGGATTGGCTCTGCCCCGCCAGCTACGAGTGGGTCGATGATCTCGACTGTGCCGGCGAGTAGCGCAGCTGGATGTTGCTCTGTCTTGGCAGCTGTGTCGTGTCGCTCCACCGGCCAACACCAGCTGGCCCACTCCGGGCTGTCACCGTCAGTTCTCGTTCTCTGAGTTGGAGATGAGCGATTTGGCAATCCGTCGAGCCGAGATCCGCGACATCGATGACATCCAGCGGCTCTACCGCCAACTGGATCGCCACCACGCTGAGCTCTTGCCTGAGGTTTTTCAACCGCTACAAGGGGACGCGCGGGGCGATGAGTTCGTCCAGCTCCGGATTGAGCGAGACGATGCCGCTTACCTGCTGGCCGAATTGGACGGGACAGTGATTGGCTTCGTGGATGTGCTGCGCTCAACTCACCCCGGGTATCCCATGTTCCGCCCACGCGAATTCGCCATGATTGATAACCTTGTAGTAGACGAGGCGCATCGGGGCCAGGGAATCGGCAAGAGCCTGCTGCAAGCCGCCATCAGCTGGGCCAGAGATAATGGCCTCAAGTACGTACAGACCACCGTCTGGGACGCCAACGCTCGTGCCAGGGATCTCTACCTTGGGCAGGGCTTTACGCCAGTGACCGTGAGGTTGGAGCTAGAGGTAGACGCGGACCCAGGACCAACGACCCAGATACCAGGCAGTTGAAGGAAAACCTGGATAGAGCTCGTATTGAGAGGAAGCAGCCAATATGCTTGAGGTCATCGGCGCCGGCCTGGGCCGGACTGGGACTCATAGTCTAGCTCAAGCGCTGGAGATCCTCGGGTTCGGACCCTGCTATACGATCCTCGACGTCAACAGAAACCCGGGCCACTTCGACCTCTGGACCGCCGCGGTCGCCGGCGAAGCGGTGGACTGGCAGAAGCTCTACCACAACTACCGGTCTGCCGTGGAGTGGCCCACGGTGGCATTTCTTCCCTCCATACTGGCGCAGTACCCTTCTGCCAAGGTTGTATTGACCCTTCGTGATGCAGACTCCTGGTACGAGAGTGCCTCGGTCACCATCTTCCCGGCCCTGGAAAGCACGGCCAAGCACCCCGACCCGCAGCAACGCGCCCGGAGTACACTGAAGAGGCGGCTGATACTGCAGGACGTCTTTGGCGGCAAGTACTGGGACAAGGAGCACGCACTCAGCGTATACAAAAACCATAATCGGTCTGTCATCGATCTGGTTCCCGGCGAGAGGCTGCTTCAGTACAGCATCACGGAGGGATGGGAGCCCCTCTGCCGCTTTTTGGCAGTGGACATCCCAGGCCAGGTCTTTCCACATCGCAATGAGCGAGCAGAGTTCATCAGGTCAGCGCCGGATTGGGCAAAGGACGATATGCGCCAAGGTTAGGCCCGACGAGATAGGGAACCTCGGCCCTAACGCGTACATCGACAGGAGATGACCAACGTCCGTCCGATGCCCATTGGGCCGGAACTGGACGTTGATGCACAGGCAGCCACGCTGTGAAGAAAGCGCGCCGGCTAGCCAGCTCGCCCCTATGGGACAAACCCTGGACAGGATCGGAGGAACGAGCAGTTATGACAAGCCCTTTTGTTGAAGCATCTTCCGCCATGGAGTTGTA
>JAMJFU010000081.1 GCA_023544525.1 Anaerolineae bacterium | reverse complement strand
ATGGCCCACAGCGGCACCGAACTGGCCTACTGCCTCGAAGGTGAAGTGGAGTATGAGGTCAGCGGGCTGCCCTATCGCCTCGAACCAGGAGATAGCCTGCTCTTCCGAGCCGACCTGCCTCACCGCTGGCGCAATCCGGCGGATGAACCTTGCCTCTTTTTGATGATCATGACCGCCAGCGAAGAACGAGAAGAGTCCGTAAACCAGCACCTACATCCCTGAGGATTTTGGCCCGGCAGGTCGCAACCAGCTAGCCGGCAGCTTGACGCCGCCGGCTGCTTTCTTGCCGGAGCACGCCAGACTGCTCAGACCCGCCACCAGGATGGGCAGGGCAAACAGCAATATCTTCTCGGCTCTCGCCCGCTCTATGCGTCCCGAAGCTCTCTGGCCCGGGTCCGCCAGCAGCAGCCCAGGTACAACACGCCTGCAGTGAGGATGGGCAGGGAGAAGAGCAACGCACAGAAGAGCATGTCCGGCCCGGACCCAACGCAGACGAGGGCCATCGTTGCGACGCCTCCCAGTACGGCCATTACCCCACCCAGCAACTCCCAGCGCCAGGCGAGCAGCAGGCCAACCACTGCGACAGCCAGCCCGATCAGCAACGGGAAGCCTTGCGGTCCCCAATCCAACGAAGAGACAATGCGGGCCCCAGACTCTACGAGAAAGTAGACAAATAGAGCTGTGGCGACGAGGGCCAGGATCCGCGCTACCCAGCGCATCGTCGTGGCCCAACCGTCCTGAGCTTTTCGAACCTTTGCCATGGTCTTCCTCCCTCTATCTTCCTTCATGGATGAATGCACGCTCACCGTTCTTTATGACTGCCCGTTGGCAGCCGCCACGACCTACGCCTCAACAATCCGGTCAAAGCCGTAGCGCCGGACCACCCCCCGCAGCTCAGGTGGCAGTTGTTGGACCGACCGCGTGAAAGCCTGGCGGGCGTTGGACTGCCCAAAGCGCCGATCGATGACGGTATACTGGTTCTCCAGAAACTGCCCATAGATCTCTTTCAGCTCTTCCATCGCCAACTGTGGATCGGCCTGATCCTCTACCCGCCCATCGTTCAAACGGATGGGCAGTTCGTGGCTGCGGCGGTTGACCTCCTCTTCGCAGCTCCGATCGTCGGGTGAGGAGCGCCAGGCCAGGGTGCTCTTGCACATCAATTCGGCAATCTCGCGAAAGACGCGCCGCAGATGGATCTTGTCCAGGTCTGCCGTGCGCAGGACGCCGATGGCAGTCAGGCAATATAGAGTCCGGCTGGTTTCAAAAAGGGTGAGCACCAATTCACGGGCAATGGTGGCCACGTCCTTCACACCATCCACGGCAGCCACGACGTCGGCCTCGGTGGGTGTCAGTGCCAGTCGTTCCAGGCGGTCGTGGCCCGGGCCAATCTCAAAGATGGTGTCTGCCGAAGGCACCAGTTCCTGTATGATCGACCAATCGTCCACCTTGCGGCATCCACGCAGGATCAATTTCTCAGAGCTGCACTCCAGGTGCACACTGCCCTCTGGCGGCTGCAGATGCTGGTCAAAGGCGAAGCGGCCCTCCTGCCAGCGGAAGAGCTCGCACAGCCCTTCCATGACCTCACTACAGGAAGAGACAGGGGTAGGCGGCTCCCCGCGCTGCAGCAGGGCACCGTAAATGGGCTGCCCGCCCTCAAAGGTCAGGATGCGGGTATCGGCGCCATCGGTGACGGTAAGTGTGCCGGTATGCCGGCCAGAAAAGATCAGGTGGAAGAGGTCCGGCAGGTGAAAGTCACGCAGGTCCCCGTTCAGGACCATAAAGCCGCGGCGGACTGCCTCCTCGAGGCCGGCTGGCTCTCCCTCCTTCTGGATACTTTGCACGAGCTCGGCCAGCCAGGTCCGCTCCATCTCCAGGAAACGAAGCTTGTGGTCCAGGATGGCCTGCACAAGGGGTGAGCGGCCGTCCTCCCGCTCGCCGGCTGCAGCCTGCACCGCTGCAGCCTGCGCTGCCGCGCTTTGCTGGGCCAGGAAAACCTGCCGTTCTTCAAGCTGCGGGATGGCTCGTTGCCAGGGAAAACGGTTCAGGAGGTAGATGACCAGGTCATATTCCAGGCACGTCTCCTCATCGCTGGCCAGCTCAGCCTCCATCGCCGTGAAAAAGGCGTTGCGCCCCTCATCCGTGAGGTGGTAGGTCGCCTTGCGCGAGCTCCCGCCACTCGACTGGCGGGATTCCAGCACCCATCCCTGATCGCGGAGCTTGCGCAATGAGTAGTAGACACCAGCCGCGCTGATATTGAACCAGCGGTCGATGCCCTCCGACTGGATCTGTTGGTACAGTTCGTAGCCGTGCATCGGTCTGTCCAGGAGCAGGCCAAGGAGTAACAGGTCGGTTTTGGTCGTTGCCGGCATACTCATCCATTTCACTCCAAGTCGGATATATGCTTTCCAGAGATTAGTCGGTCCCGGTCATGGCTCTACGGCATTGGTATCTCGAAAGGCAACTCCTCGACGATGACCGCCTCGTTTGCTTCCAACTCGCCGGGTAGTACGTCGCCATCCGTCAGGAAGAACTCGGCGTTGCCGTGGCAGGACTGGCAGGTCTCGTTTTGTGGCGTGATGCGCTGAATGTTATGGGGTGTGGCATACTTCCAAGTCGGCAGCGCATCGAAATTGGGCAGGAGGTTCTCGCCATAGTAGGCAAAAGATTCTGGATCGATGGGGACGTGCCGCAGCGGGACGTATTCCCATGGCCGCTCTTCGCTCTGCAGGGGGTTGCGCCCGATCTTGAAGGCCAGGACCGAGGATTCGATCTGGTGGTCGGGCACGCCATCCTGTTGGGCCACGTGGCAGCCGTAGCAGTTCTGGTAGGTCGTCGAGTGACATACCTGGCAGCTCATGGCTTCAAAGTGAAAGTCGGTGTGCTGCCGGACGCTGTCATCGGTACCCACGCCCGGGTGGCAGTCCGCGTCCTGGCAGCCAGGAATTGTCGCCCCAGCATAGCGATGCTCGCCCTCGCCCATCGCCCCGTGCATCTCGTCCGCCGAATGGCACTCGAAGCAGGACATGTTGCCCTGGATCCAATGGACATCGGCGGGCACCCCTGCGTTCTTGCCTGTGTATTCGGCCCCGATGCGCGACCTATGGCAGCCGGCACAGGTCAGGTCTACGGCAGGTGTCTCCATGAAGACATGTCCATCCACCAGGCCACCCTGCAGGTTAGTCGGCCGGCTGACGTGGCACTGGCCGCAGCTCGTGTGGCACTGGTCGCAATGGTTGTCCATCATGATCTCGAGCTGGGCCATTTTGTCAGGGGCACTCCGGGTGGACAGCGCCGTGGTGAACCCATCGAGGGTCGAGTGCAAACTGCCGGCGTCGGCCGCCACCTCGTCTGGGTGACAGTCGCCACAGGCCTCCGCCGAGGGCGGCTCGCGCACCATGCCCTCGTGAGCTGCTTCCTTCCCCCCGGTACCGGGCGTACCACCATGGCAGGTAATACAACCGTAGCGCCCATGCAACGTCTCGGAGAACGACTCCTCGCTGATCAGAACCCTTTCCCATGCGTCCAACGGAGGCAGCGAGCCACCCAACCCGTCCCCACCGGAGAGGATCTCCTGGTCCTCTTTGGCAACCGCCTTCAGGATCTCTGCGTCCATGTGGCAGGCCACGCAGTTCCTGTCATCAGGGATCTCCATGTTAACGTGGCTCGGCGGCGCCAGCGGAAAGTCCAGGGCAGCGGGGGTTGCCTTGGGGGGTGGCAATGGCACATCAGTCGGCGTGGGCGGAAGGTTCGTGCCCGGCGGCTCAACGGCAGCAATGGCCTCTGGCTCGGCGCAGCCGGTCAGAGCCACGGCAGCCAGCAACAACAGCCCAACCAGGGCTATGGCCCGCCATACCGGTCTCACGGCAATGTTCTTCATCGATCGCTCTCTCCCGGATATCTCACTCAATCGGTCCACGGCTGGTCAGCCTGGTGGCAGCCTGTACAATCGGCGTCTGCCCGGGTGCCCTCGTGGCTCTCCGGGACAGCATGGCAGGTGTTGCAGTTGGGATCCAGGTCTGTGTAGGTCTCAAAGTGGCAGCCGTCACAGCTGACCTTCAGGTGAGCGCCTTTGTACTGATCCCAGTGCTCTGTGTGCTCATCCCATGTGTCTGCTACCAGGTCCCAGGTGGCGCCGGGATCGTGGCATGCGGAGCAGTCGTGATCGCCCCAGTCGGTGTGGCCCGAGATGTGGCAGTCGGTGCACACGTTATTCAGCCCCTTGAAGTCAGGATATTGGTGGCACTGGAAACAGGCAACCTGGCCATGCTGACCCGGCAAAGCGACGGGGTGAATGCCCAGAGCCACCTCCTCCCATGTCTCAGTTGAGGTATGGCAGTCATTGCAGGTGAGCGAGACGGCGACGTCGTGGGGCCCTATGTGGCAGGCATCACAATCGGTGATCTGAACCTCCAGGTCCCGCTCCTGGTGGCAATCCAGGCAGACGGTCATGGAGCAGAACTTTTCGCCCGACAGCGGATCAAAGCCGTGGCCCACGCCACCGTGGCAGTCGCTGCAGTAGACGTCACAGGGTTCCCCCTGCTCAACGTGGTCGACGATCTGGCCGTGGGGCACGCGCAGGCGGTCGTGGGGTATCTCGTTCGGCAGGCCCTCGTGGCAGATCAGACAGGTCTGTGGGTTCTGGGCACTCATATCCGGCACCAGCCCCTGGTGAGCTCCGTCCTTGTCCTGCGCCATGCCATCGCCGCCGTGGCAGGCGAGGCAGCCCAGCCGTCCGTGGGCAGTAGCCGCCGACTCGGATTGGATAAAGTAGTCGCTAGCTACGGCCGGATCGGCGGCACTGGCTTGCAGGGCGTCCTTGGAGAAATGGCAGTCCTCACAGCTGGTGGAGATCCCCTGACCGTAGGTGATGGCCGGCAGCGTCGGCGTGGGCTCGACCAAGGTTGGGCTCAGCGCATAGCCAGCAGGCTCCAGTATGAGCCCCAACACGATGGCAAAGCCAGCCAAAGCCAGGCCGATGGGAATGATCGTCCACCGCGGCCACTGTCTCATTGCACGAAGCCATAACTTTGGACTCATCGTTTCTCCTCAGGAGCTAGAGCGCTACGGGGATAGCCGCAGCGACGATCAGGTAACGGACGAACAGGCCGGCGATGACGATGCCCGCCCCCGACAGGACGCCGGAGAGGTAGCCGTGGCTCTTGCGGGCAAAGGCATAGACGTGGACCATGAGGGGATAGAACATGCCAAAGCCCATCACGAGCACCCAAAAGACCACACTGCTCTTGCCCAGCAGGATGAGCTTGGCCGACTCGGCCGCCACGCCACCCTGCATCAGCGCCGAAATCAGAAGCAAGGCCAGCAGGCCGATCTCCAGCCCGATGAAGAGCATATGGATAAGAGGCATATGCCGGTAATGCCGGTGGACCTCGGGAACGGCAAGGGTCGCCGCCAGGTCGAAGGTAAGCCCCATCCCGGTCGAAACAGCCGACACCAGAAAGAGGGCCGGCAACACCGGCGTGTTCCATAGGGGCACAGCCTGGATCACGCTCAGCAGCACGCCGGTGTAAATGGCAGTGCCAATGGCCAGCACACCTCCCACGATGGCCAGCACGCGCTTGATGCGGCGATAGGGCAATGTTTCGGGCAGGAAGGCCAGCCGCTTGCGCGCCCAGGCCAGGATCTGTGGATAGACGTGCATGACCTCCAGGATTCCATAAATGAACGCGATGGGCAAGAACAGGCTCAGGATCCAGATGCCCCAGGTCATGACCGACTGAAGGTTGGTGAACATGAGCAGGATGCGCCAGGGTTCCCGCAGGCCGGCACCCAGGTCAAAGATGAGCAAGACCGTGCCGATGAGGATCAGCGGGCCACTCACGCCGGCACCGACGAGCGCCGTAGGACAATACTTTTGCCTGTAGCGCATGCCGGTCAACTCCACGGCAGCAGCCATGAGGAACGAGCCGGCACCCATGCCGCCTAGAAAGAGGTAGATGGCAACCAACCAGCCCCAATGATGTTCAGCCACAAGTACCCTCCTTTACAATGCCGCGCTTATGTACCGCGAAAGATGTAGGACACCACGGCCGGCCGGGTCCCGAACTCTGGATGCAGGGCCTGTGCGCGACCGGAGGACAGGAGTTCCGCGATCTCGGGATCGTCGCGCCGGCCAAAGATCCGAGCGCCAGTCACACAGGCCTGGGCGCAGGCCGGCTGTCCACCGCCTAGAACCCAGTCCAGGCAGAGCCAGCACTTGTTCACCACGCCCGTGTGCTCATCATAGGTGCGGGCGTCGTAGGGACAGGCCACCGCGCAGTACTTGCAGCCAACGCACGCCTTCTCATTGACCAGGACTACCCCACTGGGATGGCGATACGTAGCGCTCGCAGGGCAGACACGGGCGCAAGGGGCATCCTGGCAGTGCTGGCACTGTACGGGCAGACACCAGCAGTCTTCCTGCTCCTGCTCCTCTTTGCGCAGGCGGCGGATAAAACTCTTGCCTTCAGCCAGGTTGTTGCGCCGGCCGCAGGCTTGCTCACAGGCACCACAGCCGGTGCACTTGTTGAGGTCGATGATCATGGCATAGTCAGCCTTGACCTCCTCGAGGGCCTGGGCAAAAGGCAGCCACTTTCCTGCAACGCCAACCAGGAGGATGCCGCCCGCACCAATCTTGAGCAGGGCCCGCCGTGAGATGCCGTTGGCCTGGGCGTCAAGGGAGGCGGGAGGAGAGGGTTCCAACTCCCTTTCTGGTCTAGCTAGCTTCATGATTCCGCTCCTTCGTCGGTGATGTATTCAGGGATCACTATTTAGTACTAAATAATGGACACGTCCTATTCACTGTGAATCGATTGTATCATAATAGTGTACGCTTGTCAAGTATCTTGCCCAAATAGGCCAAAATTTTAACGTCTACGACCATTATTCTGGATGCCAGCACCCCCTCAACCAGTATCTTGCACACCCATCTTTTTCGTCTGGGCTGCTGTCCTATCTATTTGTACACGCGTTTTTGGGACGGATCTTGAGGGCATTGTGAGGCAAAAGCTCGTACGTGCGGAGCAGTACACACAGCTGCGAGGCACCCCCCATTCACCAGCGCGAGTGCGGGGCTAGAGCTGGTTAGATCTGAAAGACCCCTTTCTGATGAAGGGGTCCTCTGTGATAGGCCAAGGGATCTTGGCAACCTGCTTGTTCTGGGACGATCCAGCCAGGCCAGTGCCAGGCTACCAGCGTGGAGACCCTGGCAATCGCGGCTGGGGCGCGACCGGCCGGGATCTGCCCATAAACAAACCGGGCGGCTTTGCAGCCGCCCGGGATTATCGCACCTGGCTCAGTATGCCCGAGCCCAGTAGGACCACTCCTCTGCCGGCTCGCCACACACGATGCACAGGCCAGGGCCGGCGCCCTCCTGATCGAGAGGGATATTGCGGTTCGTGGCCCTGGTATCCTCCTTGATCCTGGTCTCGCATTCGGGATTGCCACACCAATAGGCCCTCGCCCAGCCATGGTCGACGGTGTCCTTGAGGGCCTCGTAGTCTTCTGGTTCGCGGATGTTGGCATCGCGGAACACCGTGGCCGAGTCCAGCATGTCGGCCTGGATGGTGTCCAGCATGTCGCCGACGGCCGCAGACAGACCGGCCATGGGCGCAACGCTCTTGCCCGCCCGGCCGGGGATGTCCCGCCGGGCCATGACCACGCTCTCGTTCTCCACATCGCGCGGGCCGATCTCGAGGCGTAGGGGTACGCCGCGCAGCTCCCACTCGTTAAACTTGAAGCCTGGCGTCACTTCTTCCCGGTCATCGACCTTGATCCGGTAGCTTGAACGCAGATGGGCGGCGATGCGCGCCGTAACCTCCAGAACCGCCCGCTTCTGGTCCTCGTTGCGCCAGATGGGGACCACCACCAGCTGGTAGGGTGCCAACTTGGGTGGCAAGCGCAGCCCCTGGTCATCGCCGTGGGCCATGATGATGGCGCCTACCATCCGCGTACTCAGCCCCCAGCTGGTCGTCCAGCAGTACTGGAGCTCGTTGTTCTCGTCCAGATATTGGATGTCAAAGGCCTTGGCAAAGTTCTGCCCCAGCATGTGACTGGTGCCAGCCTGCAGGGCCCACTTGTTGCCCATCATCGCCTCTATGCTGTAACTGGCAACTGCCCCGGCGAACCTCTCTGATTCACTCTTTCGCCCCTCGATGACGGGGATGGCGGCGTCGTTGATGGCAAAGTCGGCATAGACGCCCAGCATGCGTAACGTCTCCTCCTGTGCCTCCTCGTAGGTGGCGTGGGCCGTATGGCCCTCCTGCCAGTAGAACTCGGCTGTCCGCAGAAAGAGGCGCGTGCGCATCTCCCAGCGGACCACGTTGCCCCACTGGTTGATGAGAAGCGGCAAGTCGCGGTAGGAGCGTATCCACTTTGAGTACATATAGCCAATGACCGTCTCCGACGTAGGACGCACGACCAGTGGCTCCTCCAGCTCTTTGCCGCCGCCGTGGGTGACCACCGCCAACTCTGGCGAAAAGCCCTCCACGTGATCTGCCTCTCGCTGCAGGAACGACATAGGAATAAGCAGCGGGAACAGGGCGTTCACGTGCCCCGTCTCTTTGAACCTGCGGTCCAGCGCTTGTTGGACGTTTTCCCACAGCGTCGTACCGTAGGGACGGACCACCATGCAGCCTCGGACCGGCGCATAATCCGCCAGCTCGGCGCGCAGCACGACCTCGTTGTACCAGGCCGAGTAATCTTCACTTTGGGATGTCAGTTTCTTTTCGTCAGCCATGCCTCTCCTCCTGGGCAGTTTTAGATCCAAGGGTTGAGCGGGCTGGGCCGGCCCGCCCCGGACTTACACTGGATAGGTTCCCCCCTCCGGCCCTGGCGAAGAGGGGCCCTAAGGGGTGGGGGCCAATGCCTCCTTCAGGGCCACGACAGCCTCGCCGGGGCTGTCCACGACCGTGACCAGGGCGAAATCAGGCTCCGACATCAAGGTCTCGGCCCGAAAGGCGGCAAAGAGGCGGCGCCAGTTTTCCCCGACAAAGATAAAGGGCCTGGCCGAGATCTGGCCTGTCTGCAGCAGGCTCCAGGTCAGGGTCGCCTCTGTCAGCGTGCCGATGCCACCTTGCAGGACCACAAAAGCATCTGCACCGGTCAGCCTCTTCAGACGCGGGAAAAAGTCTTTGACCCGTCGCTCCTTGGTCAGCCAGGGGTTGGGTGTTCGCCTCGAGGAGAACAGATCCATGGTCACGCCCGTGACCTCTCCACCCGCCTGGGCCGCCCCCCGGCTGACAGCTTCCATCGTCCCCGCGTAACCACCGCACACGAGGTCAAAGCCGGCCTCGGCCAGGAGGCGTCCAAGTTCCTCGGCCTGGGCCAGAACCTCGTGTTCAGGCGGGGCGCTGCCACTGCCATAGACGCTGACCGTCGCGCGGTTCCCCGCCATTTTCGCCTCTCCATCCCGTGACCGCCTTGCTTCGGCTCGCAACTGCTTCTTGCCTGACCCGCTGCTGAACTCCCTGGAGAAGGAGATGGCTGCCTCTTCCAGGGGAACCTCATGATTGTACCGCTCGGCAAGGTAGTGCCGGTGCTCTATGACCCACAGGTAGAGGTCCGCCTCCGTGCGCCCCGGAAAGTTCTCCAGGATACCATCCTCGCGGATCACGCGCACCAAGGGGAGATACACCTCATTGTACCATCGGACCACGGCCTCCGGATAGGCGATCTCGCGCATCTCCTGCAGCCCCAGGAAGTGCCGGTGGACGGCAATGTGCTCCAGGAGCTTGGGGTATTGGCCCGGCAGCGTAGTCTCGAGGTCCAACGTACCCACCAAGTCGTCCAGGCCCGTCTCTTCCAGGAACCAGGCATACTCCTCTTTCAGATTCAGATCTTGCTCGCCGACGTCCGCCGAGAGAGGGATAGCGGTATCCAGCTCGGTGACCGTGGCCTCGACGGTGGTCGCGCCCAATTCCTTGAGCACCGATACTCGGTGATGCCCGTCACGTACAAAGTACACATCGCCGATCTGGTAGACGTCGATGGGCGGGAAACCAGCGCCATGGGCAACCTCGTAGATCCTTTTCCATCGCTCTCGGATGTGCTCCTGTTGCGGCAGGAAAGCACGGTTGAATTCCTGGTAGCGGCCCACGCTGCCGGCAATTTCGGCGATAGGGATGGTCTGGGTGCCGGCGTAGTGCTGACCCTGGATCTTGAGCTTGTGGCGCACTTCCTCAAAAGAGAGCAGGCCCTGTTCCTGCTGGCCCGTGAGAAAGCGCCATAGGCGCCTGAAAAAAGCCCGCCGTCGTGCCTGCGAAAAGGCGATGTCCGCCTGGTGTCTTATACCCGAGTTCACTATCACTCCAAATGTCCTCCGTCGATCTCCAGCGTGCGGTAGCCATATGTGTTGAGGACCTTGGTCTGCCTATAGATCGTCTCGGTGATCTCCGTCGGGCTATAGACATGCACATGCCCATGGATCAGGTAGCTGGGCCGAAACCGGTCCATCAGAGTCCGGAAAGCCCGAAAGCCTTGGTGGCAGCGGTCCTCTTGGTCATGGATGCCAAAAGGTGGCGCATGGGTGATCAGGATATCCAGATAGCGCCCATGCAACAGCCGGTTGAGCACAAGGGAAGGCACCAAGCGCCACACTTTCCAGGCCATCTCGCGCTCGGTGTACTGGAAGAATGGGTTTTGGTTGTAGCGCATGGAGCCTTCCAGGCCAGCGATGAGCAGCTTCCGGTAGCGTACGACACGGCCGTCGATGTTCTCGCAGCCCCCAGGGTACTGCCACTCCTGCCGCGGGGCGTACTGCTTGCGGACGGCGTTGGCGTGGTTGCCAATGACGTAGAAGAGCGGTCCACCCAGCATGGTGACGATGTACTCCAGGTAATAGAAGGGCAGGTCACCACAGCCGAGCACCAGGTCCACGTCACCAAACAGGCGCTTGATGGCCGGGCTGTAGATCAACTGCTCCACTTTGTCGCTGACCGTCAGGATCTTCATCTTGTTTTTGCGACGACGCCTTTGTCAGACACAGCAAAAGGCCAACCCTCCTGGCATCTGGAGAGCTGGCCTGTAAGATTGGCGACAACGCGCAAGCGAGCTATCCAGACCGGTAGCCTGGCGGTGGGCAGGGGCACGTAGGGTTGTGGGTCACCGGCGACCGGCTGGCTCGCTCCGTTTCGTCCAATCGATTCCCCCTCTACTCTCTTCCGACCCAGTATACCACGAAAGCCACATCGTGTCAAAACCACGCACGAAAAACCGGGGCTTTGACAGCCTCCCCCGGGTATGTTATACTCTTGATCACCACGGCCGTCCATGGGGCTGCCGGAGGAGGCATGCCCGATCCCGCCGGCAGGGCAAAGCTCCTTATCCCTGCAGGCAACCGTACGTACCGGGGGAAGAGGCGCCTCATCCGTGGGGCCGCTCGGCTGAAGGGCCGGGATTGTGTTGAGCACAGGGAGGCCAGTACTCCGTGCTCCACGCCAATAAGGAGGTACCCGATGTCCCAGATTAGTCTCTCCACCTGCCCCATTTGCCATGCGCAAAACACCTTATCGTATGAGAGGATGGAGTTCAAGGGCCGTTCTCACGAATGGTACGAGTGCACCGAGTGTGGCTCGGCGTTGTTGTGGTTGGGCGACGACCGGTGGGCCTACCAGAAAATAGGGCGCCAGGATATGGCCCATCTTTTGAAAGAGCCCTTGAGCGAGCAAGAGCTCCTGGCCCTCCTACCAGAGGAAGAGGAGGTCGCCCCTGCACCCCAGGCTGGTGATGAGTCTGCTGAGGTGGAGGAAGATGCCCTCACATCCTTGGTCAGTGGCGATTGGCCAGAGTACGATGAGGATCCCTTCGCTTTCCTGTTCCGCGGCGGGCCAGAGGAAGAGGGCCTGGCGGCCACTGTGGCTCCAGAGGAAGAGCCAGCCGAGGAAGAACCTGGGCCCACGCCCACGGTGTCCGAGGAAGCAACCGAGACGGCCGAGCCCGCCTTTGCGGAAGGGGATGAGGATTGGGAGGAACAAGAACTGGATCCGTTCGCCTCCCTGTTCGAGGGTGAATGGGAGGAGGAAGTACCAGAAGAGGCTGGCCCCACACCGGTCGCCGAGGAAGAAGCCCTTAGCGAGGAAGAGGCAGAATCGGCAGCCCTCTTTAGCCGCGCTTGGTTCGAAGAGGTGGAAGCCGCAGAGTTCACTCCCGCGACGGAAGAGATCTCCGATCTCGAGGACGTCGAGCCCGGACCGGGCATCGGCGAAGATTGGCCCGAACAGGGAGAGGATCAGCCAACGCTCGTCGCTGAGGAAGGGCAGATCGAGCTCGAGGAAGCCACGTTCAGACCGCGGGCACGCCGCGACCTACCGGACGAGGTAGAACGGGCAATCACGGTCAGCCGTGACTTGCCCGAGCCGCCACGGGAAAGGTCGGCCGTCGGCCGGGTAATCCCCTGGCTGCTTGCCCTGTGCCTGATCGCGTTCCTCTTTCTGATCGCCGTGGCCGTTTATCAGATGGTGACTGGGTCGGCCCTGTTCTAACTGGCCACGGCCAGGCGATCACAGCCTGCGCTGGCGGGCAGCTCTCCGGAACCGAGGGTGCGTGCCGGGTCCCCGCCTGCTGCTATAGGGCGCAGCAGTCGGTCCGGTCGCCGTGCACGCCCGCATGGTCCCGAATAGGCACTGATGGCCGGCCTGGCCTGGGTTCAGTCCCACTCTAGCCGGCGGACTTTCAGGGCCTTGGGTCAGGGGCTGGCACCAGTTTCTCGCCTGGTCCTGAGCCTTCGATGTCCCTACATGACTGCCGACGACAGGGGATTCGCTGGCACGCCAAGAGGTGATTGTGACGGAGAAAACAGCAGACAACCAGCCCGAGCCGGTCGACCTGGACGCCCCGAGCCTGTTCATCAACCGCGAGCTGAGCTTCCTCCAATTCAACTGGCGTGTTCTGGAGGAGGCACTGGATGAGCGGCATCCCTTGCTGGAACGCGTCAAGTTCCTATCCATCTTTTCCAGCAACCTCGACGAGTTCTTTATGATCCGGGTTTCGGGCTTGCGCCGCCAGTTGGCCGCCAACATTGTGGAAACACCTCCCGATGGGATGACACCGGCCGAGCAGCTGATGGCCATCCGCCAGGAGGTGTTGCCGGCTCTCGATCAACACGCCAACTGCTGGCATTTGGATCTGCTGCCCAAGCTTCGGGACGAGGGCATCGACATCCTCAGTTATGGTGGTCTGAAGCGCAGGCAGCGCAAGCTACTCCGCCAGCATTTCGAGCGCGAGATCTTTCCTGTCCTTACGCCGCTGGCCTTCGATCCGGGGCATCCATTCCCCCACATCTCCAACCTTAGCATCAACCTGGCTGTCGTCCTCAACGATCCACGATACGGAGAGCGGTTTGCCCGCCTCAAGGTGCCCGCCGTGCTCCCACGCCTCCTGCGCATCCCCAGCGAGGAGCGGGCTGAGAGCTACGAAAGCTTGGGGCTGGTGGATCCTGCGTCCACCACCTTTGTATGGCTGGAAGAGGTCGTCGCAGCCAACCTGGACCTGCTTTTTCCGGGAATGGAGATTGTGTCCGTCTTTCCGTTCAGGGTCACACGCGATGCTGACCCCGAGATCGAGGAGGATGAAGCAGCCGATCTACTGGCCGCCATTCAGGAGAGCGTGCATAAACGGCACTTTGGCTCCGCAGTTCGCCTGGAGATCGACACGGCGATGCCCGACCGGATCCGGGACATCCTCATCACCAACCTGGGCGTGGCTCCCTACCAGGTCTACTCCAAGAACGCCCCCATCGGCATGGCTGGTCTCATCGAACTAACCCGCATCAACCGTCCGGAGCTCAAGGACGCGCCCTTCGCACCGGCCGTCCCGCTGC
>JAMJFU010000080.1 GCA_023544525.1 Anaerolineae bacterium | reverse complement strand
CACGCCGACGCAGGCGGCAGTCCCGGTCCCATCCTCGGCTACAGTCCTGTGGCTGATGGCACGAACGTCGACGTTACAGTCGAGATTGACGCGGCGAATGCCACCGAAACGCTGTACGCCATGCTGCATGTCGACGCGGGCGAGGTCGGGACGTGGGAGTTCCCCGGCGGCCCTGACGTCCCAGCGACGGTAGGCGAGCAGGTCGTTACCCCGCCGTTCCAGATCACCGGTGGGCTCGCAGCGGCTGAAGATGCGATCACGCCCTCTGTATCCGTCGCCGACCAGGCCCTGACGGGCAGCAGTGTCGCCATCGCCGAAGTGACGAGTGATGGCCCGGGCTGGCTGGTGATCCATGCCCAGGCAGACGGCAATCCCGGCCCCATCCTGGGCTATAGCCCGGTGGCGGACGGCCTGAACAGCAATGTGAGGGTCGAGCTGGACCTTTCGGCAGCCACGAGCACAGTGTACGCCATGCTGCATACCGACGCCGGGGCCGTGGGGACCTGGGAGTTCCCGGAGGGCCCGGATCTGCCGGTGACGGTCGATGGCCAGGTGGTCAGCCCGGCGTTTGAGCTGCAGGCCCAGACCGGGGAAGCCGAGGTGGAGATGGAAGATTTCCAGTTCAACCCCAAGGTCCTGGTCATCAAGGCAGGAACCACCGTCAAGTGGGGCAATAGGGACGGAGTGGTCCACACAACGACCTCTGACACCGGCGTCTGGGATAGCGGCTCGTTGTCCGAGCGCGAAGAGTTCAGCTTTACGTTCACCGAGCCCGGCCTGTATCCCTACTACTGCATCCCGCATGGCGGGCCTGGAGGCCAGGGAATGTCCGGGACCGTTGTCGTCCTGCAATAGAAGCCAGTGCCTGGGGGGACTGCCTCGCCCCTGCTGCCCGGAGAGTGCATGAATTTGACAGCAGGGGCGAATTGTGATAGGATCTTGCCGTAGGATGAAGTAAGAATCTGGTTCGAGCATTACACGATGGGCGCCCAGACTTTTACGGGTCTGGGCGTTTCTTCTATGCAGTGCCTGGTTGCTCCTTCCTCCTAACATATTTTCTGAAAGGTGCAAAATGTCTGAAAGAGTAACTGGAACCGTCAAATGGTTCAACGGATCCAAGGGCTACGGGTTTATCGAGAGGGAGGACGGCGCTGATGTGTTTGTCCACTTTTCCGCGATCCGGGGCGAAGGCTTTCGAAATCTGGAGGAAGGCCAAACAGTCGAGTTCAACGTGGAGCAGGGCCAAAAGGGCCTGCAGGCCACGGATGTGACCGTCGTAGGCTGGTAGCGCGCAATGACCCAAAAGGTATACGTCGGCAACTTGAGCTATAATACAAGCGAAGCCACACTGCGCACCCTGTTTGCCGAGCACGGCGAGGTCGAAGGGATCAACATCATTACCGATCGCGAGACCGGGCGGCCAAAGGGCTTTGCCTTCGTCGAGATGGCAACCGAAGAGGCTGCTGAAAGCGCGATCAGCGCCCTAAACGGCAAAGTAGTAGACGATCGCGAGATCCGGGTAGACAAGGCCAAGCCGCAGGCCGATCGGGACCGCCGACGCGATACCGGGCGCCGGCCGCGCTGGTAGAAACATCACCTCAAGGCGACGCGCAGGCCCTTGTGGGCCGGTGACCTCGCCACGAACTGGACCCAACAGCGCGGACCGGGGCGAAGCTGGTCCGCGCTGTGCGTATGCCCAGGATGCCTTTAGCGTTTTCCGGCGAGTCCGGGGGAGGGGGAGCCATGCACTTCTCTGTTGGTGACAACGTGGTGCATCCGCACTATGGGCCGGGGCGCATCGCCAGCGTAGCGCAGTGGAAGGTCAGGGAAGAGGCCAGGGCGTACTATGTGATCGAGATACCAGCCCAGGGACTGACGGTCTATGTACCCGCACTCAAAGCCGACGAGGTCGGCGTCAGGCCTGCCATGTCCGAGTCCAGCCTGCGCGAAGTATTGCACACGTTAGGTGGCAAGCCCCGCCAGTTGCCAGACGACTACAAGGAGCGCCAGGAGCAGATTAGCGCCAAGATCAGAACGGGCCAGGTGATCCAGCTGGCCAGGGCCGTGCGCGATCTTAGCTGGCACGGAGAACGAGCCCACCTGACCAAGATAGACTCCGACCTCCTGAAGGAAGGCTGGGATCTACTGGCTGCCGAGATGGCACTGGTGTCCGGCGTTGACATCTCTGACTCGAGCAAGCTGATCAGCGCAACGGTGGAATCTTCCTGGGCCAGCATGGCAGACTAGAGGGACCCGGCCCACGTCGACGGGCGAACTCCCCGCTCATGGCCCGTGGTCCCGCCAGCCGGCAAGGTGCGCAGCCGGGGATTAGCGATATACGAAAGCGATCGTATACTCTACGTCCTCCGCCTCGACGGCCGTGACCCGATAGCTCGCCTCGCCAAAGCTATCGACCGCCATCGACCCGCTGCCGCTGACCTGTTCACCACCACGCGCTTCCAGGGTGAGCGTCGCCTCGCCGTCCGTCCCCAAGAGCTCGATCTTGAAGCTCCCCTGCCCCACCGACAAGGTCACATCCGCTTCCAGCATGCCCCCTGGGTTGGGAAGGTCCTCGAGGTCCTGTTCGCTGGTGCCATTCGCCTTCGAGGCACTGACCCGCTCTTCGCCACCATTCACACCACGTTGGCTAGAGCTCCTCGCCCCGGTTTGAGAGTATCCCTCGCAGGCGGCCAGGGCCAAGACCAGAGAAAGCAGGACGGCGAGCAAAGCAAGTTTGTGGAGTTTCCTCATCACCACCTCCGAGATTTGGAGCCAGATGCGGAAATTATACCACGGTTGGCCCGCAACACCAAGGGCAGGTCCGGAGGGAATGGGCATTGGCGGCCGGCATACCACCGTTATCGGGGGTTCTGGTCTTTCTGGACTGGGGTTCGGCGGGCCGAACCCTCCGCGCCCAGAATCTACGGGGTCTGGGCCACGGGCCGGGGGATCGTCTCGACGACGACATCCAGGTTCGCCTTCCACTCCTCCTGGGGTAGATCGTCCACCGTCAAGAACAGCTCCGTATTCTGGTGCCGAACTCGGGATGGAGAGGGACGGCGCGGCCCGATGACAGGATCCGTGCGATCTCGGTGCTGCCCCGCTCGCCAAAGATCCGCGCACCCCGCAGGCAGGCCTGGACACAGGCCGGCTGGCCTCCACCCAATACCCAATCCAGGCACAGCCAACACTTGTTCACCACGCCGGTGTGTTCATCAAAGATACGGGCGTCGTAAGGGCAGGCGACGGCGCAGTACTTGCAGCCAACACAGACCTTTCTGCGGATCAGGACTGCGCCGCTTTCGTGATGGAAGGTCGCGCTTGCCGGACAGACCGACTCGCAGGGCGCGTCGTGGCAGTGCTGGCACTGGACCGGCAGGAACCACCGTTCATCGCCGTTTCCCTTGGCCAGGACACGGATAAAGCTCTTGCCCTCCGGGAGATTGTTCCGCTGCGTGCAGGCCTTCTCACAGGCCCGGCACCCGACGCATTTGTTGAGATCGATGATGAGGACATAGTCGCTCTCGGCCTGGGCTGCCGCCTGAGACCAGGCGAGCCGACCTCCCCCCAGAGATGAACTGGACCCCCGGCGTGGACCCGCTCTGGACGGTGAGCGGCGCGCCTACGGGCTATAGCTGGCTACCCCAGGCCGAGCGCGAGTACCAGGTCTGCTTCAAGTGCCATTCCAGCTTCACTTCGCTGCCGGCCTATGTCCCTGATGGTTGGGACGGCACCAGCTACGTGCCGGATGGCCTGCCCAAGCTGGCGCCCTCCAACACAGACCAGGTCCCCGATAGCCGCGACATGGCCCAGGAGTTCAACCCCTATAATGCCAGCTTCCACCCCGTCGCCGCCCAGGGCAGGAATCAGAGCATAGCGGCTGGGGCCTTTGTCGATGGTTGGTCGGCCGCGAGCCTGGTATGCTGCAGCGACTGCCACAGCAATCCCAGCTCGGGCGCGCCCCAGGGCTCGCCGTTGCTGCATCTCCTGTCCGGCCAGGCGGACTACCAGACTGCAGCCTCCGGTACGCCTCAGTACACCGGCGGGGAGTTGTGCTTCGAGTGTCACGACCAGGGGGACTATGTCGCGAACGGCCGCGACTCCAATTTCCGCCGGTCCAACCGGAACCTGCATGCGCAGCATGCCGACGACGCCACCTGCTACCTGTGCCACGACTCCCACGGCAGTGAGCAGCAGCATCTCCTCAACCTGGATGCCAGCGTCCTCGATGATCCCATACCGCTTTATCGTCATTGTCGGCTGCGGCCGGCTCGGCTCCATCCTGGCCAACCAGTTGAGCCGGCGGGGCCGCAACGTGGTCGTGGTCGACCGCGACGCATCCGCGTTTGACAACCTGTCCACGGAATTCAGCGGCTTCCGCGTCACGCCGTAACAGAGCCCGACGTCTGGAAGGGCGAACAGCGCTCCTTCATCGAAGACAGCCACCTGCGCGAGGTCGCCCTGTTTGTCCTGTTGTACTTCTCCACGCTGATCCGCGGCGCGGGCATCCTCGCCGCCTATGGCTATCCCGTGCAGGACAGCATCTTTGAGTTCACGAGCGCCCTCAGCACCGTCGGCCTTTCTGTCGGCATCACGGCACCCGGCGCTCCGGCTGGGGTCCTGTGGGCCGAGATGGCCGCCATGTTCCTGGGACGGTTAGAGTTCTTTGCCATCGTGATCGGCATGATCCGGCTCTCGGGCGACGTACCCGCCCTCATCAGGGCTCGGGTCGGGGAGCGAGTCTCCCTGGCGAGCCGGCGGCAGAACTAAAGACAAGCTCCCACGGGAACAAACAGGGCGATAGACGCCGTGGGAGCTTGTGCGCCTTCGCCTGGCCACCGGCCAGGCTAGGTGGGTGAAACCTTCATTCTCAGTCTACCAATCCTCATCCTCGTCATAGTCTTCGTCATCGTCCCAGGACCAATCATAGGCCCAATCGAGCTCCACCGGTTCGACGCTGATGATCTCCAGCTCGGCCTCACAGTGAGGGCAGACGATCTTTTGCCCCAACCGGGCATGGGGGTTCATGACGATCTTGCCGTCGCAATCAGGGCAGTATGCGCTATCCATGGCTTTAGCTCCTTTCTTGCTGATCCAATCTGAGCTGCACAGATACTCCTGTGGATAGTATACCGGCGCCATGTATAAAAGGCGCAAGAAAAACCTACCAAGAATGTCGCACCGGTCTGGGCCGCGTGGCATTTTTGTTACGGCCCGGGCCCGATCGACACCAGCATGCTGCCACAGCAGCGCTGCCTGCCGAGACAAGACCGCCCCAGGGTATCTGAGCCCTCTGGCAGACAACTTGCCACGGAAGCGCGAAACCATTATAATGGTCACGGATACGAGCTCCGACCAGGCAGGAATCAGAGGCAGGCCGGCGAGGGCAGAAGGGACACCATGATCCGCGTACTGATTGTCACGGAAGTGCAGTTCGTCGGCCATGCGACAGCCGCCGTCGTCGGTGGCGAGCCTGACATGGAGGTGGTGGGCTGCGTTTCGGATGCACGGGAAGCATTTCGCCTGGCGGCGGACTCTGACGTGGTTTTGATCAGCCCCCGGCTGCCAGCGGATGGGGCCCTTGAGCTGACGCGCCGTATCGCCGAAGCCTATCCCGACGTCAAGATCCTGGCCCTGGGCTTGACAGAGTCCCGCGCCTGGGTGCTGGAATACGTCGAAGCGGGAGCAGACGGCTACATCGCCCGCGATGACTCGGTCGATGACCTGCTGAGACGCCTCCGGGCCGCGGCCAGGGATAGGGCGGTCGTTTCCCCCGAGATCGCCGCTGCGCTCATGTCCCGCGTCTCGCGCTACGCCCAGCTCTTCGACGAGGTCGAGGCCGGGCAGCATCAGGGCTCGACCCTGACCCCCCGGGAACGAGAGATCCTGGAGTTGATCGGTGAAGGCCTGACGAACCAGGAGATTGCCGACCGCCTGGTCATCGAAGTGGGCACCGTCAAGAACCACGTGCATAGCATCCTCCAGAAGCTTGGCGTGACCAGCCGCGAGGATGCCGCTGCTTACCTCGCTTTCATGGACTGACGGGCCTCACATCGGGTCACTCTCGCCGTAGAACTGGATCGCGCCAATCCTCGGGCGCGTCCGCCGCGCCTCTCGCCCTCCCCAGGAATATATCCCAACATGTATCCCCTTTCTATATCTCGATACATAGACACAGCCTACTCTTTGTGATAATCTGGAGACAGATTGGTCATCGGGCCGGAGCACCCGTAGCCATTTGTCGTTGCTCCGGCTGAGGCGGTCTACCCAGGCGGAAAACCTTCCGAGTGGCAGAGCGCCTCCTGGAGATCTACTGAGGCTCAGAGGGGTTGAGACGATGCGGAGAAAGGTACCCTAGCATGGAATTGTGCCGAGTGGTGCTGGCCAACCAGCCACGGTTGCTGCGCGGGCTGCTCAGTCGTGTGCTTGCCAAGGCTCCAGGCCTGGAAGTTGTGAGCGAGCAGTTGGACCCGTCAGACCTGCCGTCGACCGTGGAGCAGAGCAAGGCCGACTGGGTCATCGTCTCCCTGTGGCGCGACGGCGAGATGCCACACTCCCTGGAGAAACTGCTGGAGGAACATCCCTCTACCTGCTTGCTGGGTATGGCCGCCGACGGAAGCCGGGCCCGGGTACGGTGCCCGACTGCGGCTGACACCAACCTGGACGGGCTGTCCCTGGCAGACCTCCTGGCGACGCTGCGCAGCAAGGACGGATGATGCCAGTCCGAAGCCCAATCTGTGCTACACTCAGCAGGATACGGCCGCATAGAGGGCGAGACGCTGTCTGGCACCCGCTGCAAAACGGAGGCCCGGTACTGGACCCTTTTACGGTGACTCGGGAAATAACGAGAGGAGCCATGTATGACAAAAGCGAGCATTGGCGACACCGTGCGAGTACACTATATGGGCAAGCTGGAAGATGGTACCGTATTCGATACGACCATAGCCCGAGAGCCCATCGAGTTCACCATCGGCCAGGGGCAGGTCATTCCAGGCTTTGAGCAGGCCATCATCGGCATGGAACCTGGGCAGTCCCAAACGGTCCGCGTTCCTGCGAGCAAAGCGTTTGGACCGTACCAGGATGAGATGGTGCAGATGGTACACCCGGACCAGCTACCTGAGGGCGTACGGCCCGAGGCAGGGCAACAACTGGAGATCCCGAGACAGGACGGGCAGAACTTTGTGGTGCGCATCACGGATGTGTCCGAGTCGGCAATCACGTTAGATGCCAATCATCCCTTGGCAGGAAAGGATCTGATCTTCAACGTTCGCCTCGTCGAGATCCTGTAGAGGCAGATAGAGACGGGCCGCGTCGAGGACATTTATTCGCAAACAAACGCTCGATCTAAACTGGGTTCGAGTTATAGCCGGTGCCTGCCGGGGGGCATCTCTGCCTACGGTCCAGGCACCGGTTTTGTTCAGAGATATCAACCTTTGGAAGGAGGTGGGACGCATTGGCAACCGTCGAACTACGACCTGGAGAATCCCAGGAGAAGTTACTGAACCGATTCCGCAAGAAGGTGCAGCAGGCACGCATACTGAGTACGGCCAAGAAACATCGCCGGTTCATGTCCAATAGTGCCAAACGACGCCTGGCCCTACGCAAAGCCAGGCGCCGGGAGCGCCGGCGGATGCACAAGATGAACCAAAAGCGCGGATACCTGTAGAGTAGGCCTGCGGCGCACGCACGCGGCGCAACGCCCTCCAACCACTACGCCGGTCCCACACAGCCCCCGGAGGGCATCAAAAGGAGGTGATTTGAGGGTTGGAGAATGTACGTTGACTACGTCGGGTAAGACTACGCCAATCGGTAAATACAAGATCGAAAGGAGAGAAAGCCGAAAATGTACAAGCACAGAATCTGGGCATTGTTAACCGGCCTCTTGGTCCTTGCCGTGGTGCTGGCCAGTTGCGGGGCGACCGCAACGCCTGAGCCAACAGCCACGGAAGCCATGACCGAGCCCACCGCTACTGAAGCCATGGCCGAGCCCACGGCGACAGAAGCGATGGGCGAAGCACCCTCGGGTCTGGAGGGTATCGAAGCAGACATCGGGGGCACGGTGAGCATCCTGGCCGTGTGGTCAGGCGAAGAGCAAGACAGTTTCATGGCCATGTTGCAGCCTCTGCTGGATCACACCGGCATCGAGGTTGAGTATACTGCCAGCCGGGATATCAACGCGATCCTCACCACCCAGATCGAGGGTGGGAATCCGCCGGACGTTGCCGGCTTGCCGGGCCCCGGCCAGCTACGCGAGTTCGCGGCGGAGGGCCACCTGGTGGCCTTGAACGACATCCTGGACATGGACGCGCTGCAGCAGAACTATGACGAGGGCTTTCTGGATCAGGGCATGGTCGACGGCCAGTTGTATGGCTTCTTTGCCAAGGCCTCCGTCAAGAGCTTTATCTGGTACAGCCCACCCGCCTTTGAGGCAGCGGGCTACGAGATCCCGACCACCTGGGAAGAGCTGAATGCCCTCGAGCAGCAGATCATCGACGATGGCGCCACGCCCTGGTGCATCGGACTCGAGTCCGGAGCAGCGACCGGCTGGCCCGGCACCGACTGGATCGAGGACATCATGCTGCGCACCGCCGGGGTGGACACCTATGACCAGTGGTGGCAGCACGAGATCCCCTGGACCGACGATACTGTCCGTAACGCCTGGGAGACCTGGGGTACGGTTGTCGGCGACCAGGCGATGATCTATGGTGGGACGCCCTACGTCCTCTCCACCAACTTTGGTGAGGCACCCTTCCCCCTCTTTGATGATCCACCCGGCTGCTACCTGCATCGCCAGGCCAGCTTTATCACCGGATTCATCGAGGACCAGTTCCCCGATCTGGAGGCTGGCACGGGTTATAACTTTTTCGAGTTCCCGCCTATCGACGAGCAGCACGGCAACCCGCTGCTGATCGCCGGCGACCTGATGGGCGTCTTTAACGACACGCCCCAGAGTCGAGCCGTAGCCCAGTGGTTGGTCTCGGCCGATGCCCAGCGGATCTGGGCCGAGCGGGGGGGCTTCCTGGCTCCGAACAAGCAGGTGGATCCCAGCGTCTATCCCGATCAGATCACAGTGCAGATCGGCGAGCTGCTCACCCAGGCGACGGCCGTGCGCTTTGACGCCTCGGACCTGATGCCAGAGGCAGTGAACAGCTCCTTCTGGTCCGGCATCGTAGACTTTGTGAGCGATCCGTCGCAACTCGACTCGATCCTGCAAAGCATCGAATCTGCTGCTGAGAGTGCCTACTAGCATCGACTACTGGCCGTTGGCGCAGGGCAGCTAGATAGCTGCCCTGCGCCCCGGCCTTGTAACAGGGGGACACAATGGATCGCATCATTCTGGGTCTCGTGGTGGTGGTCGGCGTGCCCGCGGCTACTGTGGGCTATGTGTGGGCCTTTGAGTGGGTTCTGGGCCGCATGTCCTATACCGCAGCGGCCAAAATCCGCCCCTGGCTGTGGTTGTTGCCCGCCTTCGTGCTGCTGGCCTTCTACCTGATCTATCCTGGCCTCAACACCATCCGTATCAGCTTTATGGACGCCAGGTCGACAGAATACGTAGGTATGGACAACTATCAGTTCGCCTTTACCGACCCGGCCATGCTCACCGCTTTCAAGAACAACCTGCTATGGCTGGTCTTTTTCACCGGCGGCACGGTCATCCTGGGACTGGTGGTCGCCGTGCTGAGCGATCGCGTGCGCTACGAGACGTTGGTCAAGGCCATCATCTTCCTGCCCATGGCCATCTCTTACGTAGCCGCGGGCGTCATCTGGAAGCTGGTATACGATTTCCAGCCAGCCGGGCAGCCTCAGACTGGCGTGATCAACGCCCTCCTGGTGAGCATCTTTCCCAACTTTGAGCCCAAGGCCTGGCTCTTTAACACCAGCTTTAACAACCCGGCCCTGATCTTTGTCGGCGTCTGGATGTGGACCGGCTTCTGCATGGTGGTCCTCTCGGGGGCGCTCAAGGGCATTCCCCAGGAGCTTCTCGAGGCCGCCCGGGTCGACGGTGCCACCGAATGGCAGGTCTTCAGGGGTGTTATCCTGCCCCTCATGGCCTCGACCATCGTGGTTGTCACGACGACCATGGTCATCAACGTGCTCAAGATCTTTGACATCGTCTATGTCATGACCAACGGGCTGCTGGGCACCGAGGTGGTGGCCAACCGCATGTACAAGGAGATGTTCAACTTCCGCCACTATGGGCGCGCCAGCGCCCTGGCCGTCGTTTTGCTCCTGGCGACGCTCCCCGTGATGATCGTCAACGTTCGCCGCTTCCAGCGGCAGGAGGAGATCCGATGAGTGACAGACTTCAGCGGGCGCTGGGACGCATCCCGCTTCACCTGGTGCTTCTCTTGATCGTGCTCATATGGCTGGTCCCGTCTTTCGGGCTGTTGGTCAGCTCCTTCCGCCCGGCGGAAGCCATCTCCTCTTCGGGCTGGTGGACCGTCTTTGACCCGCCGACAGAGTTCACTCTGGACCTCTACGAAGAAGCCCTGACCGCCCAAAACATGGGACGGAGTTTCATCAATAGCCTGTTCATCACCATTCCGGCGACCATCATCCCCATCATGGCCGCGGCCTTTGCCGCCTACGCCTTTGCCTGGCTCGAGTTCCCGGGCCGGAACATCCTGTTCACCCTCGTCGTTGGCCTCCTGGTCGTACCCTTGCAGCTGACCTTCATCCCCATCCTGCAACTCTACAACCGTGTTGGCATGACAGGGACCTTTGTGGGCTTGTGGTTGGCCCACGCAGCCTACGGCATGCCCTTTGCCGTCTACCTGCTGCGCAACTCGGTCGGCGGGCTGCCGCGCGACCTGTTCGAGTCGGCCTACCTGGACGGGGCTTCGTCGTTTGACATCTTTTACCGGATCGTGTTGCCATTGGTCGTGCCAGCCATTGCCTCGCTCGTCATCTTCCAGTTCCTGTGGGTCTGGAATGACCTGCTGGTGGCCCTGATCTTCTTGGGGGGCAACCCCTCAGTGGCGCCGATGACGGTGACCATCGCCAACCTGGTGAACTCGTTGGGTGGCGGCTGGCAGGTGCTGACCGCAGCGGCGTTCATCTCGATGGCCCTGCCGCTTCTTGTGTTCTTCTCACTACAGCGTTATTTCGTCAGAGGTATCTTGGCCGGTTCGGTCAAGGGATAAGGAGTAGATACTACCATGAAACGTGTCGCGATTAACGGTTTTGGACGCATTGGCCGGCTTGCTTTCCGGCACCTGATGAGATCGGAGGATCTCGAAGTGGTGGCGCTGAACGACATCGCGCCCCTGGACAACATTGCCTACCTGCTCAAGTACGACTCGGTGCACGTCGATCCCGGCGTGCCCATCAGTGCTGGCGACGGCACACTCCACTGGGACGGGCAGGAGGTGCCTTACCTGTCGGTGCGCGACCCTGCTCAGTTGCCCTGGGACAGGTTCGATGTGGACATTGCCATCGAGAGCACCGGGCTGTTCACCAAACGGGAGGATGCCGCCAAGCACCTGCAGGCAGGCGCGGAACGCGTGATCCTCACTGCACCGGGCAAGGGCGTCGAGTTGACCGTGTGCCTGGGCGTCAATGAAGAGGCCTATGATCCTGCCCAGCACGAGGTGGTTTCCAACGCGTCGTGCACCACCAACTGCCTGGCCCCGGTGGCCAAGGTATTGGATGACGAATTCGGCATCGTCACTGGCTTTCTGACGACGGTCCACGCTTACACCAGCAGCCAGTCGCTCGTCGACGCTCCCTCCAAGAAATGGCGCCGCGGACGTTCCGCAGCGGAATCGATCGTGCCGACGACGACCGGCGCAGCCATCGCCACCACCCTGGTCCTGCCGCAATTGGAGGGCAAGATGGATGGCCTGGCCATGCGTGTGCCCATCCCTGCCGGCTCGATCATCGACTTTGTAGCCCACACCGAGAAACCTATCACGGTCGAAAGGGTGAACGAGGCCTTCCGCCGGGCATCGGAGACACCCGGCATGAGGGGCATCCTGGGCATCACCGACGAAGAACTTGTGTCGGCGGATATCGTCGGCAGTACCTTCTCAGCCCTCGTCGATGCCGAGTCGACGATGGTCCTGGGCGATCGCACAGTGAAGGTACTGGCCTGGTACGACAATGAGTGGGGCTATGCCAAGCGCGTGGCCGACCTCGCGGAATACATCGCCCAGCGATCCTGACAACCGGCGTTGGGCCTGAAAATGGGAGCAGCCTACACCTTCGGGGGCGTTGCCGCACGCGCCCCCGAAGGCGATAGGCGCTTGAGAGGAGGAAAAGGTGGGCAGCGGCTTTCGTATCGGACGACTGTTTGGCATCAACATCAATATCGACTGGAGTTGGCTACTCATCCTGGTGCTGGTCACCTGGAACCTATCGGCGGTCTTTGGACAGACCCATGGCGACTGGGGCGCAGCCCTCAGCTGGGGCGTCGCCTTTATCGCCGCCCTGCTGTTCTTTGCCTCTGTGTTGGCCCACGAGCTGGCCCACTCGCTGGTAGCTCGTGCCCGGGGCATGCCGGTACGCAACATCACGCTCTTTCTGTTTGGTGGGGTGTCCAACATCGAGCGGGAGCCGCCCTCGGCGGGGGGTGAGTTCTTGATGGCCATCGTCGGCCCCCTCACCAGCGTCGTCATCGGCCTGGTGCTGACCGTGGCGGGCGGGGCAGCGGCTGGTCCGCTGGGCGACCTGAGCGACCCGGGCCAGGCCATCGGCCAGTTGGGACCTGTGACGACGCTGGTCCTTTGGCTGGGCTCGGTCAACATCCTGGTGGGCCTGTTCAACATGATCCCCGCCTTTCCGCTCGATGGAGGGCGCGTGCTCCGCTCGTTCTTCTGGGCCGCCAGCGGCAATCTGCGCCAGGCTACGCGCTGGGCATCCTGGATCGGGCAGGGCGTCGCTTGGCTCCTGATCCTGGTGGGCATCTCGATGGTCTTTGGGCTGCAGGTGCCCCTCCTGGGATCGGGCCCCATCAGCGGGCTGTGGCTGGTGTTCATCGGCTGGTTCCTGAACAGCAGCGCGAGCCAGAGCTACCGGCAGGTCGTGATCCAGGACGTGCTAGAGGGAATACCCGTGAGCCGCATGATGCGGCGGAACCCGCCCACGGTTACACCGGGCCTGTCGGTCTCGAGCCTGGTACACGACACGGTCATGCAGTCGGACGACCACGCTTTCCCGGTCTTGGAGGGCGGTCGCCTGGCAGGGCTGGTCTGCCTCCACGACGTCCGGGCTGTATCCCGCGAGGCCTGGGAGACCACCACGGTCCGCGAGATCATGACACCCGCAGAGGAATTGGTCACGGTCACGCCAGACGAGCAGGCTGTGGAGGCTTTACACAAGCTCCAGCAGCGCGACGTACGCCAGCTGCCGGTCATAGAGGACGGCTCGCTGGCTGGCCTGCTGCGCCGGCAGGACGTGATCAAGTATCTGCGGCTGGAACAGGATATGGATGTTGGACGGCAGAGATCGGAGATTGGGGATTAGGTGTTGAAGAAAGTACCAAATAGGACAGCCGCACCCGGAAGGAGAGGATATTCTCGTGGGTATCTACCAACTCTCGCCAAGAGAGATCTACGATACATATATGGGGGACCAGGATCCCGCACAGGTCATCCAGGAAAGCCGGACTGACCTGGCCACCCGCTTGCAGGTGGAAGAGGGTCTATCCCAAGACGACGCATATTACGCCGCCGATCAGATCCTGGCCTATGCCAGAGATCAGGTCGGGGCCCAGTGACCTGGGCCCTGGTAGCCGGAGCGAACCCTCCCAGGCTCTGCTCCGGCGATGGCGGCCGGCCAAAACAATCATAACCCCAGTGGTTCAAAGGAGGTAAAGTATGAAGAAGCTGAGGTTTGTGACAGTATCCCTGGTCGTGCTGCTGGGCATTGCCCTGTTGCTGCAATCTGCGGCACCGCGCATTGTCGCCCAGGAGGATGACAGTGACGATAGCGTGCAGCGCACCATCAATGTGAGCGGGACCGGGCAGATATCCGCCGAACCGGACGTCGCAGTGATCACGGTCGGCGTGGAGACTCAGGCCGAAGAGGCCGGCGCAGCCCTGTCACAGAATAGCGAACAGATGCAAACCATCATCGACT
>JAMJFU010000007.1 GCA_023544525.1 Anaerolineae bacterium | reverse complement strand
GTATCGCCTCGCCCCCTTATCCCCAGCCTGGATCCTGAGCGCGCGGCTGGTACGGTTACTGCTTTCGGCCCTTGTCGCCACCACCATCCTGGCGATCGCGCTTGGGCTGCGCAGCGGTGTCTGGCCCGACCTCCCCTGGCGTGTGCTCTTGATACTACTTCCGGTGGGTATCATCGCCGGCTGTCTGGGGACACTCGCCGGGCTGCTGCTGCGCAGGACCATCCCCGCCTTCCTCGTGGGGTTGGTGGCTTCTTTCGCCGGCTGGGTCATGGGCAGTGGTTTTGGCCTGGCAGCCGGGTTCGGCGGCTGGTACGAGCGGCTAAGCGCTCTGACCCCTTTCACCCATGCCGTGGAACTGCTCTTCCCGTGCTTCTTTGGCACAGTCGTGGGCAGGCCGCTGGTCTCGACAGCCTATCTGGTGCTCGTTTCCGGCGCCATGCTGGGCCTGACGATGGCGGCTTACCGGTGGCGGGTCACAAGGCGGGCGTGATTATGAGGAGACTCGCGATCCTGCTCCTGACGGAACTGAAAGCCTGGCGCCACGATCCGATCAGCGCTCTGGGCGGTTTCATCCCGCCGGTATTCATCCTACTCGCGTTTGGGCTGCTGTTTGGCGGCCGGCTTACGTTCAAGGTCGCAGTGCTCAACCAGGACGGCGGGCAGTATGGCGCCTTATTACGCCAAGCGTTCGACGAAGTGCTCTCGCCCTTTGGCACGCCATACTATGACGTGGTCGAGCTGCCGCAAGAGCAGGCGTGGGAGGCGTACCATGCGCATCGGATCGATGGCATATGGGTGCTGCCCCAGGATTTCTCTGAGCGCCTGGAAGCAGGCGAGAGGCCAAGCGTCGACATGTACTTCAGCAACTACAACGACGACCGAGCCAAGAACCACCGTATCTATTCTGCCGAGATCCTGTGGCATTTCTACGGGGAGATCGGCCTGCCCGGGCCGCCCCTCGACCTCGCTGAGTCCTATCCCCGCAGCGACATGATCGACTGGTTCCCTGTCATCGCCGTTGGGGTGGCCCTGCTGAGCTTTATGCTCGGGGGCATGATCAATGCCTTCATGCTCACGCGCAAGGAGCAAGTATCCCGGGTCGTCCTGGAGTTTGGGTTGGCACCCCGGTCCCTGGCCTGGGTGCTGCTGCCCAAAGTCCTGCTAGCCGTGGTGATGGGCCTGGCAACCGGCACTGGCCTCCTGGCGATTGTGTATCTGTGGCTGGGTGTCTGGCCCGGCCCGTATCTTTGGGCCGTCTGGCTGGTCGCCGGCCTGGTCATCTTGTTCTGGGTGCCGCCGACGCTACTGTTTGGGATGCGCGCCCAGTATTTCGCTGGCGCGATCGCCACGATCCTGACGGGCCTGACTGTGTTCTTTATCGGAGGTGGACTGAGCCTTGTCCGGTACAGCCGGGATGCGGTTCCGTGGTTCTCCTGGTTGTTCCCCAACACCTATGCGGTGGATCCGCTGCGCGACCTGGTGCTCTTCCGTACCTGGCCCGCCGATTGGTGGCCCACTTTGTCGATCTTGGCCGCCTTTGCAGCCCTCAGCATGGCTGCCGGCTTGGGGTTAGCCGCCCGCCGGTTGCGGCGGCTGGGATAAGCGCCCTCTCTGGTGGCCGCTCGCAGCCGGCAGTATCTCCGGTTGGCGAGCGGATCAGGGCACGGGCACAGTCCTGGCCCCGGGCTCACCGTCCGGGCTCAGTCTGTGTCCCCACGGCTTCCCAGGCACCGGTTCCTGAATTGTAGGCCTCGATTCGGCCGGTCTCCAGGTGGTAGACCCAGCCATGGAGGGCCAGGCTGCCCGCTTTTTCCCGCTCGCGCACCACATCATAGGAGCGGAGGTGCTCCAGCTGCAGGAGCACGTTCTCCCGAACCGTCGCCAGGTGGCGAGCGGATGCTTCCAGGCCAGCGGCTTCGATTTTGGTCTTGGCCGGCCGGGCATGTTCGATCCAACGGGCAATGTGGGAAGCTCGGACCCAATCCGGATCTCGATCGAGGGCCTCGATGCCCCCGCACCGGGTGTGGCCACAGATCACAATGTGCCGCAGCGGCAAGTGTAGCAGGGCGTACTCTAGCACTGCGCCGACGGACATATGGCCGGTTCCGTAGGGTGGCACGATGTTGGCTACATTACGGAGGATGAATAGGTCGCCGGGGCCGGCACCGGTGATGACCTCGAGGGGCACCCGCGAGTCAGAACAGCCGATGAATAGGACCTCGGGAGACTGGCCCTGTTCCGCCAGCTGCTGGAAAAGGTCCGCGTTCTCCAGGTAGTAATCCTGGAAGCGATTGATCCCATCCAGGATTTTAGAAGTTGGCATCTTGCACCTCCTGCTCTTAAGCGGAGTCTTGGCCCTGGCTCACAGGGCACATGGCCAGATACGTGGCAGGGTTCACAGTGGCCTGACGCGATGAGACCGGTCTCATTCAGGGGCTGGCGTCTGCCCCTTCCGCCCCTGAAGGCCGAGGCTGGTCAGCAACTGCTGGCTAGCGGTGTAGGGATCCACCTCACGCTGGACGACGCGCTCGACGAGCTCACGGAGCTGGGCGCCATCGATGCGTGCCAGTACCCGCCGCAACGATTCGTGCTGGATAATGGTCTCGAGCTCAGCGGCGGCCCGCTCCCGCTCCCGCCAGACCAGGCGGCCGCTCTGCTGGAGGTATTCGCGGTGGGCCAGAATGGCATCGGCCAGCTCGACGATGCCCTCGCGGCGGGTGGCGACGGTCTTGTGGATCGGAGGGTGCCAGCCGGTGACAGCCGATGCCTGGCCTGCACCCGGTGGAGCCAGCGAGCGCTCAGGGCTGCCCGAGGTGGCGTCGGCCCCGCGACCGGTCCGGGCGACTACCTCCATCAGCCGGCCATGGTGCATGGTACGCTGGGCACCGTCCTTGTCCAGGTCGAGCATCATGCGCAGGGCCATCACTGCGTGGTCGGCACCCTCGAGGTCTGCCTTGTTGACGGCAAAGACATCCGCGATCTCCAGGATCCCAGCCTTGATGGCCTGCACATCGTCACCCAGCCCCGGAACCTCGACCACGACGGTCGTGTGCGCGGTGCGGGCAATGTCCACTTCGGCCTGGCCTGCACCAACCGTCTCGACGATCACCAGGTCGAACCCAGCGGCGTCCAAGACCTTGACGGCGTCCGCCGTGGCCCAGGCCAGCCCACCCAGGTTGCCGCGGCTGGCCATGCTACGGATAAAGATGCCGCGGTCTCCGGCCAGATCCCGCATCCGGATGCGGTCACCCAGGATGGCGCCCCCCGAGAACGGGCTGGTGGGATCGACGGCGATGATGCCTATCCTGGGCGGGGTGTCTGCTACGTCTGACTCCGGTAACAGGAGGCTGGTCTTGGCTTTTCGGAAATGGAGGGCCAGGGCGTTGACCAGCGTGCTCTTACCGCTGCCTGGCGGCCCGGTAACCCCCACGATGTGAGCCCGGCCGGTATGGGGATGCAGGGCGGCCAAAGTCCCCTGCGCCTCCGGCCCGTCGTTCTCGACGAGACTGATGGTCCGGGCAATGGCCCGCCGCCGGCCGGCAAGGACGCCCTCGACCAGGTCCTCGATCACCGTGCGTGCTCCCGAATGAACTCGACGATCCTGTCGGTGGGTGTGCCAGGGCCAAAGATGCCCTGGATACCCAGTGCATTCAGGGTTGGCACGTCCTCGTCGGGGATGATCCCCCCCGCAACGACCAAGACATCGTCCATGCCGTACTCGCCCAGCAACTCCATAATCTTGGGAAACAGCGCCATGTGAGCCCCTGATAGGATCGACATGCCTACGACGTCTACGTCCTCCTGTAGAGCTGCTTCAGCGATCATCTCCGGCGTCTGGCGGATGCCGGTATACACTACCTCCATGCCGGCGTCGCGCAGGGCACGGGCGATAACCTTGGCGCCCCGGTCGTGACCGTCGAGGCCGGGCTTGGCCACCAATACGCGGATCGTCCTCTCTGTCATGTAGGTCCTCCCACCTCAGGCTCGGGCTTTGAGCTGTCAAGATCTGCTTCGTAACAGAACCAGGTCCAGGCAACGCCCTTCCTGGCGGCGGCACAGAGTGCCGGCTAGGAATTCTGTGCCTGGATCGCCGTGATGGCGACGGTGTTGATGATATCTTTGACGGTGCAGCCCCGACTCAGGTCGTTGACGGGCTTTTTCAGGCCTTGTAGGACAGGCCCGATGGCGATGGCACCCGTCTCCCGCTGGACTGCCTTGTAGGTATTGTTGCCGGTGTTCAGGTCGGGAAAGATAAAGACGGTCGCCTGCCCGGCAACCTCTGACCCGGGCATCTTTTGGGCAGCAACCCCCGGGTCAACGGCTGCGTCATACTGGATAGGTCCCACGACTTTGAGCTCTGGCCTCCTGTCCTGGACCAGCCGGGTCGCTTTGCGCACCTTCTCAACGTCTTCACCCTTCCCGGACTCGCCCGAGGAATAGGATAGCATGGCGATCTTGGGCTCAATGCCAAAGGCCTTTGCCGTGTCGGCAGATGAAACGGCGATTTCCGACAGCTCCTCGGCAGTCGGGTCGGGATTCACCGCGCAGTCGCCGTAGACGAGCACGCGGTCCTCCAGGCACATAAAGAACACCGACGACACCACAGAGAAGCCGGGCTTGGTCTTGACAAACTGCAAGGCGGGCCGGATGGTGTGCATTGTGGTATGGACGGCGCCGGACACCATGCCGTCTGCGTCACCTCTGTAGACCATCATGGTCCCATAGTAGGATACGTCCGACATGAGGTCGGTTGCCGTATCCAGGTTCATGCCTTTGTGTTTCCGCAGCTCAACGAGCGTCTCGGCATAGTCCTGACATCGGCTCGACTGGCGGGGTTCGATAATAGGAATGCTGTCCGGATCGAGTTCCAGGCCCAGCCTCTGTATCTGCTCCCGTATCTCGGCCGGGTTGCCCAACAGCGTCAGGTCCACGATATCGTGACCAAGCAGGTACTCGGCCGCCGTCAAGATCCGTTCGTCGCTGCCCTCGGCGAGCACAATATGGCGCTTATCCGACTTGGCTTGCTGTACCAGGCTGTAGATGAACATCCTGGGCGTTACGCCTCGCACCTGGACACTGCTCAGCTGTCCCAGAAGCAGCTCGGTATCGATGAATTCCTCAAAGAGCTCCAGGCTGAGGTCGATCTTGGCCTGGTTGTCGGCCGTGATGTAGGAGCGCACCCGCCCTACATTGGCCGCTGTGTCATAGGTGTCGGTCTTGACCGAGAGGATGGGCACCATAGCGCTCAGCCCGTCAAGCAGGCGGGCGACAGCCGGTGCTGGCTTGAGTCCGCCACTCAACAGGATGCCCGATATCTGGGGATAGTGTTGTGATTGGTGAGCCTGCAACGCACTCAGGATGACCTCACTGCGGTCTCCGGGCGTGATTAGCAGGGCGTTATCGCTAAGATAGGAGAGATAGTTTTCGAGGTGCATGGCGATGATCAGATAATCGTAGGCCAACCTGTCCAGCTGGCTGCCGCCATAGAGGATCTCTGCACCAAGCTGCTCGACAACCTCCCTGATCATGGGGCTGGCCAGCGTGTCGTGGTGGGGTATGACCGAGAACAGCACGGCGTCGCCAGGGAGCTCCTCCCTGAGCGCGACGCGCAAGTCCGATACCATATCCAGAGCGGCCCGGTTCACGACCATCCCCAGTACCTGGGTACCCCTTTCGGCAAAGGCATCAAGGGTGCCTCGCACCGCACTGACCACGGTTGGGATGTCCCGTTTGTCTGCGCTACTCAGGATGAGGACCGGGCAGCCGAGGTTCCTGGCCACATCGGCGTTAAAGTCGAACTCGAGGGCACCTCCTTCACCCTCCAGGTCGGAGCCAATACACAGTATAAAGTCGCAATGCTCTTGCAGGGCCTTGTATTTCTCGATGATCCCATTCATGAGGTCGTCGTACTTGCCCTGAGCCAGGAGGCTCCGGGCCTCTGACCTGAGAAAGGCAAAGGTGTCCTCATAGTTCAGGTCCAGGTCAAAGTGGGCGAGGAGCAGATCGATGTTCTTGTCCCTTTCCTCAGCCGATCGGGCCGCGATTACCGGCCGGAATACGCCTACCCGGCTTGTCTTCCGGAGCAAGAGGTCGGTTATGCCCAGGGAGATAAGAGATTTGCCACAGCGAGGCTCTGTCGCAGCCACGTATATCGAGTTGGACATTGCAGTACCTCCCGTTGGTAGCCTGTCTCGCGCCCTCAGATGATCGTCGGTTCGCGGTATTCCCCGAATACCTCGCGAAAGACGCCCATGATCTCGCTCAGGGTGGCGTAGGCCCGCACGCAGTCGAGGATATAGGGCATGGTGTTTTCGCTGCCCCTGGCCGCAGCCCTCAGGGCTTGCAACGTGGCCTCCAGCCGCTGTCCATCCCGGTCACGCCGAACCCTCTCCAGACGGGCCACCTGGCGCTCGTAACCTTCTGGATCCATCTCTAGCAGCGGGATGCGGACCGGCTCGTCCTCCTCGAACTCGTTGATCCCGACGATCACTCGCCGGTGACTATCGATCTCTGTCTGGTAGCGATAGGCAGCTTCGGCGATCTCGCGCTGGAAGAAGCCCTTTTCGATGGCGGGGATGACGCCACCCAACGCCTCGACTTTGTGAAAGTACGCGTATGCTTCTTCCTCGATCCGATTCGTCATTGCCTCGACAAAGTAAGAACCGGCCAGAGGGTCCACCGTGTTCGCCACACCGCTCTCGTGGGCAATGAGCTGTTGGGTACGCAGGGCCACCTTGACGGCGTACTCGCTAGGCAGAGCCAAGGCCTCGTCCATGCTGTTGGTGTGGAGGCTCTGGGTGCCGCCCAACACGGCTGCCAGGGCCTGCCAGGTCGTACGCACGATGTTGTTCTCAGGCTGCTGCGCTGTCAGGCTGCAACCTGCGGTCTGGGTATGGAACCGCAGCAACCAGCTTCGCGGGTTCTGGGCGCCGAATGTCTCCTTCATCTCCCGCGCCCAGATACGGCGGGCGGCGCGGTATTTGGCAATCTCTTCGAAAAAGTCGTTGTGGGCATTGAAAAAGAAGGACAGGCGGGGCGCAAACTCGTCCACGTCCATGCCACGCTCGATGCCCCAACGCACATACTCCAGGCCATCGGCGAGGGTAAAGGCCAGTTCCTGAGCTGCCGTGGAGCCCGCCTCCCGGATATGGTAGCCACTGATGCTGATGGTGTTCCAGCGAGGAAGGTGCCTGCTGCCGTACTCAAATGTGTCGACCACGAGCCGCATCGAGGGCTCTGGAGGAAAGATGAACTCCTTCTGGGCAATATACTCTTTTAGAATGTCGTTCTGGATCGTGCCGCCGAGGGCCTCGGGCGGGATCCCGCGCTTTTCGGCCATGACGATGTACATGGCCCAGATCACTGCCGCCGGGCCGTTGATGGTCATGGAGGTGGTGACTTCGTCCACCGGGATGCCGTCGAAGAGGATCTCCATATCAGCCAGGCTCGCGATGGCCACGCCACACTTGCCAAACTCGCCCAGGGCTTCGGGGGCGTCGGTGTCATAGCCGTAGAGTGTGGGCATGTCAAAGGCCACCGACAGGCCGGTCTCGCCGTGGTCCAGGAGGTACTTGTAGCGCGCGTTGGTCTCTTCTGCCGTACCAAAGCCAGCGAACATGCGCATGGTCCACAACCGGCCGCGATGCATAGTAGCGTGGACCCCCCGGGTGAAGGGGTATTCGCCGGGGAAGCCCAGATCTCGTTCATAGTCCAGGTCAGCCACGTCCAGGGGGGTGTAGAGCCGCCCCACCGGTTCGCTGGAAGTGGTCATGAATTCGTCGCTGCGCTCCGGGTGCTTGTCCAGGGCGTCCCCCAGGGTCGCCTCCTCCCAGTCCTTTTGCCGTTCTGCCAATGCCTCCAGCTTCTTAGGATCAAACATGACTACCTCCCACTTGGCTCTTGGGCCTATTATACCACAGTTACTGCCCGTCGCGTTCGCGGACCCTTCCTCTCTTGGAACACGATCCCCCTTTTTACTCCCACGCGCTGATCGTAGGGATGCTTGATGGCGACCATGCCGGTGACGAGGCCGGCTATTGTCTTGCCTTTGTCGTCGCCGCAGTCGACCTGGACCAAGCCCCGCAGCAGGGTCACGAACGGTCGTATTCGACCAATTCGATCAAGACGCCATGCATGCCTTTAGGGTGGATGAAGGCGACGCGACCGTGGGCGCCCGGGCGTGGTTCCTCATCGATGAGCGGCACTCTATGAGCCTTGAGCCTGGCGAGCGCTTCCTCGATGGCCTCAACTTCGAGGCATATATGATGGATGCCTTCGCCTCGCTTTTCCAGGTACCGGGCGATGCCTGTCTCACCACTGGTGGGCTGGACCAGTTCGATGTTACTTTCGCCCACGGGCAGGAAGGCAACCCTCACCTTCTGATCGTCTACCTCGGCTATCTCGGCGAGGGGCAGGCCCAATGCCGTCTCATAAACGCGCAGGGCAGCCTCTAGGTTCTGGACGACGATGCCAATATGATCTATCTTCATCCTTGCTCCTTGAAGAGCACGAGGGCCCGGGATGGGAGGTTGGGCGGTGGATCATAAGCCAGCCGTGCCGCGAAAGCCTGGCAAGTCCCGGCGGTCTCATTGGGCCCGAGGTTCATCAGGGCAGTCCGGCTCCGGCCAGGTTCCCGCACAAGCCGCCAGCCTAGTATGCGTGATCCCACTCACCTTCGACCTGGCGCTGTCGCAGCGCCGGCGGCAAGGCGGTCCCGGACGGAGATTCCATCCAGGTGAAAGGCTGTTGGATGGACGAAGGCTCCGGAGGCAGGTGCTGCCCCGGCTTCTCCTCCGGCTCTGAATCCGTTGCTTTCTCGAGCAGTGCAGTCAACTCGTCCAGCAGTGGAAAGTCAGGATTGACCTGATAATAGACACGGTTGCCCTCTTCTGAGCGGAGAAGCAAGTCGATCTCTGACAGGCGTGCGACCTCGCGCTGCACCGCTCGGATGGGCTGCTCCGTCTCCCGCTCGAGCTCCCTTTGGTAGAATTGACGATCCGGATGGAGCAAAAAGAGGCGCAGTATCTGGACCCTTGCGCCTGAAGAGAACAAGACCTCGAGTTCTGACAACATTTCGTATACACTCCTCGTGCAAGGGGGCCTAGAACCAGGTTTCGGCTTCGTACTCTCCAAAAACCTCGCGCAGGACCCCGCAGATCTCGCCCAACGTGGCATAGGTCTCCACCGCCTCGACGATCGGCGGCATCACGTTGTCACCGTCTCGGGCGGCGGCCCTCAGCCTTGAAAGGGCGCCAGAAACGGCCTCCGGACTTCTCGTCTGCCTCAGTGCCTGAAGCCTGGCCGCCTGGCTCTCGCCGACCGCGGGATCGACGTGCAACAGGTCAAGTTCCAGGTCTTCCTCGGCCGCGTAGCGGTTGACGCCGACGATGACTTGTTCGACCTGGTCCACGGCGCGCTGCCAGCGATAGGCGCTTTCCTGGATCTCGCGTTGAACGTAGCCGACTTCGATCGCCCTGAGCGCGCCACCCAGGTCGTCGATCTTTTGGATATAATCCTGGGCGCGGCGCTCGATCTCGTCGGTCCACCGCTCGATGAGATAGCTGCCCGCCAGGGGATCGACCGAATCGGCCACCCCGCTCTCGTGGGCGATGATCTGCTGCGTGCGTAGGGCAATCTCGACCGCACTCTCTGTCGGCAGGCTCAGCGCCTCGTCCCGGGAGTTGGTGTGCAGGCTCTGCGTGCCGCCCAGTACGGCGGCCAGCGCCTGTAGTGTGACCCGCACGACGTTGTTCTCGGGCTGTTGGGCGGTCAGCATCGAGCCTGCCGTCTGGGTATGAAAGCGCAGGGTGCAGGACTTGGGATCCTGCGTCTGGAAGCGCTCGTGCATGATCCGGGCCCAGAGCCGCCGCGCGGCCCGGTACTTGGCAATTTCCTCCAGCAGGTTGTTGTGCGCGTTGAAAAAGAAAGAGAGGCGCGGGGCAAAGTCCTCCACATCCAGCCCTGCCGCGAGGGCAGCCTCCACGTAGGCAATGGCGTTGGCCAGGGTGAAGGCTACTTCCTGGACGGCTGTTGAGCCAGCTTCGCGGATGTGATAGCCACTGATGCTGATGGTATTCCATCTCGGTACGTGCTCGTGGCAGTACTGGATCAGGTCCGTGATGAGGCGCATGGAAGGGCGGGGTGGATAGATATAGGTGCCGCGAGCGACGTATTCCTTGAGGATGTCGTTCTGGACCGTACCGCGGAGCTGCTCCGAAGGCACCCCTTGCTTCTTCCCGACCGCGATGTACATGGCCAGGAGTACCGTCGCCGGGGCGTTGATGGTCATGGAGGTGGAGACCTTGTCCAGCGGGATACCATCGAAGAGCGTCTCCATATCCTCCAGGGAGGAGATGGAGACGCCTACCTTGCCGACCTCGCCGGCTGCGATCGGATCGTCTGCGTCGTATCCGATCTGAGTCGGCAGGTCAAAGGCCACCGACAGGCCGGTCTGGCCCTGCTCCAGGAGATACTTGTAGCGGTCGTTGGTTTCCTGGGCTGTCCCAAAACCCGCATATTGGCGCATCGTCCAGAAGCGACCGCGGTACATCGTCGGCTGCACGCCGCGGGTGAAGGGATACTCTCCGGGGAACCCCAGGTCGCGGGCGTAATCGATCTCGATGTCGGCAGGGGTATACAGCCGCTCGACCGGGATCCCCGAGCCTGTCTTGAAGGTTGGCCGGCGTTCTGGATAGCGGCTCAGGGTATCCTGAAGCGTCGTCGCTTCCCACTCCTGTTTTCGTCGTTCTATGTCCTGGGTCATCCGTACTCCTAGTCGATCTCGGCCAATGCCGCCCCCATCTCGACGTCCTGTCCAGCCTGGACGTAGAGCGCTTTTACCGACCCGGCCCTGGGGGCTTTGAGCTCATTTTCCATCTTCATCGCTTCCAGGATGCAGATGACGTCACCTTCCTCCACCTGGTCACCTTCGGCGACCAGCAGGCGGATGATCTTGCCGGGCATAATGGCCGTCACGGCTCCCTCGCCAGCGACAGCGGCAGAGTCCTTTCTGGGACCCGCTCTGGCCTCCTCTAACCCCTCGATGCCCAGGTCGTAGGCAATGCCACCGACCAGCACACGATGGCCCTCTTCACTGAGCTCCAGGTCGTAGGAGACACCATCCACCAGGACCCGGTTCCCCTCGGGCTCGAAACCGACGACGAAGGGGAGGCCATTTACCAGGACCGAGTTGCCATCCACCACGACCTTGTACGTCGTGCCCTCCAGGGTGAGCGAGAACTCTCTGCTCATCGTGTGCCTCCGGCGCCCTCGAGCAGGCTGGCCCATCGCCCCCTTTGCGGACGCCAGGCCATCTTCCAGGGTGAGGTCGAGGCCGCTGCCTTCTCGGCAATGGCTGCAGGCCGGCACTCCATCCGCTGGACGACCAGGGCAGCTATGGCGGCGACCAACGCCTCCCTGCCCCCCGTCCCACGCTGGCGTCTCTCCAGGAAAGGCCGCGCTACCTGGGGAAACAGGGCGTAACTGATGATGTCTTCTTCACTCTCGGCCAGGTCCCCGATCTCGGCCTTTGCGGCCTCCATGCCGGGCGGGATCAGGTCGGCTGGCCGGCAGTCGATCGGCTCCTCGTCGCCGATGGCCTTGCGCTTGACCTCCTCGTCGATGGGCGCGGGCGGCCGGCCATAGTAGCCCCGCACATAGTTCTTGACCTCGCCCGGGATCACTTTGTAACGCTCGCCCAGGACCACGTTGAGCGTGGCCTGTGTGCCCACGATCTGGCTGCTGGGTGTGACCAGGGGCGGGTAGCCCAGCTCTTCGCGGACCCGGGGCACTTCCTCCAGCACCTCTGCGTAGCGGTGCTCGGCGCCCTGCTCCCGCAACTGGGAGACCAGGTTGGACAACATCCCCCCCGGGATCTGGAACTGCAGGACGTTGACGTCCACGCCCTGCATGCCACTCTCAAAGGCGGCGTAGCGCTTGCGCACCTCGGAAAAGTACTGGCTGATCTCGGCCAGCAAGCCCAGGTCGAGCCCCGTATCGCGCGGCGACTCTTGCAGGATGCGCACCAGCGTCTCGGTGGGTGGCTGAGAGGTAACCATGGCCAGGGCCGAGATAGCGGTATCCACAATGTCCACGCCGGCCTCGATCGCTTTCAGCACGGCGGCCATGGCCATGCCGCTGGTATAATGGGTATGCAGGTGGATCGGTGCCTGGATCTCGTCCTTCAAGCGGCTCACCAGTTCGTGGGCCACGTAGGGTGAGAGCAGCCCGGCCATGTCCTTGACGCAGACCGTGTCAGCGCCCATATCTTCCAGGATGTGGGCCATCTCGACGAAACTGTCGACGCTGTGGACAGGGCTGATGGTGTAGCAGATGGCGCCCTGGACGTGTGCCCCCTCGCGCTTGACCACCTCCATGGCCCGGCGCATATTGCGCACGTCGTTCAGTGCATCGAACACGCGAAAAACCTGGATACCGTTCTGGTAGGCATTGACCACGAACCGCTCCAAGACGTCGTCAGGGTAATGCTTGTAACCCACCACGTTCTGGCCCCGTAGGAGCATCTGGAAGGGGGTGTTGGGCATCCGTGCTTTCAGCTTGCGGATCCGCTCCCAGGGATCTTCGTTCAGGAAGCGCATGGCCGAGTCAAAGGTCGCGCCGCCCCACATCTCGACCGACCAATACCCGGCCTGGTCCAGTTTCTCGGCGATGGGCAGCATGTCGTCGGTGCGCATCCGTGTGGCGAGCAGACTCTGGTGTGCGTCGCGCAGGATGGTATCACAGATGCGGACTGGATTCTCTCCCATAGTCATCTCCTACTCGGCAAAGAGGTGGGCGGCTTTGAAGATCAGCACCAGGGACTCTTGCTCGGCACGCGAGCGATGGCGTTCCCCAGCCTTGACCACCAGGACTTCACCTTGACGAACGGGTACACTGGGGCCGTCAAAGTAGTCGATAAAGATCTCGCCCTCCAGCACAATGTACATCTCGTCTTTGGCGTGCTCGTGAAACCGATAGGCCCCCATGAACCGGCTGAGATAGGCACAGTAATCATCCACCTGGCCCAGCACGGTGTGGGTGAAAGGCTGGGTCAGGGCCTCAGCCGCCTCGGAAATGCTCGTCTTGCGCTCAGCCACCTGCTTTTCCTCCTTCGCCCCGGCCTGTGGAGACAACCCCAATGCAGCCACGCTACAGGGGGATGTTGCCATGTTTTTTGGGCGGGTTCGTGTCCCGCTTGTTGCGCAGCATCTGCAGGGCCTCGATGAGGCGGGGCCGGGTCTCGCGCGGCTCGATCACGTCGTCGATGTAGCCCCGCGACGCTGCCACAAATGGATTGGCAAAGGTGTCGCGATATTCCTCGACCAGCCGTGCCTGTTCTGCCTCAGGGTCCTCGGCATCGGCAATCTGCTTGCGAAAGATGATGCTGACAGCCCCTTCGGGTCCCATGACGGCAATCTCGGCCGAGGGCCAGGCGTAGTTGATGTCACCGCGGATGTGCTTGGAGCTCATCACGTCGTAGGCGCCGCCATAGGCCTTGCGGGTGATGATGGTGATCTTTGGTACTGTGGCTTCGCAGTAGGCGTACAGCAGCTTGGCCCCGTTGCGGATGATGCCGCCATGCTCCTGGGCCACGCCGGGCAGGAAACCAGGTACATCCTCGAAGGTGATGATGGGGATGTTGAAGCAGTCGCAGAAGCGGACAAAACGGGCAGCCTTGGTGCTGGAGTCGATGTCCAGCACGCCGGCGAGGATCATCGGCTGTTGGGCTACGATGCCCACCGAGAAGCCGCCGATCCGGGCAAAGCCGATGATGATGTTCTGGGCCCAGTGAGCCTGTACCTCAAAAAAGTCGCCGTCGTCGACCACGCGCCGGATGATATCCTTCATGTTGTAGGGCTTGTTGGGGCTGTCTGGCACGAGCGTGTCCAGGGCCTCATCCATCCGGTTCGCGGGATCCTCGGTAGGCACAAAGGGCGGATCCTCCATGTTGTTTTGGGGCAGATAGCCCAGCAGCTTGCGTAGCTGGTAGAATGCATCTTCTTCATCCTCGGCCGCGAAATGGGCCACGCCACTCTTGGTATTGTGGACCATGGCCCCGCCGAGATCCTCAGACGTGACCTCCTCGCGGGTGACGGTCTTGATGACGTCCGGCCCGGTGATGTGCATGAAGCTGGTCTCTTTGACCATGAGGATAAAGTCGGTCATGGCCGGTGAATAGACAGCGCCGCCAGCGCAGGGGCCCATGATGGCGCTGATCTGGGGCACGACGCCGGAGGCCAGCACGTTGCGCAAAAAGACATAGGCGTAGGCCGCCAGGCTGACGACCCCTTCCTGAATGCGCGCCCCACCCGAATCGTTGATGCCGATGACCGGGGCTCCGTTCTTCATGGCCAGATCCATCACCTTGCAGACCTTTTCGGCATGGACCTCACCCAGCGAGCCACCAAAGACGGTAAAGTCCTGGCTAAAGACATAGACGAGGCGCCCCTCGACCGTGCCCCAGCCAGTGACTACGCTGTCGCCCAGGTATCTCTGCTCCTCGATGCCAAAGCCTACGGTGCGGTGGGTGACGAAGGGGTCCATCTCGCGGAAGGTGCCTGGATCTAGCAGTCTTTCGACCCGCTCGCGCGCTGTAAGCTTGCCTTTGGCGTGTTGGCGTTCGACCCGCGTCTCTCCGCCACCTTGCCGGGCCTGCTCGCGCATCTGCCGCAGCTTCTGGATCTTGTGATCGGCGGTCATCTTTCACCTCCCCGGGCTGGAATGACGGGAGTAGTATAGCACAAGGCCTTGGGCTTGACAACAGCACAGAACCTGGGCGTAGGGCCGCGTCAAAGTCAGCGAACTTGTCATGCTGAGCGTAGCGAAGCATCTCGCCCCAGCCCAGTGGAGACCCTTCGCTTCGCTCAGGGTGACAGGACAGCGGGCAGAGCGAGGCGGCTGGACGACTTTGACAGGGCCCTGACCTGGGCGCGTGAGCAAGTGCACGGGCACATGCTGTGTCCCAGCCGGCCGCGACCGGTCCGGGTGCCACTTCTCTGGCGGCGATGGGCACAAGAAAAAGAGAGCCAGTCAGCACTGGCTCTCTTGACGTCTGGGCGCCTGGCGCGTGTTCGTTGCCAGCTAGACGCCGCTGGTCTCTGCCGCGATGCGCACCAGCTCAACGAAATCGGGCTTGAGGCTCGCTCCGCCGACCAGTGCGCCGTCAATGTCGGGATGGGCCATGAACTCGGCGATGTTGTCCGGCTTGACGCTACCGCCGTACTGGACGCGGACCGCCTGAGCGGTGGCTTCGTCATAGAGCGTGGAGATGGTGCCGCGAATGGTCAGTCCGATCACCGACCCGGCCCCCGCGGAAGTGGCTGCCTTGCCCGTGCCAATGGCCCAGATCGGTTCGTAGGCGATGACCAGCTGGGTTACCTCGTGGGCGTTCAGCCCGGCCAGGCAGTCGCGAAGCTGCCCACCGACTACCTGCTCTGTCTGGTCAGCGTCGTGCTGTTCTTCAGTTTCGCCGACACAGACGATGGGTTTCAGGCCGTGGGCCAGGGCAGCCTTGATCTTGCGGTTCACGCCCTCGTCGGTTTCGCCAAAATAGGCCCGTCGCTCCGAGTGGCCCAGGATCACGTATTGGCAGAGCTCCTGGACCATCTGGGGCGAGATCTCCCCGGTGTAGGCGCCTTTCTCCTCCCAATGCATGTTCTGGGCACCCAGCTCGATCTGCGTGGCCGAGAGGAGCTCTTTGACGATGGGTAGGCTGGTGAAGGGAGGGCACAACACGCGGTCAACGCCGCGTATGTCGTTGAGCCCGCGGCGGATGTTGCGCACAAAGTCGGTCGCCTCGGCGATGGTCATGTGCATTTTCCAGTTTCCAGCTAGAATGGGTTTTCGCAAGTCTGCACCTCCTGCATGGTATAAGCGGCCTGCCTGGCGATTCTTGTACCCGGGCAGGCGGCCTGGTCGGACCGGTTCATTATACTGCAAAAGGGAGGGGCCGGCAAGCAGTGATGCCATACTAATGCCAGGAGGTGGGATTGGGCAGATCCCACCTCCTGGCAAGAGGTTGGAGACGAATGGCCCCGGGGTGTGTCCCGGGCCGTCAGTTACGGTTGACCCTCACTTGTGACACAGGCCACACTGCTCGTTGCTGTAGAGGCTGTGGTTGGCCGGGGACGGCTGGATCCCGTCCGTTGGATCATGGCAGATTAGACATTTTCCTTGGCTGTCTACATCGTGGGTGATAGCAGGGGCCAGTTCTGTCCAGAAGGAGGCGGATCCCGCCCAACCCTCAGGATCGTGGCAGACCTTGCAGTCTCCAGGCAGGTGGTCCGTGGGTGGCTGGTGGCACTCGGCACAGACATATTCGGGTGTGGCTTGCCCCCCAGGATGGCACTGGCCGCACGCCACCTGCCGGTGGGCTCCGGTGAGTTCAACGGGGTGCGTCTCCACCAGGGGTGTCGCCGCGGCGAAACTCGCCGGTGTGTGGCAGTCCTCACACACAGGGCCGTAGTGTGGTTCGCTGGGCGGCTGGTGGCAGGTGGCGCAGGTCGCGCCAGCAGCATACTCGGTCCAGACCATGTCCTGGTGGCAGGTGCTGCACTCCAACTCAGCGTGCGCTGCCTCTAGTGGGAATTCGTGGTCGACCGCTGCTACCTGCGCCCACTCTGTCGTGCCCTGATGGCAGTCGCTACAGCTCATGGCCAGGGGCACGGCATGGGGTTCGATGTGACAGGCGCTGCAGTCCACGAGCTCGCTTTCCAGCTCTCTATCGATGTGGCAGTCGAGGCAGACGCTCATGGGGCAGACGAAATTGCCGCTCACAGGGTCAAAGCCGTGCCCAACGGCACCGTGACAGTCGCTGCAGGCAACGTCGACGACCTCGCCGTGCGTCACCTCGTCATGGGGGGTCCGCAGCCTGTCCTCCGGGAATTCTTCGGGGAGGTCCGAATGGCAGGCGACACACAGCTCTGCCTCGGCAACCGTGGGATCGACCAACACGCCATCATGGGCGAGATCCATGTCCTCTGTCTCCGAGTCACCGTAGTGGCACACCACGCAGGACAGACGGCCGTGTGGGGTCTCGAGCGGCTGCGGCTCGATCGTCAACTGGCTCAGCATCTCTGAGCTGGCCCCCGCGCCGGTCAGGACCTGGGCATCCTCATGACAGCTAAGGCAGAGTCCCGATTCAGGACTCTTGGCAGCCTCGTCCGGTGAGGCAATATGAGCCTTGTATGCCTCAACGCTTGTGGCTGGCTGGACCAAAAGGACGACCGCGACGGTCAACAGCGCCAGGACGCCCAGGGCAAAGGCCAATCCGCGGCGAGACCAACCCAGGGGAGGCAGCGAGGCTTGTTCGTCCTTGGGCAGGATAGGCAATAAGCGCAAGGCTATGGCAAAAAGGAGGACCCCGGCCGCGACTGCGGACACAGAGATGACGATCTCCATCCAATTGGGAAAGTAGTGAGACCCCGAAGGCGGCTGATAGGCGAGCAGGGCGACATTGGTCCGGTTGAGGGCTACGCCGCCCAAGACGCTCAGGGAGCCCCACGTCAAGCCTGCACTCGTCTGCCGGAATCGCCGCCATCCAAACAGGACCAGGGGGACCAGGACTCCGACGAGGATCTCGGCCCAGAAGAGGGCCGTCAGCCATCCACCGCTGAAGAGAAGGCTCGCCTCACCGGCCATGAGCAGATCGGCGATCTTGAGCACGAGGTAGGCCCCCAGGAGCACTGCCGCAGCACGGGCCAAGTTGGCGAGGAGGTCGGTCTGCAGCCGTCGGCCGACGGCTCTGAAGCTCAGCGTGCCAACGAGGATGGCCATGGACAACCCGGCGAACACTGCCGAGGTGAAGAACAGCAAGGGCAGGAGGCCGGTCCACCACAGGGGGTCGAGCTTGTACGGCATCAGCAAGAACAGCGCCCCAAGCGATGACTGGTGCAGACAGGAAAGCAAGATCCCGAGTCCAGCGATGGCCAAGGTGGCCACCTTGATGAGCCTGAGTGGTCGCTGCCAGTTGAGGCGCTCCAGGATGGCAGGTGCCACCTCCAGGACCATGACCCCGATGTAGATGGTCAGGCAGATGCTGACCTGGAACATGAACGAGTTAATATTCCAGTGCCAGGGAAAAAGGACGTTGTAGAACTGGTGCCACCGGCCAAGGTCCATGAGAAGGACCAGGACAACCATGATCTCACCCAGGAAGCCGGCCAGGACCACCGGGCGGGCAAGGGCATGGTACTCCTTCCGGTTGTAGATGTGGGTAACGGCCAGGATCATAAAGGCGCCGCCAGAGAAGGGTACAAAGAACACGTCGTATACGATCCACAACCCCCAGGGATAACCATCGCTCAAGGCCGTGGTTGTCCCCAATCCGTTCAGGAGGCGGACGATACCCAGGCCCGCACCCACGGCTACGATGGCGGCCAGCAAGAGGTAAAACAGAGTCGACTTTGTTCTGTGGGTGTTGGTGTTCATTGTTCGGCACCCTCGCCTTTGGACGCTGGTTCCTGGAGTTCCGGCTCGCTCTTGCGGTGGTTGAGCCAGTAAAACCCACCCAGCATGGCGGCTACACTGGCAGCGACGCCGGCCGTCCCATAGGTGGCGACGGCTTCGCTGAGACCTGTAACCGGTTCGGTCTTGAACTCGGGGAAACCCAGCTTCTCGAAGGGGACGGGTGAGAGGTACAACCACGAGGATCCACCAAGCTCGTCCTGGCCATAGATGTGGGATACATAGTTAGCAGGATCGGCCTGGATGCGTGCCTTGGCCTCTGCGATCAACTCGTCGCGCTTGCCAAACGTGAGCGTCCCCGTGGGACAGGCGGCACTGCAGGCGGGTTCCATACCCTGTGCCTGGCGGTCCGCGCAGAAGGTGCACTTGCGGATGCGGGGCAATCGCTCGTCCCACTCGAACTTGGGTACTGAGTAGGGACAGGCGACCATGCAGTAGCGGCAGCCTATGCACTTCGACTCGTCGTATGTAACAGCGCCGTTCTCTAGTCTGCTCAGGGCTCCAACCGGACAGGCGGATACGCAGGCTGGCTCGAGACAATGCATGCATTGCCGTTTGACAAACACCCGGAACTGCTTCCCATCTTCTTCGATCTCTCGCAGCTCGGGAAAGGTCCAGAGTTCCGCTGAAAGACCGCAGTCGAGCTCTTTGGCTGTCGCGCTGGCCTCCGAGGGGTTGAGCTGATTCCATTCGCAGCAGGCTCGTTGGCAATAGCCACAACCGATACACCGGGTGAGATCACAAAGCATTCCTGCACCGGGGGGCAGTTCCGGCTGGGTGCCTGCATAGACAAGCCCGCGTGGGAGCATTAGGGTTCCCGCAGTGGCTCCACAGACTCTAAGAAACTTCCTTCGATCCAGTTCCATCCTGTTTCTCCTCGTCGGCCTCCACTCTTTGGGGCGATCGGTATGCGATATCAGTTGGGCAGGGTGCCAGGCGTCACAGCGCTCTTCTGCTCCTGGCGTCTATAGAGGCTGCCACGCGCAAACTGGCGGATGGCCAGGCCAATGCCGATCATCGTTAGCCAGACAGTGGTTCCAGGCAATAGGGCAATGACTCCCGCTAACAGCACCCGCAGAGCCGTCCCTGTCCAAAACAGCAGTTGTTCCATGTTTGCCTCCCTCCGGGCATCGTTTTGTTGGGCAGACGAGTGGCTGCCAGCTACTCTACCGTTTCGGAGTCCGGTTCAGGAACCGGCGGATTCGGTTCGAGATCTCTGGCGATAGGACCAGGGCCGGTGTGAAGAGCACGACCATGGTGCCGACGATAAGGGCGATGACAGACTGTGCAACCATTAGATTCACTCCTTCGCTCTTGTTTTGTGTTGGCCTGCGTCTATCGGGACCTGGCTACCTGCTCTGGGCGAGGCTGTCCCATTTGCTTGAAGAGCCCCTTCTGAGCGGGCCAACCTATCCTTCATACAACTGTCAACCCTGACAAAGGAACTGGGGTATGGAAATCATTTGCTCGGCTTCCCCGGGGACCTCGCAGGGCTGATACTCCTCTCTGCTGACGCAGCCAGCCCTGATGCCCTCCGCCCCCGCGGTGCTGTGCCTGGTCGGGGCTTCCTCCGCCTTCTCGCGGACGATGAGGATCAGCCCCGTCGTGACGGTGGCCCAGACCAATGCCGGCAGGCCCAGGTTGATCAGCAACCCCAAGAACCCCTGTAACCCTGACTCTTGCACTCCCATAGTAGGCTCCCACAGACAACGCCGGGGGCAGACTCCTCAGAACCTGCCCACCCTACGACTCTCTCTTCCCCTCCTCACGGGGCGACAGCCAAACATGAACTGCAGGATCTGCTCCTACTATAGCATGGTGTGCCGAGCGCGTCATCCGCCAAGGCCGTAGACTTTGTCTGGCAGTTCCGCGTAAACACTCGATGGCTTCCCTTGGTCAACTGGCCCACAGCCTGGATCGACCACGCAGTATCCGTAGGTGCCGGCCTAGGCAATTCGCACAACCGGGGATTGGCCGAAATGCTGATGGGCCTTGAGGGCGTGCCCTGGAGGAGTGCATATTCCAGCATCTTCGCCCGGGTCCGTGTCGCCGGTTGACAGCTTTCCATCTGGTGGTATAATGCGGGACGGAGGACACACATGCAGAGGATACGGATTCTCCTGGCGGACGACCACGCCCTGGTCCGGGAGGGTACACGCGAACTGCTCGAGAGGGAGAGCGACCTGGAAGTGGTGGCCGAGGCCAGCGATGGGCAAGAGACCGTGGCGCTCGCGGTCCAGGCCTGCCCCGACGTGGCGTTGGTGGATATCGCCATGCCCAAACTTAACGGGATCGAAGCAACTCGAAAGATCAAAGAACTCTGCCCGTCCACTGCCGTTCTGATCCTCACGGCGTACGATGACGACCAGTACGTCTTTGCCCTGCTGGAGGCAGGGGCTGCTGGCTATCTGCTGAAGAACGTCCGAGGGCGCAACCTTGTCGAGGCAGTGAGGGCCGTCCATGCCGGCGAGTCTGTCCTGCATCCCGTGATCGCCCGCAAGGTAATCGATCATTTCACCCGGTCTGCGGACAAGCCGCAGGGGCTGGATGAGCCACAGCCCCTTACCGAGCGGGAGCTTGATGTACTCAAGCTGGCGGCAAAGGGAATGAGCAATAGGGACATCGCCCACCACTTGGACTTGAGTACGCGGACCATCCAAGCCCATCTGAGTGCCATCTTTGGCAAACTCGACGCAGGCTCACGCACTGAGGCGGTCGTGCGGGCGCTGCGGGAAGGCTGGATCGATCTGGATGAAACCGCATAGCAGAGGCACAGTGGATAGATTGAAAGACATCTTGGCAAACCGATACTTCTGGATTGTGCTGGTCATGCTGGCGATCTGCAGCTTCTTCCACTATGCGATCCCGGCGGCTCCTACGACGACGTTTCCCATGACCAGACAAGCAGTGGTCCGTATCATCTTCTTGCTGCCGGTCGTGGCGGGTTCACTGGCCTTTGGATACCTGGGCGGCGTGGTGACCCTAGGTCTGGCCGTGGCCGTGATGTTGCCCCGGGTCATTTGGATCTCCGAGCTGCCAGCAGATGCCCTGTTCGAGACCATTGGCGTCGCCGTAGTGGGCCTGGTCTTAGTGTGGTTGATCGAGGTTCAGGAAAGGGAGAAACGGCTGCGCCAGAAAGCGGTCGAGCAATTGGCGACGGTCAATGCTGTTGCCCTCACCCTGACGCGACCTTACGACCTGGATTCCATGCTCAACAAGGCGCTGGATCGAGTGCTGGAGGTGGTCGGGAGCCTTGAGCCGCGGGGTGCGATCTTTTTGGTCGATCCTCGGGGTCAGATGCTGCACCTTCGTGCGCACCGGGGCATGCCCCCCGAGGTCCTGGAGCGCGAGAGGAAGGTCCCTATAGGTGAGTGTTTGTGTGGTATGACGGCGGAGGTGAACGAGGTATTGATCGTGCGCGACGCACTGGCACATCCAAACCACACCCGCTGCCCGTATCATGAACCCCACTCACATGTGTGTGTGCCGCTGACCTCAAAGGGCAATCTATTGGGCGTGATGGACTTTTACCTGCGTGACATTCACCTGGTTGATGCCATCGACCGCGAGATGTTTGCGGCCATCGGACACCAGGTTGGCGTGGCCGTCGAGAACGCGCGACTGTGCGAGAGTATGCGCCACTATGTGCGCAAGATCACGGAGGCTCAGGAAGAGGAGAGAAAGCGGATCGCCCGGGAGCTGCACGACGACACGATCCAGGGGTTGATCGACCTGTCACGCCGCATAGACACACTGGCTGTCGACGAGGGGCTATCGGGATCGGCAGCGGAACGCGTGGAGCAATTCCAGGCACGGGTTGAAGAAATGGTGCGGGGCGTGCGCAGGTTCAGCCGGGATCTGCGTCCGCCGATCCTGGATGACTTGGGCCTTCTGGCAGCGCTTGAGGCACTGATATCGGATCTGGGGTCGAGGGGCGTCGAGGCAAGGTTAGAGGTCACTGGTGAGAAGCGCCGTCTACGACCTGAGACGGAACTGGAATTATACCGGATCGTCCAGGAAGCATTGAACAATACCCGCCGGCACTCGGGAGCATCCGAAGTTGTCGTGGGTGTAGAGTTTCGTGGTGCCAGGATCCGGGTCACGGTCCACGATGACGGCAACGGCTTTGCGGTCATTGGACGGCCGGGAGATTTCGGCTTGATGGGCCAGTTCGGCCTGATTGGCATGGAGGAGCGCGCTCAGCGTCTGGGCGGCTATTTCAAGGTACTGACCAGCGCCGAAAGGGGAACGATCGTTGTCGTAGATGTGCCTGTCTGATCACAGGGGCATCCACAATCCGACCCCTGGCTTGGGGAGGCCAGAGCTCAAGACGGGGCTTAACTTGCCCTTGGGCGCAGTAGTGCCTCGAGGTACTCGTCCGTCACTCGCCGGCTCGACTGGATAGCCCTACGCTGGCCGAGCATTTTGGGCCATCCGAGCAAGCCGGCGAGCTGGCCCCGCATCCGGGCCCGGGCCGAGGCACCACGCCAGGCACGGAGGGCCTCGCGACTCACCTGCCACTGTGCCTTCACGATGCGAGGCCAGTATCTGCGCAGGAGTGTGCCCGGGTAGTCCTTGGCGATCACCCACAGGGTGTTGCGGCCAGTGTAGAAACTGGCAATAGGGCCGCCGCCGGTGGCGCTGAGCTTGTGATAGACGATAGCCTCGGGCGTATACCAACAGCGCCAGCCGGCCAATTGGGCGCGCCAGTTGAGGTCCACGTCCTCGCAATACATGAAGAAGGATTCGTCGAACTGTCCCACGTCGTCCAGCAGTGCCCGGCGATAGGCGACGGCCCCACCGCAGCCGCCAAAGACCCAGTCCGGCCGGTCGAATTGGCCCTGGTCCTGCTGCCAGACGCCGCGGTTGAAGGGGATGCCGTCCAGCCCATATCCGTCGCCGGCCGAGTGAATGACGTCGCGGCGGTCAAAGAGCAGCATCTTGGCGGCAGCCATGCCGGCTTCAGGATGTTCCGCCAGGGCGGTGACCAGGGCCTCGACGAAAGCCGGATCCGCCTCTGTGTCGTTGTTCAGGGAGATCAGGACCTCACCCTCTGCAGCGCGGAACCCCATGTTGTTGCCCCCGGTCAGTCCCAGATTGCGCTGAAGTGCCAGGAGTCGTACCTCTGGATAGCGGTCGATCACCAGCTGCTGGGATCCATCGGTGGAGGCGTTGTCGACGAGGATTACCTCCAAGGGCCTGTAGGTCTGGGTCCGCAGGGCATCCAGGCAGACCGGCAGGTGTTGGATCCCATTCCAGTTGGGGATGATGATGGAAACCAGGGGAGTGGCACCACGGGTGGGTGCCGGTGGTGTGCCGGAACGGTTGGGAGCCGGGTCCGTCGATCGGGGATCCATAGCCAGAGCCTCAGGGACTATCCATCAAAGTAGGCCTGGAGCGCGTCCTGCCATGGGCGAAGGGTGATGCCCAGTTCAGCGCCTGCGAAGTTGAGGATAGGTGCGTAGAGCGGTGGTGCGGCGGAGCGGGTCCATTCGGCCGTGGTGATAGCCTCAACCGGAACGTCAGCCCGGCCCGATAGCTCGAGGATCTTTTTGGCCCAATCAAAGCGAGAGCAGATGCCGCCGTTCGTAAAGTGATAGATGCCATAGTGCCGGGTCTTGATCAGCTGGCCGATGGCCTCCGCGAGGTCAGGCGCGTAGGTTGGGGCACTGACCTCGTCGGTGACGACGCGGATGGCACCGTGCTTGTCGGCGGCGGCCATGATCTTGGTCACAAAGTTATCGCCGCCACGACCATAGAGCCAGGCGGTGCGCACAATGTAGAACCGGTTGAGGAGCGTGCGGACGTAAAACTCGGCAGCAGCCTTGGAGCGTGCGTAGGTGCTGCGGGGGCTCGGCGTGTCCCACTCGTAGTAGGGCCGGTCCAGGCGCCCATCAAATACATCGTTCGTGCTGACGTGCACCATGGCCGCGCCACAACGGCTGCAGGCGAGGGCGATGTTCTGCGATCCCAGGGTATTGACACGGAAGGCCAGGTCAGGGTTCTGCTCGCAGCCATCTACGTTGGTCATGGCCGCGGTGTGGACTACCACGTCAGGTTCCAGGGCGGTCACGGTTTCGACAATAGAGACCGGGTCGGTAATATCGTGCTCAGGCAGGTCGAGGCCCACAATTTCCTCAGCAACCAGGACCTGCTGCAGGACTGTTCCCAACTGACCTTTGTGCCCCGTGATTGCAATGCGCATCGGCGACCTCCTTGGGAGGGTTTTGGGCCTTCAAGTCCAGGCGGGCAACTTAAGGGATCCAGGACATGCGTTCGTTCAAAGGGTTGGGATAGGCGTTGCCGGCTGCGATCACCTTCTGGGTCGCTCCGGACCTGATGTCTATGATATAGATCGCCCAGCCACCCTGGCGGTTGGATAGGAACGCGAGTTGGCGCCCGTTGGGTGACCAAGTCGGGGCTGCGTCGACGCTGGCGTGGTCGGTCAGCCGCTGCTCCCGGCCCGTGGCAATGTCGACCAGGTAGATCTCCCAGTTGCCAGCGCGCGACGAGATGAACGCGATCTGGCTGCTGTCCGGGGACCAAGCGGGTGCGGTATCGCTAGCACCGGTTGTCAGCCGTGCGGGGCGAGTGCCACCGGGTTGCATGACCCATATACCGCAGTCTCCTCCCCGTTCGTCACAACCCTGATAGGCGATGCGACTGCCATCTGGTGCCCAGGCGGGCATCTGGCCGTAGGCCCACTCCTCCCCCTCCCCCCGGACCGCCCCCGGCGAGATCGAATACAGTCGCCACCGGCGGTCCCCGTGCTTGTTCGAAGCAAAGACAATCTGGTTGCCGTCGGGTGACCAGGTCGGTGCCGAGTCCTCACTGTGGACCGTGATCTCGAGAGGATCGCCACCACGCAGATCCAAGATCGAGAGTCCTAGGTGCTGGGGGTGCAGGCTCCGGTAGGCCAGGCGCCCGCCGCCCGGCCGGAATGCCGGCTGGTTGGCCTCTGCCCGAAGGAGTTGGGCATCCCGCTGGGGCAGATCCACGACATAGATGTCGTGCTGGCGGCGCATGGCATCGTAGCTGCTAAACGCAATACGGCCCGAACTCTGGAAGCTGAGCCCAGCCGCAGCCGTGGGCGTAGACTGGACCCCTGGGGTCGAGTCCACCCCTGCCGAGGCTGTCGCCCGTGAGGTAGGCCTCGGGGTGGGTGCCTCGGCGGTGGCCTGGCACGTGATGCGTGCGTCATCTCGGCGGTCGACGCTTCGCTCCAGGGGTAGTACCTCGACAGCCGCGGCGTATTGGTCGGCGGCCCGGCACCAGTCTCCCTGTTCACCCAGGTCGTCACCACTCAGTACATAGGCGTTATGCAGGCGGATCTCGACGTCTGCATAGTCCGGAGCCAGGGCACGGAGACCTTTGAGTGCCTGGATCGTCGCTGTCCAGTCGCGGTCCCAGTAGCTCAAGGCCGCGGTGTAGAGCTGGATCAGATTCAGCTGATCCTGCGCGTGCTGGTCGCCGGGTACCATGGCCAATACCGTCTCAAAGTGGCTGGTGGCCTCGGCGATCTCTCCTTCGGCTGCCGCGTCAAGACCGAGTCGCTGGTGGGCTGTCACCAGCATCGTCTGTACGTTCTCGGCCTGATACTCGGGATCCAGCCCGCGTAGGTTCTCAAGCGCAGCCAAAGCCTGTTCCAGCACGCCGTTTTCGTAATGGGTGACAGCCTGCCGGTAGAGCGCCACCGCGGCTTCGCGGCGGGTCTCGGAGGTGGGTGTAGCCTCTGCTTTGACCTTATCTTTGGCTTCTTGCAGGTAGTCTCGCGCATCGCGGAGGCTCGCGTCGTAACGCAGGGCAAGATCGAACTCGGCCACGGCAAGTTCAAAGTCCTGTGCCTCAAAGTGCTGCAATCCCAGCGCATAATGCTCCTGCGCGATCTGCTGGTTTACGACAGAACGGTCCTTCAGGCCATCATAGATGGCCAACCCTCCCAGGACCGCGACATAGAGCATCAGGAGAAGCACGGCTATGGCGGCGGCAAGTGTCCACAGCCATGTCCGCCGCATGCGTCGAGGCTCGGGCTCGAGATCCTCGACCAGGCCTTCCAGAGGAGGCAATTCGGCCGGCACAGGGATCGGTGCCGGCTCTTCTTCTTGTTCTCGTCGCTTGCGCAGCAGTTTGATCATTTCAGTCCCAAGTCGGCACCATACTCGGCTACGACGGCACCGTCAGAGTCCACGAAACGAACTGCCAGCCGGCCGCGCTGGGGGGCATCGTCAAGAGGGATCTCCCGCCGGAGGGGCTTGCCGGGCTGTACGTTGACCTGTTCGTGCCAGCGATCGATGCCGTCTAAGGACAGCACCAACTCGCCAGAGCGGGGCTGGGTCACTGCGACCGCGATGTGTGCCAGGCCATCTCCCGCTGAGAGGTTCAGTGCAGCAATTCCGTTGGCATAGCTCAGCCCTCCCAGCCCGCCGACCGGGTACCAGGTTTCAGTCCACTGCCGGTGACCGCCTGCAGGAATGGCGACGCTGTCGTCAAAGGTGGAGCCCAGCCCACCGTGGATCTCGACATAGCCGGAGCCATCGGTCGTCCAGTTATCCGCTGAGATGGGATCCTGCCAGCCGAAGGCAAAGACCTTGGCGCCCGGACTGGCGTCTGGAGGGAAGACGCGGACCATGCCTTCGTCGTATCCCTCGTCGTATACGGCCATGAACCCGCCCTGGGCAGGATCCTCAAAAAAGCCCAACCAGCGGTTCCAAGTGCCCAGGCGGCTGAGGTCGATGCCGTCCACGATGGGCCAGGGCATGCGCTCGTTGTAACCTGGTAAGGCGTCGTCCCCCCGGCTATGGACAGTGATCGAAGTCACCGCCTTAGGCAGGACGAAACGCAGGCCGGCGGAAGGTGCGTTGCGGCCCCCGGGCGCCAACATGGCATTCGTCCAATATCTCACGGCCACGGCGCTGCCCGTAGGATTCTCGATGCGGGGCCGGATGGTAAAGCTGGCCTGTCCTGCCTCCAGCCGGACGGCAATCTCGGCCCGCACCCGGTCGGGTGCATCGCTGTCGCGCAGGAATACAGTCACGCCGGCCGGATCCCGCCGGGTCGAGACTTGCCAGGGGATCCCCCACTCGTAGCCGTGTTCCTCCACCGGCAGGCACCATTCAAAACCACCCGCAGCCAACCACCAGCCCTGCTCCGGCGGCCCCCATGGGCTCGGCTTGAGTACCGGATTGCGATAGGTCTGGCGATGGCCGGTGGGCTTGTAGACGACTTCGTAGAGCCGTCCGCCCAGCTCGGACAAAAAGACCAAGCGCAGGTACTCGTTTTCCACCGTCAACGTGTGGTAGCTCACGTCCACAGGACGAGGATCGGATGCCTCGTAAGCCGCCCGGTCCAGGACCAGAAAGGGCATGCGAAAGGTCTCACTCCAGGCCGGCTGCAGGAACGGCTTATAGGATAGGGTGGGTATCGTCACCTCCCCCTCATGGACCACCACCCTGTCAGGCACTGGTGTGCTCGAGGGCACGGGTGTAGGGTTGGAGCTCGCGCCCTGGTTAGGGATAGGGGTGGCTGTAGCTCGCGCAGGTGGGGACGTGGCAGCGGCGGCAGGCGGGGGTGTGCAAGTAGGCGGTAGTGTGGGGATGGGCACCATCTGGGAGAAGTAGTTGTTGTCCTCGTCCCCTTCGTCGACCTGCATGGTAGCGTCTACCAGGACCGTGTTCTCACCACCGGTGACGTAGCCAGAGCTCCAGAGGGACACTGCCTGGCCGCTGGGAAGCCCTGGGACCTCTTGCTGAGCGTCGTTGACCTCAACGACAAAGGGACCAGCATCGGCCTGGCCAGTGTTCTGGATCGAGAGGCGGACGCCGAGCTCGGTGGATTCATAGTCGCAACTGCCCCCCGTCTCCAGCTCGATCCGCACGCTTTGGATAACAAGATCTGGCAACCGCGTTGGCGCCGGTGGCTCCGCTGGGGTGGAGGTGACCGTGGGGACACGCGTGGTGGACAGGGGCGTGAGCTCACCGTCAAGCACAACTTCGTGTCCCGGAGACAGCTCGACCGTCTCGAGCAAGGGCTCAAAGCCCTCGTGCTCGACACGGACGGTGTGTTGCCCTGCAGGCAACTCGAGCGAAACAGGGGTGGTACCGCTGCGCAGCCCGTCTACATAAACTTGGGCCCCCTGAGGCGTAACCGCTACCTGCAAGAAGGCGTTCTCTGCCACCACTGTCGGAGTCGCAGTGCCCGGCAAGTCGGTCGCGGCGCACCGGCTTATGGCCACCAGCAACAACAGGAGGGCGAATGTGGCCAAAAGCCGCAGCCCAGCACCCAGCTTTCGGACAGGGCTGGACCGGTTCTTTTCCTCGGCGCTGTTCATGGCGCCATTATACCACGTTTGGGATGCAACGCAAACCAAACGTGGTTTTCCACCTTGGGTACAGGCCAGCAGGCGCTGGCCGGGATCATGGCAGGTTACCCACCACCTGGAAGGTGTCGATGATGCGGCTGAATGCGTCCACGTCGGCATCGCTGAGAAGCTGGCCGATAACCCAGACGAGGAAAGACCCGTCTTCGGGCTCTGCGGCTATGTTGACGATGGAGCTCAGCGAGTCGCCGCAGTCGGTGTACAGATCATAGAAGCCCACATAGTAGCCATCGTCGTATTCGTATCGCCCATCGAGCAGGCATGCATCGGCAAAGTTCATATCGTCGAGGAAGCTGGTTGGGTCGTATTCCGCGACCAGTACGTTGGAGGCACCGAAAAACAGGCCGGGTGTGTCATAGCTGTCGTTGAAGCCCGCCAAGTCGGGAGAAGCAGAGAGGGTTGCCCCGAGATAAAGCCCGAACCGCTGCCCGCCACGTTCATCTGGAGCCCAACGCCGGGTTCGACAAAACTGCCCTGAGCTTCGATCCGAATGACTGCGCTCTTGACGTCACTGGCCGCTCCGGCAAGAGGCCCCAGAAGCAGGCCATTGCAGGAAGAATTATACAACGTTCGGGCCGTCCTGTCAAAGAAGACTGCTTGCCCTTCTGGAGAGCTCAGAGATCTATGGTCAAAGGTCGCCAGCGAGGTTCGTCCAGCCTCTGCCTCGTGGCCCTCAGGCTCTCCCTATGGCCGGGGCACCGCGGACCAGGCAGAACAAGAGCTCCGGCGAACGAGCCAGCCGGAGCTCAAGGTTTGGCGATGCGTTGCTGCCTATGGCCTGTATGTGATGGTCAGCGCTGGCGCATTCGGGCTGCTGAGTACGGGGCCGCCCGGCTGGATCGAAATCCAGTCCTCCTCGCCATCATCATCAGTTTCCTGCGTGAACCTGAGACGCAACTGGAAGCGGTTCAGGCCGTCATTGAGTGCTCTCTGCACCCAAGAGGTGATGGTCGGGTCGGAGAGGATGTACCAGCTTTTAGGCGCTGGCAGTTGAGCCAAGCCTGCCGAGTCAAGGGCCGGCAGGTCGTAGGCCCCGGGCTCCAGGCTGGAGCCGTAATCGATCTGTTCCAACATCAAGTTGCCCAGCTTGTCGTACGGCGCACCCTGGATGGCTTTCTGGTAGAAGCGGAGCTCGACGCCTTCGATGGTAGCCCCAGAGGGGATGTCTGCCAGATCGAAACTCAAAAAGCCCCGCGACACCAGTTCGCCCGTGGGCTCGACGATTCGCCCGTTGCCGACAATGATATCCTGGATATCGCTGCCGGTGCCGTCATTCAGCAGGAAGCCATCCAGGGCGGCATCGCTGCGCACCACCGTGACCTCAGGTCCAGCAGGAGCTTCGAGCACTTGCACAACAGCCGTGAACTGGTTGTTCGTCTCGTCGTCTTCGACCACCTCGTTTGCCGTGTCCACGCGGGCCTGGGTGCCGAGTTCTGCGTAGGCTCTGACGGGCGTCCACGTGATAGCTACCACAGTTGTGCGGCCTGGCTCCAGGCCGCTAACGCGCCCATCAAAGAAGGCATCGGAGCCTGCCTGCCACTCCCAGTCAAAGGCCCGGGCCGTACCGTCACCGGAGTTGCGGATGGTGATCCGGACGTCGGTTTCCTGATCTTGGACGGGCGGGCTTGGCTCGAAACTGATGCCCTCGATGACCAGATCGGCCAGTCCTCCGACGACCGTGACCGTCGTCGACGCGGTGCTTGTGCCGCCAGGCCCAGAGGCGGTGAGAAGGTAGGTCGTAGTCTCGGAAGGGCAGACTTCTCGAGAACCTGGCGCGGTGATGGCGCCGATCTCGGGCTCGATGCTCAAATCGGTTGCATAGTCCACGCGCCCCCACTGTAGATTCGTGCAGTCTCCAGCGCTGATCGTCGCGGGACTCGCCTGGAAGTACTCGATCCTTGGTGGCGGAGGGATGGTGGGTTCCGGTGTCGGCGGCTCCGGTGTGGCCGTGAAAGTGGGTGTCGGCTCTGGCGTTTCGGTAGGCGTAGGTGTCAGCGTGGCTGAAGGTTCAGGCGTAGGGGTCGCTTCGGCACCCAAGACCGTCACCTCGACCGTGGCAAGCTCGCTGACCCGGCCGCGGGCAGTAAACGCTTGGGCCGAGATCTGGTGCTCTCCCGGTGTATCAAAGACCCATGATTTGACCACCGTAAGCAGTGAAGTCCCTGCACTGTCGGGGCTCGAGCCGGTAGCAACCAGGACGCCATCGACACTGACCTCCAACAGAGTGATGTCGCTGGCCCCGCTCGCGCTCACTTGCAAGGGGACCTGGCTGCCGGCGGCAATGCGCGAATTTTCGGCGGGCGATTGGATCGTGACGGTAGGAGTTCCCCGCCTGCTGCTAAAGAACAACAGAGAGAAGAGCAGCACACACAAGATGGTGACGCCGGCCAGAAAGGCAACGACGAGCCCCGCGACCAGAGGGCTCTTCAAGGGGCTCCTGCGTTCCTCCTCGCCAAAGAGGCCTCCGGGCCCGAGGTATACTTCCATGGTGGTATTGCCCAGGCGGAGCAGGTCGCCGTCGTTCAGCATCCGGGGTCCAACGATGGCGCGCTCATTGATGTAAGTCCCTTCTACGCTGCCCAGATCCTCGAGAAAGTAAGCGCCAGAGTCGGGATCCCAGCTGACCCGAGCGTGGTAGACCGAGACCTCGGGATCGGCGAGGACGATGGTATTGTCCTCAGCCGTGCCCAGGGTGACCACCTGAGCTGTGAGTGGGAAAACCTGTCCTGTGTGCTGGACGATGAGGGCAGGACCGGGTATGTCTTCGTAGCTCATGTCCCCTCCTTTGGTATGGTGGGAGCGTGCAAGCGATGAACTGTCTTGGGTAGGGCCGTCATGGCAGAGATGGCGCCAGCCTGGCGCCTAGTTGGAGCTCAAGTATAGCAGCTTCCGCATAAATCGGCAAATAAGCCCGCGAGCATTCTCTGCCGGCGGGGGGCGCCAAGCGGTCTGATCAGGCTATCGTCGCGGGTCAGGCCTGGCGGTCGGAGCCAAGATCTTCCGTTCTACGCCTCGTCAGCCAGGTGGCTGGTGTCCTCATCGAGCCTGCGGCCCACGAGCGCCATAAAGACGTCCTCCAACGTGGGTTCGCGCTTCTCCAGCGAGAGTAGACGCGCCTCGTTCTCGCTGAGGCGGGCGATCACCGGGGCCAACACATCCTCCCCTTCCAGGATCAGGCTGAGTTCGGTGCACTCATCGTCATGGCGATGGACGCACTGCCGTACTCCCTCGATGTGGCACACCAGGTCAGCAGCCTCCGGGAGGTAGGTGACCTGTAGCCGAAAGACCGCATCGCGTTGCAGGGTGTGCTTCAGAGTGGACGGGGTATCACAGGCGAGGATCTTGCCCTGGTCTATGATGGCCACGCGATCGCACAGCTCGTCGGCCTCTGCCATGTAGTGGGTGGTGAGCAACACCGTCTTTTCCGGCCTGTCCATGACCCAGGTGTTGACATAATTGCGCACTTCTCGCGACGAGCCAACGTCCAGGCCCAGTGTGGGCTCGTCGAGAAAGACGATCTGCGGATCGGTGATAAAGCCGCGGACAAAGTTCATCTTCTGGCGGAGGCCCGTGGACAGATCCGAGATCTTGGTGTTCTTGCGATCTGCCAGGCCTACGAGTTCCAGCAGCTCGTGGATGCGCTCGTTGGTGGTCTTGTTGTCCAGGCCATAGAACTGGGCGAACATCCACAGGTTTTCCTGGACAGTGAGCAAGCCGTAGCCCGAGGTCTCCCCGCCAGCCACCATGTTGATGCGCCGCCGTATCTCGGCTGCCCGAGTCTCCACGTCCAGGCCGTCTACCCATGCCTGTCCAGACGTAGGTGATAGCAGGGTGGTCAGGATTTTGATCAGCGTGGTCTTGCCGGCTCCGTTGGGACCCAAAAGGCCAAAGATCTCGCCTTGATGAACCTCCATGTCCACGTGGTCAAGGGCAACCAGTTCCTTGAGCTCGGGTGCCTCGCCGCCCTTCTTACGCGCTTCCCTTTTCTCTTTCCGGCCGGGCTTCAGTTTGTAGATCCGGACCAGGTTCTCAGTCCTGATGGCTAGCTGGCGCTTGGCGTTCATTTGGTGTACTTGTCGAACCAATCGGCAATGCGTTCCAGGCGGTCTACGCGGTGCTTGGGTTCGCCACTGCGCGAGAGCTCGTGGCCATCGCGCGGATAACGGACCAGCTGTACCGGGCGCTTGAGGCGGCGCAGGGCCACAAAGAGCCCCTCGGCTGACGGGATCGGGGCACGGAAGTCATTCTCCGAGTGGATCAAGAGAAGGGGTGTATGGATGTCCTCCACGTGGGAGAGAGGTGAGTATTTCCACAGCAGCTCCGGGTCTTGCCAGGGTGCGGCATCGAACTCCCACTCCGTAAGGCGTGGGATGTCGCTGGTGCTGTAGAAGCTGATCAGATCGTATACCCCCCGTTGGGCCGCGGCTGCCTTGAAACGGTCCTCGTGTCCAATGACCCAGGCGGTCATAAAGCCCCCGTAGGAGCCGCCTGTGACGACCAAACGCTCCGAGTCCACATAGCCGCGGGCCAGCACCGCCTCCACACCGGCCAGAAGGTCCGGCAGGTCCACCTCGCCCCAGCGCTTGTGCAGGGCAGCGCGGAATTCCCGTCCGTAACCATCAGAGCCCCGCGGGTTGCAGGCCAAGACAACGTAGCCTCGCGCTGCCAGCATCTGCCACTCGTGCCACATGGTCGACTCGTGGCGGCTCCACATCGCGTGGGGCCCGCCGTGGATAGAGAGGACAAGGGGATATTTCTTTTCCGGATCAAAGCCGGGCGGTTGCACGATCCAGCCCTGGATAGGGGTACCGTCTGTGCTTTCAAACCAGAGATCCTCCACAGCGCCTAATGTCTTGGCCGCCAACCACTCGCCATTAACCTCAGTCAGGCGTTGCTCTGGCGAATGACCTGGCTCCTCAGCGGCCACATCCACGTCGGCGATGTAGAGGTCCCATGGCGCTCGGTCGGTGCTGGCAACAAAGGCGATCTTGCCCGCATCCGGCGCCAGGTCATAGCCCAGGATCTCGCGATCGGCGCTGATTATGGTCTCCACTGGGCCGCCGTCGATCGATACCCGGCGTAGATCGACGCGGCCGTGTTCTGGAACCAGGAAACAGATATACCTGCTGTCGGGCGTCCATAGGAGGTCGAAAGCGTGAGCGTCGAGTTCAGCGGTCAGTGCCCGGGGCTCTCCCCCACTGGCCGGGATGCATTTGATCTGCTCGTTGGCGGTGGTATAGTCGGCGACAGGCACGCTATTAAGGGCGATCCACCGGCCATCGGGTGAGGGCCGCCCCCCGGCGTCGGCCGTAGCTGGCCCTGTCAGCAGCTCCACCGGGCCCCCATCCAGGGGAACACGCACCACGTCGGAATAATAGAATAGGTCGTCCTCGCCAGGCTTGCGATCGACCCTGGCTAGCAGGGCACCTCCATCAGGCATCCAGCGCGGATCGGCATAGTTGCGCTCCTCCTCGGTCAGGCGTTGTGGCTTGCCCTGGGCCAGGCCGCTTTCCGGATCGAATTCAATCATATACAGGTGGGCAGTCCGGTCGTCGAAATAGCTGGTCTCGGCCCGGTAGGCAAAGCGCTCGATGACCCGCGGATCCGGGGTGTCCTTCTCCCCGTCTTTGTCCTCCTCGTCATGCTGCTGGCCGGCACCGGCCTCGGGCTCTTGCTCTGCGGCCATCTCTTTGGCATTGACGCGGGAGGTGAAGGCGATGCGACGTCCGTCGGGCGCCCATGCGGGCGCACCCACCCCGTTTTCCAGATCGGTCAACTGCAGTGCTTCGCCGCCGTCCGTAGGCATGACATACAGCTGCGGTTTCTTCTTTTCGCCCGCCCGGTTAGAGGTAAAGGCCAGCCAGCGGCCATCCGGCGACCAGCGAGGGCTGCTATCCCGCCTCTCGCCGCTGGTAAACTGGCGAGGGCGCCCGTCACCGGCTGGTGCGAGCCAAATCGCGCTCTGATATTCGTCGCGGGCTTGGTTGATCCAGGTGCGGACATGGGCGATCCACTGCCCATCCGGGCTGAATTGAGGGTCGGAGAGTGTCACGACCCGGTAGAGATCCTGTGCTGTCACCAGGGCTTCCACGGCAGTCTCCTCCGATCAGAATCTGTATGGAGCGAACCGGCCAAGCTAGGGCAAAGCCGCCGAGCCGGCGGGCTGGGGTAAGGACCAACCGCGGGGGCTGGTCTTGCTGACCACCAGTACGAGATTATACCCCAAGGAGAAGTGAATGGCAAAAGCCTTCTGGGCAAGGTCTGTCCCTGGCAACCAGCTCTGGCCAGCGGCAAGGCCGGGGTATGTCCGGCGCCTTGCCTTCAGAGGCGTCCATCCAGCTCCCGGCACCCACCGTGACCTTAGCCTAGTACTCAGGGCCCACTCTGGCTATGACTCTGGTCCTATAGACAGGCCCCACCTTATCTGCTATAATGTGGTCTACCCATAGCGAGCGTATGGGCTCTGCAGCATGCAAAACGGCAGAAAGGCGCTAGAATGAACGAGCAGGTCGACCCCCCGGCTGTCCTGTATATTGAGGACGATCTGGCGAACCGCACGTTGGTCAAGCGCATACTAGAGGCCGAAGGGTATCGGGTTCTTGAGGCGGACAATGGGATTGAGGGCCTGGAACTCGCTCGCAGAGAGCGACCGGCCCTCATCTTTGTGGATATCAGCATGCCCGACATGGACGGGTACCAGGTCGCGACGCAGCTCAGGCAGATGGACGAGGTCCGCGGTGCTCCCATCGTTGCTTTGACGGCCAATGTCATGAAGGGTGATCGTGAGAAATCGCTGGCGGCTGGCTGTACGGACTATATTCAGAAGCCCCTGGACGTGGATCTTCTGCCGGTCAAGGTTGCAGACTTGTTGGGGCTCTGACCAGTTGGCTGCCTGGACGAGGAAGGGTGATCAGCGGCATGGCTCAGAACCTGGGTGACGTCAACGTGCTGATCGTCGAGGACAGCGTAAGGAACTATGCCCTGCTGGCCCGGCTGCTCTCTTTCATGGGTGTAAAGCAGACCGAATGGCGCCGGTCTGGCTGGCAGGTGCTGGAGTTTGCCCGGGATGTCTTGCCACAGGTCGACCTGATCCTGCTGGACATACACTTGCCTGAGGAAGATGGCTACAAGGTGCTGGCTCGTCTCCGGGAGGATGGGCGTTTTCGCGATACGCGGGTCGTGGCGGTTACGGCTGATGTCAGCGATGTGAACCTATCTCGCGCCAAGGCGGTGGGGTTCGATGGCTTTTTGGCCAAGCCTATCAACGTCGATCTCTTTCCTGACCAAATCCGGCGCATCCTCAGCGGAGAACTGGTATGGGATCTAGGTTAGGAAATCGATGGCAGAGCGGGCCATAAGAGCGATCAAGACCTATCTCTTCTCCCAGTCTTCGCCCCAAGCCTTTGCTCCCCTGGGTATGCGGGGTGGTCTGGGCAAGACCCTCCTTATCGCTTTCCTGCTCCTGGCCATAGTTCCACTCAGCCTGCTGGCCTTCTTCACCTACCACCAGATCGAGCGCGACAGCCAGGCCAGGCTGGGGTCCTTGCTGGAAGATGTCGTCGTCTTGAAGGAAGGGGACCTGAGGGCTTGGTTCGAGGCCCGGGAGCGGGCCCTTTCTCTGGCCGCTGTCGCTCTGGAAGAGGGAGTGGACAGTGGGCAGATGCTGGTGCAGACACAGGCTCTGGAGCCGGCCTTTGTGGGCTTGACCCTGGTAGGCCTTTCGCAGGGGACAACGATTGCCAGCACTGGCGTGCCTGCGACAGGCGCTGTGGACTGGCGATCGGTTGGGGACAACCATGGCAAGCTGGTCTTTGTCCGGGCGCCGGGGGGCCCTGGGGAGTTGCTTCCGGCGATAGGTTACCGCTGGGACGATCGACTGCTGGTTGGCCTACTGAGCTGGGATCTGCTGGAGCGGGCTATCAGCGCCTCGCCAGGGTTGGGTGAAGGAGCCACGACTCGCCTCGTTACAGAGGAAGGCCAGATAGTCTCACAGGCGGGCCAGTTTCTGCCGAGCGCCGAAGCCGGCTGGGCCCCGGGGTTCCTTTCTGGGCCGCACGGGCAGGGGGTCGCCCGCTACCCGGGTGAGGACGGCATCCCGGTCATGGGCGCCTACCTCTGGAGTCCAAGGCTGGGCGTTGGTATCATCGTCGAACAGCCGCGGAACGCGCTTGCAGCGCCCGCCGAGAACCTGACTGCGCTCGTCATCGGTGCCACCCTGGTTGTGGCGTTGATGACCGCAGCCATTGCAGCCGTGGTCACACGGCGGATCACGCGGCCCATCATCCAGCTGACTGAAACGGCGGCGTGGATGGCACGGGGCGATCTGAACCAGCGGGTGCCGATTGTCCGCAAGGACGAGATCGGTGTCCTGGCCCGGGTATTCAACCACATGGCGGCTGAGCTCAGGGTTCTGTACGGCAGCCTCGAGGCCAAGGTGGCGGAGCGAACCGCCCAGTTGGAGGAGGCCAACCGGAACTCGCGTTACTATATCATGCAGCTGAGCATCAGCGCCGAGGTGGCACGGGTGGCCTCTTCGATCCGGGAACTCGACCAGCTCCTCGACACGGTGGCTACTCTGATCGGCAGGGCGTTTGAACTCAAGTCGGCATCCATCTACCTGCTGGACGAGACCGGTCGCAGGGCGGTGTGGCAGGCAGGCAGCGCTGGCGTGCCTTTGACGGACCGTGAGCTCCAAGTGGACGGGCCCTCGCTGGTGGGCCAGGTCGCGGCGCACGGCGACCGGCGCGTTCTGCGCCAGGATCTTCACCAGGAAGGCTCTGCGGCGCCGGTCGCCTGCGAGATGGCCGTCCCGCTCTGCCTTCGGGAACAGATCCTGGGCGTGCTCTACCTCCAGAGCGAACGCCCGGAGGATTTTGGCGACGATGATCAGTTGGTATATCGTTCTCTTGCAGATCAGATCGCCATCGCGATCGAGAATGCAAGGGTCTATGGCCTGGAGCGGGAGACGATCCACAGGCTACGAGAGCTGGACGAGATCCAGGCCGAGTTCCTGGTCAACATGTCTCACGCTCTGCGAACGCCTCTGAACTCGATCATCGGCTTTTCCCGCGTCATGCTCAAGGAGTTGGATGGACCGCTATCCGATCTACAGCGTGCCGACCTGGAGACGATCCACGACAGTGGACGGCAACTATTGGGATTGATCAACGACATGTTAGAGCTCTCACAGCTGGAGCTGGGGGTAGCCCCTTTCTCAGCGTCAGAGGTAGATCTGGAGGAGATCCTGGAAGGAGTGATGGCCACGACCCAGGCACTGGTCCGCAACAAAAGAGTCCGGCTTACAATGGATGTCCCTGTGCCTGCGCCGAGCCTTTTCACCGATGGCCAGCGACTCCGGCAGGTTATCCTGGCACTGATGTCGAACGCGGTCAAATACACCGATGAGGGAAGCATCCGCCTGCAGATCGCCGAAACAGACGGCGCCGTGAAAATCAGCGTCAGCGACACCGGGGCGGGGATCCCTCGCGTCGAGCGGGAGCGGATCTTTGCCAATGGTGGGCAGGAGGAGGGGGGCGATGGGGCTGGTGGAGGCGGTTTTGGCCTGGCCATAAGCAAGCGGGTCGTGGAGAGGCTTGGCGGGGAGATATGGGTCGAAAGCGAAGAGGGTGTGGGTTCGACCTTTACGTTCACGCTGCCGTGCGATCCGGCCGCTGGCCTTCCGGCGAGGGGGTAAAAGAGCGTGCAGAGACCGAGCGCGACCCTGCGCTACACCGTGTATGGGGCCCTGTTTGGCCTGCTCTTTCCTGCCTTCTCGACGATCCTCGACCTGCTCTTCCAGGGATTGCCCTTGACCTTGGAGAGCTTGCTCTCGGTGCAGCGGGCCAGCCCACTGCATTGGGTGATCGATACCGCTCCTCTGTTCCTGGGCCTCTTTGCAGCGCTGGCTGGCAGACGCCAGGACGCCCTGGCTCGCCTGAATGAGCAGCTGGAGGAGCGCGATAGGGAGCGCGGCCAGGTGCTGCACGAGTTGGAGTCGTTACGCAGGGACCTGGAGGAGCGGGTTGCAGAGCGTAGCGCCGACCTGACGACCGTGATCGAGGTGGGCCGGGCGAGTGCCTCAATTCTGGAATTGGGCAGGCTGTGCCGGGAGGTCGTGGCGTTGGTGCGCGAACGCTTCGATCTGTATTACACTGGCCTTTTCCTGCTGGACCCGGCAGGGGAGTACGCCCTCCTGGAGGCTGGGACTGGCGAGCCGGGGCGCATCATGAAGGAGCAAGGGCACAGGCTGAAGGTCGGCGGCCGGTCGATGGTGGGTGCTGCGTGCGCCGGGCGGGCGGCCCGCGTCGCCCTGGATGTCGGCAATGAACCGGTGCGTTTTGACAACCCGCACCTGCCCAGGACCCGCTCCGAGGCAGCCTTGCCGCTGATCGTCGGTGAACGGGTCCTGGGTGCTCTGGATGTTCAGTCGACACAACCCGCAGCATTCGAGACGGAAGGCATTGCCCTGCTGCAATTGGTGGCCGATCAAGTTGCGGTGGCCGTGGATAATGCGCGCAGGCTGTCAGAAGAGTCCGAGCTCCTGGAGGCCACCAGCCCTCTGTTTCGGATCAGCCGTCGTCTCTCAACCGCGACGAGCACTGCGGAGGTGGCTGAGGCCATCGTAGCCTCTGTCCGCGAGACGGAGGCAGATGGCTGCGCGGTGGCTCGCGTGGAGACAGGCCTGGCTGGCAGCGCGGAAGCGATGGCCTTCCTGGCCGATTGGCGCAGGGAGGATCGCCACCGCCCCGCGCCGGCGGCGTTTCCCCGTTCGGTGCCCAGGAGCATGATGGTCATCGAGGACATGGCGCAGAGTGAACAGCTGCCGGAAAGCTCCCGCAGCATGCTTCTGGAGACAGGGACCCAGGCGCTGGTCATCTTGCCGCTGCGGCTGGGTGGGCGCAGCCTCGGGTTCGTCGCCATCGATCGGGGCAAGCCCGGGCCGTTCTCGCCGGTGACGTTGCGGCTTTACGAGATCCTCGCCGAGCAATCTGCGGCGGCCCTCGACCGTGCCCGGTTGCTGGAAGAGTCCCAAGGGCAGGCATGGCGGGAGCATGCCCTGCGGAGCATCAGCGACCGGATCACAGCTTCTTTCGACCTGGACTCGCTGCTCCGCGAGGCACTGGAACAGACCGGACGGTTGGTGGGCGCTGCGGGCGGCTATGTCGAACTCGGTACAGCGGAGGACCGCGAGATCCAGTGAAGACATGCGGCCTGGACAAAGGGTGACGGAAGTGTCGCAGGACAGAACAAGACTGCATGTAGAACCGGCCTCCGAGCGTGTCGCAGCAGAGATCGAGGCTGACGTTCAGAACTGGCGGAGGCGCATACTCAACATCCTGCTCGTCATAGCCTCGGGCGCCGCGCTGCTGGTGGCTGGGAACAGCATCCTGCAGGCAGCGCGCGAGCCACAGAGGGCATCCCAGCCAGTGCTCGCGCTGGCGATAAGTGCGTTCATCGTCAGCTTGGCCTTGCTCCGGCAGCTTGACTCTCGGCTGCGAGCATGGGGCCTGTTCTTCCTGGGCTATATGATAGCCGCTACGTTCATGGTAAATGCCGGCCTGGTGGGCAGCGGTATGGTCCTGCTGCTGGCCTTGCCTGCCCTGGGTGTGATCGTGCTGGGCATCCGTCCAGGCCTGGTCATGGCTCTGCTAAGCGTGACGGTCTATGGCGCCGTGGCCGTTGCAGTGGCTGCTGGCTGGATGCAGGGTGCTGGGATCGCCGGGGCGGCTTCCCTCGAGCTGTCGCAATGGCTGGGCCAGGGGTTGCTCTTTGGCCTGTTGCTGATCATGCTGATCGTTGTGCAGACCTTGTTTGCGAAAGCTCAGCGGGAGGCGCTACAAGCGGCCCGCGAGAGTGCCGAGGAGCTTGGAACCGCGCGCGACCAGCTGCAGTTCCGCTCAGAGGAGCTGGACCGCTACGCGCGTCTCCTGGAGGTGTCGACGCGCATCACCCACGAGGTCACGGGTCTGCTTGAGCCCGAGGCGTTGCTGGCTCGTGCCGCGGAGCTGATCGCGGAGCAGTTGGGCCTTGAGGGAGCCGAGATCTATTTGACGGACGAGCATGGTGACGAGCCGGTGTTGGTAGCGGCTGCCACTGCCCGCAGGGTACCTGTCTCAACAGGCCAGGTTATCCCCGCTGCTGTTGTGCAAGCAGCACGGCTCCCGCTCCGGGACGGCAGCCTTCTGCCCGACGGCAGGGACTTTGCCGGGGAGCTGGCGCTGCCCCTCGAGGCTGGTGGGCAGGTGGCTGGCGTCCTCTATCTCCGTTCGAGCAAGCCGCTGGTTTCCGACCGGGATGAACTGGTGGTCCTGCAGGCAGTGGCGGATCAGATAGCGATCGCCTTGGAGAACGCCCGGCTCTATGCCGACGCTCAGAGCAGCCTGCGCGAAATTGATGCGCTGTATCGCCACTATGCCACCGAGAGCTGGCAGCGTTTCCTGGCCGAGCACCCCAAGCCGGCGCAGCGCTGGGGTTCAGGTGAGATGGGAGAGGAATGGTGGCAGCCTCTGTTCGAGGAGGCTCGAGCTTCAGGCAGTCCCGTGACCGGCGTCCAAGCAGAGACGGGGCATCATCTGCTTGCGTTTCCCATCAGGTTGCGCGGTGCCACGATCGGTGTTCTGGGCTTTCACCGGCCGGAGGCTTCAGGGCCGTGGCAGCCGGCTGACATGGCAGCCGTCGAAGCTGTAGTTGCCCGGTTGGCCCTCGTCAGCGACAACCTGCGGCTCCTGGACGAGACGCAGAGAAGGGCGGCCCGGGAGCGACTCACCAGTCAGGCGACAGGCCGGATGCGGGCGTCCCTGGACGTGGAAACCGTGCTAAGCACAGCGGTTGGCGAGATTGCCGGCGTGCTCGGGCTGGTGGCCCTCGACCTGCGGCTGGTCGATACAGATGGGTCTGAGAACGAGGGCTCTGGGGGCTCACCAGATAGCATGCCCTCGCGTGGCATGGAGTGAATGTCTGGAGCGCTCTTGAGAAAAGGAACTGACGAGTGGACAAGACAGACCAGGATTTGAGGGACTTCCAACCCCTCATCTCTCCGCTTGAGGATGTGCGTGTTTGGCAGGACCGGCTGATCCGGGCTGCCCTGCGCATCTTGGTGGTCGCCGGTCCGCTGGCGGCGATCGCCGGCTCTGTCTACGACTTTTCGCAGGGTGTGTATTGGTCTATTCCTCTCTACTGGCTGGCTTACGGGATCATGGCCGTGATCGCCTTTTGGCGGCGGGTGCCGTATTCATGGCAGGTAGCGGTGATCATGTGCCTTGTCTATGGCCTGGCCATTATGGACTTTGTGTCGGATGGGCGCCAGGGGAATGGCCGAGTCTTCCTTCTGGTCCTGCCGTTCATGGCCAGCGTCTTTCTTGGGCTGCAGGAGGCGATTCTATCGGTGACCCTTGTGCCGGTGACCATGTTGGGCATGGGTTGGGCCCTGTCTACTGGCAGGATTCCCACCGCTCAGCCAGCGGGCTCCACCAACGTGATCGGCTGGGTGACGGATGCTGTGGTCATGACCATGGTGAGCGCCTTCATCGTGGTGGCCCAGAACGAGATTGTGCCACGCCTGGTCGGTGCCCTCGGCGAGACGCGGTCGCTGGCCACCCAATTGGAGGAGCAACGCCGCCATCTGGAGGCAGAGGTAATCAAGCGGACGGCCGACCTTGCTCAGCGAAATATCCAGCTCAGGACGGCAGCCCAGGTAGCCCGCGAGGCAGTGGTCTTGCAGGACGTTGATACGCTGCTGGACGAAGTAGCGCATCTCGTATCGGACCGCTTTGGCTTCTATCATAGCGGCATCTTTCTGCTGGACAAGCAGAGCGGCTTCGCCGTATTGTGTGCTGCCTCGTCGGAGGGGGGGCAGCGGATGCTGGCCCGTGCCCATAAGCTAAAGCTTGGGGTTGGGTTGGTTGGCCACGTGGCTGCCCATGGGGAGCACCGCATCGCTCTGGACGTGGGCACAGACAGCGTGTACTTTGATAACCCCGATCTGCCAGAGACGCGATCTGAAATCGCGCTACCGCTGCAGGCGAGAGGAGAGATCATTGGCGTCCTGGATGTGCAGAGCCGCGAAGCAGGTGCCTTTGGCCAGGAGGACGTGGTCGTACTCCAGGTCCTGGCCGATCAGATTGCAGTCGCCATTGCCAACGCTCGCCTCTTCGAGCAGCTCCAACAGAGCCTCGAGGCCGAGCGGCGGGCGTACGGCCGGCTAAGCCTGGCGGACTGGCAGCGGCTCAGCCGAGCACGGCACCAACTGGCACAGCGCTACGACCCCCAGGGCATACTGGCAGGCGACGGCGAATGGCGGGAGGAAATGGATAGCGCCGTCCAGCATGGCACCCCCGTTTCCGGCGAGCTGGACGGGATGTCTACCCTGGCGATGCCCCTCCAGGTGCGTGGCCAGGTGATCGGCGTGCTGGATGCATACAAGCCGAAGGATGCAGGGGGTTGGACCGGCGACGAGGTTGCCCTGTTGCAGACCCTGGTGGACCAACTGGGCATCGCCCTGGAGAGCGCGCGGCTGTACCAGGAGACACAGCGACGCGCATCCCGGGAGCAGGCCATCCGGCAGATTACCGAGAACATGCGGCGCTCGGTGGATATCGAGACGATCCTGCAGAGCACCGTAACTGAACTGGCGAAGGCACTTGGCGCGCCGCGTGCCTATGTTCGCCTGGGGACCGAGGAGCAGTTGCGCGGCCGAGCCCCTGTAGTGGCACCGGAGCCGGCGACGGAGGATACTCCGCAGCACCCCGGCGGTGGGTCGCCTGACTCGGATGGAAGCAAGGCCGATGACTGAGCAGGCAGCAGGCCAGGGCACCGCCCACGATTGGCGTGTATTGGAGCATGCCCGGCGCCGGGCGTTGCAGTTGGAGGCAGTGGCCGAGATATCCGGGGCTGCCAGCTCGATCCTCGATCTGCAGCAGCTGTTACCCGTGGCGGCGGAATTGATCCGCGATCGATTCGACCTCTGCTACGCCGGCATCTTTTTGGTGGACAAAGAGGGACGGCGCGCGGTCT
>JAMJFU010000079.1 GCA_023544525.1 Anaerolineae bacterium | reverse complement strand
TGTCGCTGTTTGCCAGTTTCTGCGCGACGATCCCGAGCTTGCCTACGACCTCTGCCTCTTTGTCAGCGCGATTGACCAGCGAGATATGGGCCTGCTGCCGCGCTTTGTGGGCATCTACCAGCTCTACTCCCTGGAGCATGGCCGGCGGCTGCGCCTGAAGGTGCCCCTCTCCGGTGAGCCGCCTGCGGTTGAAAGTGTAAGTTCGGTCTGGCCCGCAGCCGACTGGCACGAGCGAGAAGCCTTCGACCTCTTTGGCATCCAGTACCGCGGGCACCCCGAATTGCGCCGCATCATGCTGCCTGACGACTGGGCTGGACATCCTCTGCGCAAGGATTATCCCCTGGGTGGTGAGCCGGTCCAATTCACGGTCAACCAGCACGAGCCGGCACTGGCGCACCTGGGTGCTCAGACGATGGATGCCCCTCCCGCGGAGTCCTATGTCCCGCCCTGGTTCAGCGGGCGAGACGATACCATGATCGTCAACATGGGCCCGCAGCATCCGGCAACCCACGGTGTCCTCCGTGTCGTCGTAGAGCTGGATGGCGAGCGGATCGTCAACGCTTCGCCGGACATCGGCCATCTCCATTCCGGCTTTGAAAAGACGGCCGAACACCGCACCTATCAGCAATTCGCCACCTATCCCAGCCGCATGGACTATGTGGCCGGAATGTCCAATGACCTGGGATACATCCTGGCCGTCGAAAAGCTGCTGGGCGCGCAGGTGCCACCCCGGGCGGACGTCATCCGCGTCATCATGCTCGAGCTGCAGCGCCTGGCTGCACACCTGATCTGGATTGGCACCCAAACCCTTGACCTCTCGGGCACCATCCACGCCCTCTTGCAGTATGCCTTCCGTGAGCGGGAAAAGATCCTGGACATCTTTGAGATGGTGTGCGGGGCGCGCATCACGACCAGTTACTTTACTACCGGAGGCTTGCGCTGGGACGTGCCCCCGGCCTTTGCCAAGACGGTAGGCGATTTCGTGGCAGTGTTCGACAAGAGACTGGATGAGTACGAGGTCATGTTGACCCGCAACCCAGTCTATCGCTCGCGGTTGGAGGACATTGCCGTCATCACCACCGCGCAAGCGATTGGTTTGGGCTGCACAGGCCCGTTGCTGCGTGGCTGTGGTGTGGTTTATGACGTTCGCAAGGCGTCGCCCTACTGCGGCTACGAGCACTATGACTTTGAGATTCCTACCCAGCCAGCAGGCGATGCCTACGCCCGATACAAGGTGCGGGTGGCAGAGATGCGGCAGAGCACCCGCATCATCCGCCAGGGGTTGCGGAAACTCGAGGAGGTCGGGCCTGGCCCGGTCAAGGATCCCGACCGCAAGCTTACACTCCCACCCCGTGAGGAGCTGGAGACCAGCATGGAAGCCCTGATCCACCATTTTAAGCTGGTCACCGAGGGGTTCTCGCCGCCACCCGGAGAGGTATATGCCAGCGTCGAGAACCCGAAGGGTGAGCTTGGCTATTACCTGGTGTCCGATGGGGGGCCCAGGCCCTACCGCTGCAAGATCCGCGGCCCATCGTTCTCCAACATTTCGGCGGTGCGCATCATGGCTCCGGGCAGCATGTTCTCGGACATGGTGACAATGATCGGTAGCATCGATATCACCTTGGGTGAGGTCGATCGCTAGGCAGGCCCAAGCGTAGACCAGGAGGCTAGAGGAAGGGTGCTGACGGACAAGTCGAAGGAAGAGATCCGCAGGATCCGGGGCGAATATCCAGATCCGGATTCGGCGCTCCTGCCGGCCCTGTACCTGGCGCAGAAGGATTATGGTGGCTGGCTCCCTGAAGAGGCCATCGATGCCGTTGCAGAGATCATGGAGCTGGCGCCGGCACGCGTCGGGGCGATGGCCAGTTTCTATACCCTGTTTCAGCGGCAACCGGTGGGCCGCCACGTGATCTATGTCTGCACCAACGTGGCTTGCTCGCTGCTGGGAGCGGAACACCTGCTTGAGTATCTCGGCCACAAGCTGGGCGTCGAGCCCGGCGAGACAAGTGCCGATGGCCGGTTCACGCTGGTGGAAGTGGAATGCCTGGGCTCGTGCGGCACCGCGCCCATGATGCAGGTAGACGAGCACTACTTTGAGAACCTGACCGAGGAAAAGATCGACCGGATCCTGGCCGAGCTCGCTTGAGGGCAGCGGACGAGGGAGAAGAGGATTATGACCCAGAAGCTAGGGTTGGAAGAAGCGCTGGACATTGCCATGGAGGCTGAGCTCAAGGCCCGGGCTTTTTATGCCCAGGCCGCGGTAGAGGTCCAGGATCCGCGCGGCCGGGATCTGCTGAGCCGGCTCGCCGCGTTCGAGCAGTATCATTATGAGAAGCTGTCAGAGCTGGCAGACTCGTTGCAGGGTACGGGAGAATTCATCGACTACGAGGCACGCACGATGGCCCAGTTTGCGCCCCTGGCCGCAGCCGGCGAAGCTTCGGCGACATCCGTCGAGGAGCTATCCGGCGAGGCAGCCATTCTCACCAAGGCCATCGAAAACGAAAAGATAGCCGGCGAGCGCTACAAGGCCCTGGCCGAGGAAACCGCCGATCCCAAGGGCCAGGCCATGTTCCGGCAACTGGCCGAAGACGAGCGCATGCACGAGCGTATCCTGGAGGACGAGTTCTTTAGCTTGAGCAACGAGGGCGTGTGGGGCTGGTCGGGATTGTACGGCGAGTAGCAACAGTCGAGGAGCATTGATGCAGACGAATGTGCTTCTGCGAAACGTAGGAGTGGCCGACTCCTACCAAATCGAGACCTACGTCCAGCAGGGTGGCTACCAGGCATTGGCCAAGGTCCTCGAAGAAGGGCAGCCTTCGAAGGTCAAGGAGGTTGTGCTTAATTCGGGCCTGCGGGGACGGGGTGGTGCAGGATTTCCCACGGGCCGGAAGTGGATGTTCTTGCCCAAGGGGGTCTATCCGCGCTACCTGGTGTGCAACGCCGATGAGGGCGAGCCGGGTACCTTCAAGGACCGCGTGCTCATGGAGCATGACCCCCATGGCGTGATCGAAGGCATCATCGTCTCCAGCTATGCTTGCGAGGTCGAACACGCGTTCATCTACATCCGCGGCGAGTACAACCTGGGCTATCAGCGGCTACGCAACGCGATCGACCAGGCCTACGCTGCCGGTTTCCTGGGCAAAAACATCCGTGGCAGCGGCTATGACCTGGAGCTATCCCTGATTCAGGGTGCGGGCGCTTATATCTGTGGCGAGGAGACGGCGTTGCTCTCTTCGCTCGAAGGCAAGCGAGGCCATCCGAAGTTAAAGCCTCCCTTCCCGGCAGCCCAGGGGTTGTACCGCAAACCGACCATCATCAACAACGTCGAGACCCTGTTCAACGTGCCCTTCATCGTCCTGAACGGCTCGGACTGGTACCGCCAGTGGGGTACAGAGCTCAGCCCAGGGATCAAGCTCTTCTCTGTGTCCGGCCACGTGGAACGGCCCGGTGTGTACGAGGTGCCCTTGTCCACGCCGATCCGGGACCTGGTCTACGATATCTGCGGCGGGCCCAAGGATGGCGTCCCGCTGAAGGCCATCATCCCTGGTGGCTCCTCCACGCGGATGGTGCGGGCCGACGTGGCTATGGAGGCCCGGCTGGACTATGAGGCGCTGTGTGATGTCGGCTCGGACCTCGGCTCCGGGGCGGTGATCGTCGTCAACGAAAAGACGTGCCTTGTCCGCCTGGTGGCGCGGCTGGCAGGCTTTTACAGGCACGAGTCTTGTGGGAAATGTATCCCCTGCCGCGAGGGTACCGACTGGATGTACAAGATCCTGCAGCGGATCGAGCGGGGCGAGGGCCGGGCGGAGGACCTGCCGCTGCTCCTGGACATCTGCAACAACATCGCCGGCAAGAGCTTCTGCCCGCTGGGCGATGCCGCTGTCCAGCCGGTCCGGAGCAGCATCGAACGTTTCGGCGAGGAATACGAGTTTCATATCCGCGAAAAGCGGTGCATGGTAGATGGGTAACCAGGCTTGTAGGCGCTGGGAACAGGGTTACGGTTCATGACGACTGACCGGATGGTTCATCTGACCATAGACGATCAGGAAATCGGGTGTCCTGAGGGCTGGACGGTCTACGAGGCCGCGACAGCAGCGGGTATCCATATCCCGACGTTCTGCCACCATGAGAAGCTGGTGCCCGTGGGCGCCTGCCGCATGTGCCTGGTGGAGATCGAAGGCACGCTCGGCTTGCAGACATCCTGCACCGCGCCGGTGCGCGAAGGCATGGTTGTCCGGGTTCATACGTCGCCGAGGGCCGTGGAGGCGCGCCGGGCCAACATCGAGTTCCTGCTCACCAACCACCCGCTGGATTGCCCGGTCTGTGACAAGGGCGGCGAATGTCCTTTGCAGGACCAGGCCTTGCTCGACGGTCCCGGGAACAGCCGCTACGTCGAGGAGAAGCGCCACAAGTCCAAGCGCTATCCCCTGGGCGAATTCATCGTGCTGGACCAGGAGCGGTGCGTATTATGCTGGCGCTGCATCCGTTTCCTGGACGAATGGGCTGGCGATCACGAGCTGGACCTCTTTGGGCGCGGGGCCGGTACCCGCCTCACGACGTTCCAGGGCCGGCCATTGACGAGCAAGTGGCAGGGCAATACCATCGACATCTGCCCCGTGGGCGCGCTCACCAGCCGCATCTTTCGTTTCGAGGCGCGGGTCTGGGAGTTGACCAATACACCCAGTATTTGCCCGCTGTGCTCGGTGGGCTGCAATACCTTCCTGGGGGTCAAGAATAACGAGGTGCGGCGGATTACGCCCCGCGAGAACCCGGAGATCAACGATGTCTGGGTCTGCGACAAGGGACGTTTCGCGCACAGTTTTGTCGACCATCCCGAACGCCTGACGACGCCCCTCGTCCGCCGGGACGGCAAGCTGGAGCCGGCGACCTGGAGCGAGGCTCTGGACGTGGTCGCCCGGGGGTTCAAGGCGGTTCTGGACCAGGATGGGTCCCAGGCCATCGCGGGCCTGGGCTCCACGAGGGTCAGCAACGAGGCCAGCTACCTGTTCCAGCGGTTCGTGCGCTCTGTCCTCCAGACCAACAACCTCGATCACCTGGAGCGCATGCCCTCTGGTGCGACGCCACTGCAGTCCCTGCCCAACCTGGAGCATCGGGACGTCATTGTTCTCCTGGGCGCGGACCCGAGCACTGAGGCCCCTTTGGTGGAGCTGTGGATCAAGAAGGCGGTTCTGCGCCACGGGGCCAAGGTCATCGTCATCAACCCGCACAAGATCGAATTGAGTCGCTACGGGGGCCCGTGGCTGGGTTACCGGCCGGGCAGTGGCCTGGCACTGTTGAACAGCCTCATGCGGGCTCTCCTGGACACCGGCCTTCGAGACCGGACGGGGCGTGCCACAAACGTGGATGAAGTGCGGGCCTGGCTGGAGCCATTTGGGCCGGATCGTGTCGAGCGCACCACAGGTGTCCAGGCCGCGGCCATCCGCCAGGCGGCCGAGCTCCTGGCTCAGGCCAAGCAGCCCATCATCCTCTATGGGCCCAATTGGCTGCTAGAAGGCCCCGCCGGGAGCGCCGCGCTGCTGCCAACAGGCGCCCCTTCTGAGCAGCGCGCTGGCCTGGTGCGGCCTGCCCTGGACCTGGTCGCCAACCTGGCCCTTCTCCTGGGCGGCGTCGAAGCGGGCTTTGTGCCGTGGGACCACAATACCCTGGGCGCGCTGGAGATGGGCGTGGCGCCTGATCTTTATCCCGGCCAGCAGCCCGTGACCGACAACCGGGTCCGTAGCCGCATGGCCAGTTTCTGGGGCAGCGCGCTGTCACCGGTGAGGGGCCTGGACTTTGACGGCATGATGGTTGCGGCCCGTGAGGAGGGCCTCAAGGCGATGTGGATCCTGGGCGCTGACCCGGCCCGCCATTGCCGCGTGGCAGGCAACCTCCTCGGCCAGATCCCCTTCCTTGTCGTGCAAGACCTGTTCCTGACCGACACCGCCTCGTTGGCAGAGGTCGTCCTGCCCGCTACCAGCTTTGCCGAGAGTGACGGCAGCGCCATCAACCTCACCGGCCGCCTCCAGGCCGTGACGGCCGCCAAGTACCCGCCGGGCCAGGCCCGGGCGGATTGGTGGATCATCACCCAACTCGCCCGGCTCATGGTGCCGCCCAAGCAGCAGCGCGCCTGGGCCTTCTCCAGCCCTCAGCACGTCCTGGACGAGATGGCCAAGGTCCTGCCCGGCTACCGCAACCTGGATCGAGCCGCCATGCTCGCCGGTGGCTGGCAGCCTCCGCGACCCCAGGAGGCCCAGCGTCGGGTCTTTACCCGGGTGAACGCCGTCACCCCCAAAGAAGATCCCGAGTATCCGTTGGTCCTGTGCACAGGCCGTCTACTCTATGATCGCGGCGCCCTGCTGCATCATGCCGAACCGGTGCAACACGTCGTGCCGGAGGGCTATGTCATGATCCATCCCGGGGACGCAGGGCAGTATGGCCTGGCGGACGGTGATGGCGTGTCCCTTGTCTCGCGGGCCGGCCGGTTACGGTCGACTGTGAGGGTGAGCGACGAGGTGGCACCGGGTACGGTGTTTGCCCCATTGAATGTGAACGACGCACCACTCAGCGTGCTGTTCGACGACCGCTGGACGTGGCCCCGGGTGCAGGTGGTAAAGTGAAGCATAGGATGGAAACGAGATGGCCCGTACGGGGAGTTGGGTATGGATTGGGTAGCTGATTTCTGGATCCCTCTGATCAAGGCCGTCGTCGTCGTGCTGGTCCTCCTGTTGGGCGGGGCCTACATGACCTGGGGGGAGCGCAAGATCTGCGCTCGCTTCCAGGTGCGTTACGGCCCCAACCGCGCAGGGCCGTTCGGCATCCTCCAGCCGCTGGCCGATGCCGTCAAGGCCATCTTCAAAGAAGAGATCGTGCCCAATCACGTCGACAAGATCATCTATGTCATGGCGCCCGGGATCTCTTTTGCCGCGGTGCTCATCACCTTCGCCGTGATCCCCTTTGGGCCGGAGGTGGATCTGTTTGGGCAGCGGGTGGGCTTGTGGGTCGGCGACATCGAGGTGGGCCTGCTCTTCCTCCTGGCCATCGCCGCGCTGGGCAGCTATGGCATCGTCCTGGGCGGCTGGTCGTCCAACAACAAGTACTCCCTGCTCGGCGCGCTGCGGGCCGCGGCGCAGATGATCAGCTACGAGCTGATCCTGGGCATCAGCCTGCTGGCAGTGGTGCTGCTCGCCGGCAGCCTGAACCTGCGCGAAATCGTCGATTTTCAGGGTACCTGGCCGCTGCTGGTGCTGCAGCCCCTCGGTTTCCTGATCTTTCTCATCGCCATCCTGGCCGAGAGCAACCGCTCGCCCTTTGACCTGCCTGAGACGGAGAACGAGCTGGTCTCGGGGTTCATGACCGAGTACGGCGGCATCAAGTTCGCCCTCTATTTCATCGCCGAGTACACGGCCATGGTGGTCAACAGCGCCATCGTGGTGACCATCTTTTTGGGCGGCTGGAAGTGGCCAGCGCTCATCTCTGACCTGCATCCGCTGGCCGGGGTGGGCCTCTTCCTGGCCAAGGTCCTGTTTGTCCTCTTTCTCTATGTCTGGATCCGGGCCAGTATACCCCGTGTCCGGTTCGACAAGTTCATGCGTTTTTCGTGGAAGTTTATGCTGCCCCTGGCCTTCGTCAACCTCTTGGCCACGGCGGCGGTGGTTGCGTTCCTATGATCCGCTCTCGGGTGCACGATTTCGTAGCCAGCACCGGCCGGGGGTGGGCTGGTAGGCGGCTGCGCCGGCACATTGGGCAAGGAAAATGGCTATGCTGAGAGACTCAATCGTCGGCTTCTGGCACATCCTGCGGGCGATGGGGCTGACATTCAAGTACTTTTTCACCAAGCCGGTCACGGTGCAGTATCCCGAGGAGCCGGTCAAGCTCTATCCCCGCTTCCGCGGACGGCATGAATTGCGCCGCTACGAAGAGGGACCCTACGAGGGCTTGGAGCGGTGCATCGGCTGCTCGTTGTGTGCGGCCTATTGCCCAACCCAGTGCATCTATGTCCAGGCGGGGGAGAACAAGGACGGGATCCAGCGCTCGCCCGGTGAGCGCTATGCCGAGATCTATGAGATCAACTTGCTGCGCTGCATGTTCTGCGGGTACTGCGAGGAGGCCTGCCCCACGGGGGCCATCGTGCTCCGCCGGGAGTTTGCCCTGGCCGGCTATTCCCGCCAGGGGCTGATCTACACCCAGGACCGGCTTCTGCAGCCTGCCGAACCAAACGCCGTGATCCTGGACGATGGCACCGCGGCAGGGACCCGGGGCAAGTAGGAGGGCTGGCAGCTCATGGAGATGGTCATCTTTTTCATCCTGGCCGTGCTCGCCGTCGTGGCGGGCATCGCCGTGGTCGCCCAGCGCAGCGCCGTGCGCAGCGCCCTCTTCCTCCTGCTCAACTTCTGCTCGCTGGCGGGGTTATATATCCTGCTCAACGCCCAATTCGTGGCCATGGTCCAGATCATCCTCTACGCGGGCGCCGTCGTGGTCTTGTTCCTGTTTGTCGTCATGCTGCTGGGCATGGAGCGGGCCGAGGAGTCACCCGACACGCGGCGCTACCAGGCCGTTGCCGGCGGCCTGCTGGCCGTCTTGCTCCTGGGCGGCGTGGTCTGGGCCCTCGTGCTCGCAGGCACAGGCACGGCATCGGCCACGGCGACCGCGGGCAGCGTGCGCAGCATCGGTGCGGCCCTCGTCGGCGACTTTGCCGTGCCGTTCGAGCTCGCGTCGGTGGTGCTGTTGGTGGCGATTGTCGGGGCGGTTGTGCTGGCCAAGGCGAAACTGGAGGAATGAGAGCGTGATGGTGCCGGCCTCGTACTACCTGATCTTGAGCGCGATCCTGTTCACCGTAGGAGCCGTAGGCGTCCTCATCCGGCGTAATGCGCTGGTCGTCTTTATGTCGGTGGAGATGATGCTCAACGCGGCGAACCTCACGCTCCTGACCTACTCCCGGTTCCTGGGCGACGTCCAGGGCCAGGTCTTTGTCTTGTTGGTGATCGCAGTTGCCGCGGCAGAGGTCGCGGTGGGCCTGGCGATCGTCGTCGCCCTCTTCCGTCACGAGGCGACGACCGACGTCGACGAGGCCAACCTGCTGCACGGATGAGCCCACACGGGGAGCCAAGGATATGCTGCTCGATTACGTCTGGTTGATCCCGTTATTCCCGCTGGCCGGGGTATTGATCAACGCCTTCCTGGGGCGCTGGCTGCCCAGGCGCCTGGTGGCGGCCATCGCCAGCCTGGCCATCGTGGCCTCTTTTGCCATGGCCGCGGTCCTCTTTTTCCAGATGCTGGGCCTGCCTGCCGAGGCCGAAGGCGGAGGCGCCGGCCGGCAGCGCATCGTGCCCATCTTTTCCTGGATCGTGTCCGGCGATTTTGTGGTCGAGGCCAACATCCTGCTGGACCCGCTTTCGATCGTGATGGCCCTGGTGGTCACCGGCGTGAGTGCCCTCATCCACATCTACTCGGCGGGCTATATGGCCGGCGAGGAGTACCACAACCGCTATTTCACCTGGCTGAACCTCTTTGTCTTTATGATGCTCATCCTCGTCCTGGGGGATAGCTTCCTGACGATGTACGTCGGCTGGGAGGGCGTGGGCCTGTGCTCGTACCTGCTCATCGGCTACTGGTTCGAGCGCGAGTCGGCCGCCAACGCCGCCAAGAAAGCGTTCCTGGTCAACCGCGTCGGCGACTTTGGCTTGGCCCTGGGCATCATGCTCATCTTTGCCACCTTTGGCAGCGTGGCCTTTGGCCAGGTGCTACCTGCCGCCGCCTCCATCCCTGCCGGGACGGCGACGGCCATTGCCCTGCTGCTCTTCCTGGGCGCTGCGGGCAAGTCGGCCCAGATCCCGCTGCACGTCTGGTTGCCAGACGCCATGGAGGGCCCCACCCCGGTGAGTGCCCTCATCCACGCCGCCACGATGGTCACCGCTGGCGTCTACATGGTCGCTCGCACCCACGCCCTGTTCGAAGTCTCGCTCTCGGCCCTGAACTGGGTGATGTGGATCGGGGCGCTGACGGCCTTTCTGGCGGCGACGGTGGCCCTGGTGCAGAAGGACATCAAGCGGGTCCTGGCCTACTCGACCATCAGCCAGCTCGGCTACATGTTCCTGGCCCTGGGTGCCGGGGCCTATGCCGCGGCCATCTTTCACCTGGCCACCCACGCCTTCTTCAAGGGGCTCCTGTTCCTGGGCGCCGGCAGCGTGATGCACGCCCTGAGCGGCGAGCTGGACATATTCAAGATGGGCGAGCTCCGGAAAAAGCTGCCCTGGACGTTCCGCACCTTCCTCATCGGCGTGCTGGCCCTCTCGGGCGTGCCCTTCTTCTCCGGCTTTTTCAGCAAGGAGGCCATCCTCAGCGGCGCCTTTGAGGGCGGGGCCATCGTGCCCTGGCTACTGGGCCTGGTGACGGCGGGCCTGACCGCCTTCTACGCCTTCCGCGTGCTGTTCGTCGCCTTCTATGGCAAGTCGCGCCTGGACAAGAAGGTGGAGCGGCACGTGCACGAGTCGCCGTGGGTCATGATCGTGCCCATGGCCCTGCTGGCGGTCCTGGCCTTTGCCGGCGGCTACATCGGCCTGCCCCGGGTGCTGGGCATCGGCAGCGCCGTCGAAGAGTTCCTGGCGCCGGTTTTCGCCGATTCGACGCTGGTGCATACGGCAGGCGAGGCCACGCTCGAGTGGCTGCTCATCGGGCTGTCCGTCGTGGCCGTGGCGGCAGGCATCCTGGCTGCCTGGTGGATCTATGTCCGGAACTGGGGCCTGGCCGGGCGGTTGACCCAGAGCGCGCGCCGGCTGTACGACCTGGCCTTTGCCGGATATCACGCCGACCGGGCCTACATGGAGGCCATCGTCCAGCCCCTGCGTATGCTGGGCGAGGGCCTGGCGGGCGCCGTCGAGCAGCGCAGCATCGACCGGGCCGTCAACGGCGTCGGGGAGTTGGTCGGCCTGGCTGGCGAGGGCCTGCGCCGGCTGCAGACCGGCCTGGTGCGCAACTATGCCCTGGCCATGTTCCTCGGCGTCGTCGCCATCCTGGCCTATTTCGTCCTGCGGGGCGTCCTGAGTTGGTAAATCGTGCGCGGATTCGAGGGGAGGACCTGACCGGATGAACCCGCTTGGTTTCCCGCTGTTATCCATCGTCATCTTTCTGCCGCTGGCCGGAGGGTTGGTGGGCCTGCTGTTGGGCGGCCGGCGCCGGCTCCTGGGCCTGTGGGCCCTCCTGGTGACCCTGGTCGACCTGGGCCTGGCCTGTGTGCTGTGGGGCTTTTTCAACTATGGCTCCGGGGGCATGCAGTTCGTCGACCGCCTGCCCTGGGTCCAGTCGCTGGGCATCAGCTACTTTGTCGGCATCGACGGCGTCAGCCTGTGGCTCCTCCTGTTGGCCGCTTTCCTCAGCCCCATCGCCGTGCTCACCTCCTGGAAGTTCCTGGAAGGCCGGCCCGAGGGCGAGGCCCGCGGCTACTATCTCCTGCTCCTGGCCCTGGAGACCGGGGTGCTGGGCGTGTTCGCCGCGGTGGACCTGGTCCTCTTCTACATCTTTTGGGAGGCCATGCTCGTCCCGGCCTACTTCCTGTTGGGCCGCTGGGGTGGTGAGCGGCGCATCTATGCCACGCTCAAGTTCTTCCTGTACACCATGGCCGGCAGCGCGCTGATGCTGGTCGCCATCCTGGCCCTGGCCGTGCTCAACCTGCAGCAGACCGGCGTATTGACCTTCGACCTGCTGGCGCTCTACGACCTGCCCCTGGCCTGGATGGCCCAGCTCTGGCTCTTTGTGGCCTTTGTGCTGGCCTTTGCCGTCAAGGCCCCCATCTGGCCGCTGCACACCTGGTTGCCCGACGCCTACCTGGAGTCGCCCACACCCGTCACCATCCTGCTGGCCGGGGTCCTGTCCAAGATGGGCATCTATGGCCTGATCCGCTTCTGCCTGCCCCTGTTCCCCGACCTGGTCCAGGCGGCGCGGCCCTGGATCTGGGTGCTGGCCATCATCGGCATCATCTACGGCTCGCTGGTGGCCCTGGTGCAGCGCGACATGAAGGGCCTGGTCGCCTATTCCAGCCTGGCCCACATGGGCATGATCGTCGTCGGCGTGCTGGCGGCCAACCCCCAGGGCGTCCAGGGGGCGCTGATCCTGTCCATCTCCCACGGGCTCACCGTCTCGGCGCTGTTCATCGTCGTGGACCTGCTGGAGCGCCGCCGCGGCACCCGGCGCATCGACGATTTTGGCGGGCTGTGGCACAGCGTGCCGCTGCTGGGCAGCCTGCTTCTGACGGTGGCCATGGCCTCCGTGGGCCTGCCGGGCCTGAGCGGCTTTCCCGGCGAGTTCACGCTACTGGTCGGCGTCTTTCGCGAGAGCGTAGCCGCGGCCGTCTTTGCCACGTTGGGCATCGTGCTCGGCGCCTGGTACATGCTCAGCATGTTCCGCCAGGCCTTTGCCGGCCCGCTGGACCGGCCGGAGAACCGCACCCTGCCGGACCTGCGCTGGCGGGAGGCCGCCGTGCTGCTGCCCCTGGTGGTGCTGATGTTCGTCCTGGGCGTCGTGCCCAACCTCTTCCTGCGGCCCACCGATGCCGCGGTCGACAGCCTGTTATCCCGCGCCGAGGAACGGCGCGTGGTCTTGATGGATACGAGCGATCAATAACCGGCGCCGGGCCCCGTCTTGGGCCCGGGCCATGCCTTTGGAGTGAGGAGAGCGCATGGAGATTTCCCTTCCCACCTTCGATTTCCTGGTCGTCGCCCCGGAAATCGTGGTGCTGATCACCGCCCTGCTGGTGATGGTGGTCGACATGGTCATCGGCCGCGAGCAGAAGGGCCGCCTGGCCTGGGTCGCGCTGGTGGGCGTGCTGGCCGCCGGGGCGCTGTCCTACTACCTGTGGGACGGCAGCGATCCGGCCCTGCACGACATGCTCGCTGCCGACGGCTATGCCCTGTTCCTCAACCTGGCCATCCTGGTCGCCGCCGCCCTGGCCATCCTCTTCTCCCTGGAGTATACCGGCCGCGTGGGCCTGGCCCAGGGTGAATACTATACCCTGCTCCTCCTGTCCACGGCGGGCATGATGCTCATGGCCGCAGCCATCAACCTGATGACCATCTTCCTGGCGCTCGAGATCCTATCCATCTCGCTCTATGTGCTGGTGGGGCTGAACCGGGCCGAGCGCCGCTCGGCGGAAGCAGCCCTCAAGTATTTCGTGCTGGGCGCCTTTGCCAGCGGCTTTCTCCTCTACGGCATGGCCCTCATCTACGGCCAGGCGGGCACCACCTCGCTGGCCGGCATCCGCGCCGCGGTCCAGGCCGGCGGTGAGCCCTCAGCCCTGCTCCTGGTCGGCCTGGGGCTGATGATCGCCGGCTTTGGCTTCAAGGTGGCGCTGGTGCCCTTCCAGATGTGGACCCCTGACGTCTACCAGGGCGCGCCCACCTCGGTGACCGCCTTTATGAGCGTGGGGGCCAAGGTGGCCGGCTTTGCCGCCCTGGGCCGCGTGGCCCTCTATGCCTTTGGCGACCTGCAGGGCGATTGGCGCTGGGTCCTGGCCGTGCTCTCGGCCCTGACCATGACCGTCGGCAACCTGGCCGCCCTGCGCCAGGCCAACCTGAAGCGGATGCTGGCCTATTCCAGCATCGCCCACGCCGGTTACGCCCTGGCCGGCCTGGCCGCAGGCAACGCCCAGGGCACCAGCGGGCTGCTCTTCTACCTCTTTGCCTACGCTTTTATGAACGCCGGCGCCTTTGCCATCATCATCGCCGCCGGCCGCTTTGAGGGCGCCACCGGCGGCGGGGAGACCCTGGACGACTTTGCCGGGCTGGCCGCCCGCAAGCCGGGCCTGGCCGTGGCCATGGCCCTGTTCATGCTCTCCCTGGCCGGCGTGCCGCCCCTGGCCGGCTTCCTGGCCAAGCTCTACGTCTTTGGCGCCGCCGTGCGCGGTGGCCTGATCTGGCTGGCGGTCTTTGGCGTGGTCAACAGCGTCATCTCGGCCTACTACTACCTGCGCGTGGTGGTCAGCATGTACATGCGCGAGGGCCGGCCGGCCGCCGTCCCGGCGCCGGTCTGCGCCGGCCTGCAGGTGGGCGTGGCGCTGGCCGCCGTGGCCATCGTGTTGCTGGGCCTGTGGCCCGGCCCCATCGTCGACCTGGCCCGCGTTGCGGCGCTGGCGCTGCTGGGGGGCTGAGGGCGGTTTCGCCGCGACCAGAGCGCCCCGGCTACACCAATCCACGGGCCATCACGTCCCGATCCTTCCGGAAATCTCCTTGCTCCGCACTCATCTTGCGCCTGAGGCCCACCAGTGCCCCGTGGGTGGTCCCTAGGGCCAAAAAAACCGCAACCGGGCGCGGTTTGACACGTCCGCCGAACGTCGGTATAATACGGCAGCCTTG
>JAMJFU010000078.1 GCA_023544525.1 Anaerolineae bacterium | reverse complement strand
GTCAAGAGGGAATTGCGATTGTGCGGATCGAGGCCCTGCTCCGCGGCGAAATGACCACCATGGCCCGGCGGGCGCCTTCTTCCACGATTGATACCTGCCTGTGAGGGTGCTTACAGCCAGACAGCCCCTTTTCAATTATCCTCTTCATCGGGACGACCTCCCGATTGCTCACGTCCGATTTCGTGGTGGGTGAGAGGGCGTTGTCACGGGAGGCGAGCACCTGGCAAAAGAGAGAGAGCATGAGCGACCGCATCTACATCAAGGATTTGCTGTTACGCACGATCGTCGGCATCAACCTCGAGGAGCGCCAGAAGCGGCAGGATGTGCTCATCAACCTGACCCTGTATGCCGATACCCGGCCTGCAGGCGCCTCGGACGACATCCAGGATGCCGTCAACTATCGGACCATCACCAAGCGCATCATCCGCCTGGTGGAAGGCTCGGCGTTCTACCTTGTGGAAAAGATGGCAGCCGAGATTGCGGCCACCTGCCTGGAGGTTCCCGCCGTCGAGCGTGTGATGGTCCGCGTGGAAAAGCCGGGGGCGCTGCGCTTTGCCCGTTCGGTGGGCGTTGAGATCGGGCGGACGCGCCAGGATCTGCCTCAGGGCCGCCAGGTCTTTGTCTCGCTTGGCTCCAACATCGACCCGGAACGGAATCTGCCCGAGGCGGTGCGGCGCCTGGCCCAGCACTGCCGCCTGCTGGCCGTCTCGCCGGTGTACGAGACGCAACCAGTGGGCAGGCTGGATCAGCCGAACTTTCTGAATGCGGCGCTGCTCCTGGAGACCTACCGGGAACCCGCCGAGCTGAAGGAAGAGGTGCTGCTGGCCATTGAAGGCGAGTTGGGGCGCGTCCGTACCGCGGACAAGAATGCGCCGCGCACCGTCGACCTGGACATCTCGCTCTATGGGGAGCAGATCCTGAATCTGGAGGGCCGCCATATTCCCGACCCGGACATCCTCCGGTTTCCGCACGTGGCGCGGCCCCTGGCCGACCTGGCACCCGAGTTCCGTCACCCCGAGACGGGGCAGACCCTTTCCGAGATTGCCGAGAAACTGGCTGGCGCGGGCCTGCGGCGGCGCCACGACGTTGCCCTTGGGCCTGGCGAATAGCCCAAACTGGAGGATCACCAAGATGCCACCCTTGAGAGTCGACCCCTCTGACTTTGACGTATTCCGCAACGATCTGCTGGATGTGACCGAGCAAGAGTGCACGGGCGACATCGAGTGCGCCGTCCGGGACATCCTGGTCGCCATCGGCGAGGACCCGGGGCGCGAGGGCCTGGTCCGGACGCCGGACCGCATCTCCCGCATGTACGAGGAGCTGACGGCCGGCTATCACGTGGACCCCGTGCGCCTGATCAACGACGCCGTGTTCGACGTCAAATACGACGAGATGGTCATCGTCCGCGACATCGACTTCTACAGCCTGTGCGAACACCATATGCTGCCCTTCCTGGGGCAGGCCCACGTGGCCTACATCCCTGACGGCAAGGTGATCGGCTTGAGCAAGATCCCGCGCATCGTCGAGATGTTTGCCCGGCGCCTCCAGGTCCAGGAGCGCATGACGAGGCAGATCGCTGATTTCTTGCAGGAGACCCTGCAGCCTTTGGGCGTGGCTGTGGTCTGCGAGGGGGTGCACATGTGCGCCGCCATGCGAGGGGTCAAGAAAGCCAACGCTCGCATGGTCACCAGCGCCATGCTGGGCAACTTTAAGACCAGCGACGTGACCCGCAGCGAGTTCTTTGCCCATCTCGAGCGCGGCGACACGCTGATCTAGACTTTCGCTGTGGGATCTGACCGGCAGGTGGGAAGAACCTCCGTCTACCAGCCGAGATCCCTCGCTTCGCTCGGGATGACAATCTCTGCTGGTGGGGCTCCGGTGTGGGGCGCCTGTGGTCTAGGCGGGACAGTAAGGAATACCAGACGACACCAACAAACACGTCATTCCGAACGCAGCGCAGCGGAGTGCCTGTCCCGAGGAACCGAGGGGAGGAATCCCTGTCTGCTCAGGTGGGATGACAACCGTCCGGGGGTTGGCCTCGGTCATCCAGACTGCCGTATTAAGCCGCGGATGTCTTCGGAACGAAAAACGGCATGGCGTGGCTATTCAAGCTGGCAGATCCCAGGTCTGGGGCGTGGCCAACTCGATGCTGTTGCCCGCCGGATCGCGAAAGTAGATCGAGCGGCCACCGGAAGGCCAGGTCAGCTCCGCTTCGATCTCGACGCCGTGCTCTGCCAGGCGGGCGCGCCAGCCGGCTATCTCGGCTTCGTCTATGGCCAGGGCGACATGTCCCGGCCCCTGTGCCCCGTGGCTTGGCACGTCCTGGCCCGGCTGCGCCGTGGCTTCCGGGTTGAAGAGCAGGAACATGCCTTCCCCACAGCGCAGGAAGAGGTGCCGCCCCGGCACTCGCGAATGCACCGCTAGCTGCAGGACGCCAGCGTAGAACGATTCTGCTGCGGCCAGGTCATCCACGTACAGGCAGGCTTCCAGGACACGCTTGATACGCATGATGGGCTCCAATCAAGACACCCGGCTCTCAAAGAGCCGGGTGTCTTGGACCTTAACGGTACATCTCTAGCAGGGCTTGGACGTCGAAATCTTCTGTCTCTTCTCGCAGCGGGTGGGCCGTCACGCGGGTGTGGCTGTCCAATGTCGGCCGCTCCTGCCGGTAGAAGAGCCCGACGGGGATGCCGTCATCGCGAAACACCTGGGAGAGGGCCTGCATCCGGTCGCCCGGATCGTACCCCTCGGGCAGCGCCTCGATCTGGGGGCGCCACAGGTCAAAGGTGTTGTAAAAGGTGGGACAGGGGCTCATGGCCTGGATGAAGGCAAAGCCAGGGTGCTCGACCCCTGCCACGATCAGATCGGTCAGGTGCTTGGGGTCGCCGGAGAACCCCCGGGCAGCAAAGCTGACGCCCGAGGCCAGCGCCCAGGCCATGGGATTGATCGGCGCATCCGACGAGCCGTAGGGCGTGCTCTTGGTCTTGAAGCCCAGGGGTGATGTCGGCGAGGTCTGGCCCTTGGTCAGGCCGTAGACCTCGTTGTCCATGACCACATAGGTGATGTCCGGGTTGCGGCGTACGGCGTGGGCCAGGTGGTTGCCGCCGATGCTGAACCCATCCCCATCCCCGCCCACCGCAATGACCGTCAGTGCTGGGTTGGCGATCTTGACGCCGATCGCGACCGGCAGCACGCGCCCGTGCGCCGTCTGGAAGCCGTAGGTCTGCACAAAGAAGGGCAGGCGGCTCGAGCAGCCAATGCCAGAGACCACTACCGTCCGGGCCGGGTCCAGCTCCATGCGGGCCATGGCCTGGTAGAGCGAGGCCAGGACCCCAAAGTCGCCGCAACCTGGACACCAGGTCGGCTTGACCTTTGACTTGTAGTCCTTGGGCAGGAGTTTCGGCTTGGTCTTGGCTTCTCTAGCCATGGGCCACCTCCTCTGTGGGCTGTAGTTCTGCGGCCGGCTCTTGCGGCTTGGCCACCAGGAATTCCATGACCTTGGCCCGGATCTCTGCCGGCGTAAAGGGCAGGCCGCCGTACTTGTTCAGGGAGATCAGGTGCAGCTCGGTATTGGCCTTGACCCAGGCGGCGAACTGGCCCGTCCGGTTTACCTCGGGCACAATGATCGCCCGGAGATGGCCGGCGAACTCCATGATGCGCTCGGCCGGCAGGGGGTTGATAACCGCCGGCACCAGGGCGGCCACTGGCAGGCCTTCCGCTGCCATCTCTTCCACGGCCTCGCGCACGACGCCCGCGGTGGAGCCCCAGGCCAGTACACCCACCTCGGCCTCTGCCTCGGGGGCGCCGTAGGCGTGGCATCCCAGCGGGTACTCCAGGTCGCACAGCACTTCCGCTGCCCGTTCGAACTTGTGCCCACGCTTGTCCAGTTGGGCGCTGTGCATGGCCGGCGTGTAGTTGGGCGCCCCGTACTCGTCGTGTTCCAGGCCGGTGGCTGTAAACGGCGTGGCATCGAACCCCGGGATGCCCATGGGCGACACGCCGCTTTCCGTCAGCCGGTAGCGCTGGTAGCCTCCGGCATCCTCCGCCGTAGGACGCAGCCGCTCCACCACAGGAACCCGATACGGGTCGGGCATGGGCAGCGTCGCCGTGCGGTGCGACAGCGATTGGTCCGTCAACAGGATGACGGGCATCTGAAAGGTCTCTGACAGGTAGAAGGCGTGCATCGCCTGGTAAAAACTATCCTCTACCGAGCGCGCGGCCAGGACGATGCGCGGCGCCTCGCCGTGCCCGCCGTATAGGGCGATGTTGAGGTCGGCCTGCTCCATCTTGGTCGGCATGCCGGTGCTGGGCCCGGCGCGCATCGAGTTCACCACGACCACCGGTACCTCGGCCATGGTCGCCAGCCCCAACATCTCCTGCATCAGCGAAAAGCCAGGACCGCTGGTGGCGGTCATGGCCTTGACGCCGGCGATGGACGCACCCACCACGCTGGCGATGGCCGCGATCTCATCCTCCGTCTGGAATGAAGCGCCGCCAATGGGCGGCAGGCGCTTGGCCATCTCCTCCAGGATGTCGGATGCAGGGGTTATGGGGTAACCAGCAAAGTAGCGGCAGCCAGCGGCCAGAGCGCCGGCGACGATGGCCTGGTTCCCCGACATCACCAGCTCTGGGTCGTGGGTTGAATCTGGGGCTGCCAGCCGGAAGGGGACCTCGTCCTGGATGTTCTCCTTGGCCCACTCAAAGCCGGCCATCAGGGCGATGCGGTTGCTCTCGACGAACTCGGGCCGCTTCCTGCCAAACTTGTCCTTGACCGTCGCCTGGATCGGCTGGAAGTCAAAGCCGAACAGCGCCGAGAGAGCACCCAGTGCGATGAGGTTCTTCCCTTTCCGCAGGTTCAGATCCTTGGATAGGCGGTCTAGCGGGACGCCGTAGGCCGTCCCCCCAAACTCCCGGGGCGCGTCGTGCTCACCCGGATCGAAGATCAGGACCCCGTCTGGCCGCAGGGCCTCCCCGTGGAGCTGCCAGGCCTCCTCGTTAAAGGCCAGTAGCACATCCAGCTTGTCCCCCAGAGAAGGTACCGGCTGTACGCCAGCCCTCAATTGGAACATCACTGGGCCGCCCTTGATCTCGGCCGGATAGGTCCTGAAGGTATGCACGTGGTAGCCGCTCCGTGCCACGGACAGCGTGAGCACATCTCCCGCCGAGATAGCATTGTCAATGCCCGACTCGCCTCCCAGGCGGACCAATAGCGTATCGACAATCATTCTGCCTCCATAGTCAATGAGGTAGGGGCCAGCTGGTAGCCAGCGGGCCGAGACGCGGCCCTGCGCCCGTAACAGCCATGAACTGCCTAGTTCCTGTCCAGGGCCGAGGCCATGGCTTCGATGTGCTGGGGCGTGGTGCCACAGCAGCCGCCGATGACCTGTGCGCCAGCCGCTTTCAGGTCTCTGGCGACCTGGGCCATGTCCTCCGGCGTCGCGTCGTACACGACCTCGTCGCCCACCATGTGCGGCAAACCAGCGTTGGGTTTGGCCCACAAGATGGTCCCCTCGGTGGCGGAGCGCATGGCTTGCATGAACCCTACGTATTCGGCCGGATCCCGGCCACAATTGGCCCCCAGCCCCACCACCAGCGGTGCCATCTCCCGGGCAACCTGCTCCGGCCGGATGCCCATCATCGTGCGGCCGTGGGTGTCAAAGCTGAACGTGGTAAGGATCGGCAGGTCCGTCACCCGCCGCGCACCCTGGACGGCTGCCTTGGCCTCCCCCAGGTCGCTCATGGTCTCGATCAGCAAAAAATCGACGCCACCCTCGACCAGGCCCCTGGCCTGGTCCGCGTAGGCTGTTGCCACGTCTTCAGCGCTCAGGGGACCCAAGGGTGCCAGTAGCTGGCCCGTCGGCCCCATGTCGCCCGCGACAAAGGCATCGCCGGCCACTTCGCGGGCCAACTCGGCCGCGCGCCTGTTGACCTCCAGCACGCGGTCAGCCAGGCCGTTGCCCTCCAACCGGTAGCGGGTACCGCCAAAGGTGCAGGTCAGGATCAGATCCGAACCCGCGTCGAGGTAACTCTGATGCAGGTGGCGGATGCGCTCCGGATGGCCAAAGATCCAGGATTCCGGGCTCTGCCCGGGCTCCAACCCCCGCTGTTGGTGCATGGTGCCTGTGGCTCCATCGGCCAGCAGTACCTCGCCTCTCCGCAGTCTTGCCAGGAAATCGTCGGTGCGTGTCATGCTCCCCCACTTTGCGCAGTCATGCTATCTACCCCGGATCTAGCAGGGTGGGCAGGCGCCGCGCTTGCTCGCCTGCCTCCCCCGTCAGCCTCCGTAGTGCCACCCGGTGTCTACCAGGTTCAGCGCGAGCCGGTCGTCATGCACGCCAGCCTCCACGATATCAGCCAGAACCAGGCTGTGATCGCCAGCATCCAGCACCTCCACGGTGCGGCATTCGAGGTAGGCAGGCACCGTGTTCAGAATGGGTGCCCCGCTAACGCCCCGGTAAAAGGGCTCGCCACCCAAGGTGTTGCCTTCGGGCTCCGTGTGGCGGAAGAACGTGGAAGCCAGGGCTTTCTGCCCGTCACCCAGCACATTTACCGCAAAGGTCCCGGCGTCCAGGACCCGCTGCCAGATGCCGGTCTCTTTGCGCAAGCCGACGGCTATGCGCGGTGGGTCGAAGGAAGCCTGGCTCAGCCAGCTGACGGTTGCTGCATCCGTGCCGTCCTCCGTACTGGCCGTGAGCACGTACAACCCGTATGGGATCAGGCGCAGGGTGTGTTTCTTTGCCTTTTCGTCCAAAAGATCCTCCCCTCCAGAATATGTCGGTTGTTGTTGGTGTGGGGCAGGTCCTACCCCAGACGCATCATACCGCGGCTCGCGGGCGCAGTCCGTAAGATCCGTCCCTCTTTTTCACAATTGACATTGAGTAAATTCCGGCAGCAGGCTCTCCCCAAGGCCATTGGGCACCGTCTAGATGAGGAAAGGGATGAACAGCTTGGTCCGGTCCCTGTAATCTTCGAACTCGGGATAGCGCGACAGGGAGCGGTCCTTCCTGCGCATATTCGGGATCCACACGACGGCCAGAAAGAGGGCGATGACCAGCAGCGGTGCCCAGTGCATGGCCAGCAGGCCAAAGCCGAGGTAGATCAATAGCTCGCCAAAGTAGTTGGGGTTGCGCGACAGGGAAAAGAGGCCACCGGTGATCAGGCCGGGCCGCAGTTTGAGCGCGATGTGCTTCTGCGCGTCCGCGCCAAAGTGAAAGAACACCCCGAATCCATAGAGGCTGATACATGCAGCCAGGTACCAGGCAGGCGCTTCCACGCCGCGCCACGTAAGCAGCCAGGGTGCGATCCAGTACAGGGTCAGCCCACCCCAGATGACCAGGCCATAGCCCAGGTTGGTGCGCTGTTCCCACTGCCTGTCGGGGAATAACCGGCTCTTGAGCACCCACAACAGGCCATAGGTGCCGTGCAAGCCCAGGTAGACCCAGGCAGTGGGATTCTGCCACTGGTCATACAGAGCCATCAGGAGCAGGACCGCCAGAAAGGTCACGCCTTTGTGTGAGTCGATGAAATGCTTCTGCTTCATAGGGTGTTTGCCCCTGCTGCGACTAGGCCAGCTCGCGGCGTAGAACCTTGCCTACCGCCGATTTGGGCAGCTCATCGCGGAAGGCGATCGAGGACGGCACCTTGTACTTGGCCAGGTGTTCGCCGCAGAAGGCAATGATCTCTTCCGCTGTAGCAGACATCCCCTCGCGCAGCACGACAAATGCCTTGACCGTCTCGCCCCGGTACTCGTCGGGTACGCCGATGACGGCGGCCTCGGCCACGGCCGGGTGCTGGAACAGGACCTCCTCGACGTCGCGGGGGTAGACGTTAAAGCCCCCGCAGATGATCATGTCCTTCTTGCGGTCTACGATCTGGAAGTAGCCTTCTTCGTCCATGCGGGCGATGTCGCCAGTGTGCAGCCACAGCCCTGGTCCCAGCCCCGGGTGCTCCCGCAGCACGTTGGCTGTCTCGGTCGGCTGCTGCCAATAGCCCTTCATCACCTGGGGACCCTGGATCACCAGCTCGCCGATGTCACCAACCGGCAGCTCCTCGTCTCCAGTCTCGGCATCCACGATGCGCGCGTCGGTGTCGGGCCAGGGCACGCCGATGAACCCGATCTTGTTGCGGTTGATCGGGTTGACGTGCGTGGCGGGGGTGGTCTCGGTCAGGCCGTAGGCCTCGACCAACTTGCTGCCGGTCAGGTCCTGGAACTTTTCCTGAACCTCCCCCGGCAAGGGTGCGGCGCCGCTCAGGCAGACGTTGACAGAGCTGAGGTCGAACTCCTTGACCTGGGGATGGTTGTTAATCGCCACGTACATGGTCGGTACGGCGGGGTAAAAGGTGGCCCGGTGCTTGGCAATGCTGCCCATGATGTGCAGCACGTCGCGCGGATTGGGGATGAGCACCATGGTCAGCGCCCCGGCGATGCCCATGTTCATCACCGAGGTCATGCCATAGGAGTGGAACAGGGGCAGGGCGCCGATCGTGATGTCAGTCGCCTCCTGCGAGTGCGACCAGGCCAGGCCAGCGACTGCATTGGATACCAGGTTGCGGTGGGTCAGTTGTGCCCCTTTGGGCACGCCCGTCGTCCCACCGGTGTAGAGCAGGCAGCCCGTGTCGGCGGGGCCCCGCTCGACTGGCGTGAGAGCACGGCCCCTGGCCTCGCTCAGTAGGGACTGGAACCAATGGTCGTCCTCACCAGGGGCGAGCTCTGTATAGTGCCCCTCCTTCTTCTCCTTGGCCACCGTGAACAGCAGCCGCAGTAGGGTTGGGAAATACTCCTTGATATTGGTCACAATCACGTGGCGCAAAGGTGTCTGGGCGCGGACGCTGTGCACCTTCTGGTAGAAGGCGCTGAGGACGATGAGGACCTCTGCGCCGGCATCGCTCAACTGGTGCTCGATCTCTTCCGCCGAGTACAGAAAATTGCAGGGGACGGCCACACCCCCCGCCCTCAAGATGCCATAGAAAGAGATGACAAACTGGGGGCAGTTTGGCATCATGATCGCCACCCTGTCCCCGGGTTTGACACCCAAGCCCTGCAGCCCTGCAGCCAGTTGGGTTACCGACCGGTCCAGCTGCTGATAGGTGAGGGCCTGGTCCAGGATGCGCCCGCCGACGCGACCCCCAAAGATGATGGCGGGGTGGTCTGGGTGTTCTGCTGCGGCGTCGGCCAGCAGTCGGTCGAGGGCGACCTCCGGATAGTCGATGCTGGCTGGTACACCTTCGTCATAGTACGCGAGCCAGGGTCTTGTCCGATGCCCATTCTCCTCCATCACTCACCTCCTCGTGCGAGTCAGGGGCTGGCCTCCTGCGGATAGCCAACCGGGATCAGATAGAGTGGCTCCCGGTCTGCCGGAAGCCCTAACGCCTCCTGGACCTGTTGGTCCTGGAAGGCGCCGATAGGCACGCCACCCAATCCCAGCGCCACGGCCTGCAGGAGCAGGTTTTGGGCGGCATGGCCTGCCTCGAGATGCACGTAGCGGGGGCTACGCTCGGGACCGTACTTTTCCGCCGTTCGCCCGTACACGGCGGTGACGACAAAGATGGCTGGGGCCTCACGGACCGGATCTTGCCGCAGCGCGGCTTCGTACAATGCCTGGCGCCGGTCTGCTTCGCTGGCGGCGACCAACTGGTGGCTGCCCGGCTCGTAGTGGAAGACACCGGCTGCCGTCACCACATAGATCTCCAATGGGTAGAGGGCCCCCGCAGATGGAGCAGTGCGGTATCCGTGTGGGCTGGTGACCCCCTGGGCAGCCCAGCAGAGTTGGCCAAGCTGTGCCGTGGTGAGCGACTCCTGCGCAAAGGACCGGATAGACCGCCTCTGAGCCAGGGCTTCTGCCAGCGAGGCTCCGCCCGACGCACTGGGCGCAGGCAGGGGCGTGACCATCTCTGGCTCTACAGAGGCCACCGCGCTGTCGCCGGCCGGTTCAGGCCCGCTGCCAGGTGCGCTACAGCCCGCCATCACCGCCAGCAGGGCCAGGCAGGCCAGGACCAGCGCCATCTGCACATGCCTCCCCATGAGCTGCCCTCCGGCCCCATTATACCATATTTCGGCGGGCCAGGGTAGAGCGGAGACATTGGGTCTCGCTGGCTGACCGTCGACCTCGCCGGACGGCTGTACGTGCAGAGCTGGGGAGGTTTGACAAACCCGGCTGCTAATGGTACACTGGAAGCCACAAATCCTACCAGCCAGTGGTCTGGCCTCATACGGCAAGTTTCGCGATCCCGGGCTCCGCCGCGAGCTCGGCTGTTGATCCCTCGGGGCGTAGGAACGGACCCCGGGGCACAAGTGCACTGGGAGGTGCGGGGCAACACGAAACAGGAGTCACAGCCTTGTGGATTGGTCACAGGCTATTGTCTTTGGGTGTCGGCGACAGGCGAGGAGTGGCCCTTCCTCGGGCGGACACAGATTCTTTTCACTTTGAAGGAGGAAAGAACATGGATCGCAAGAGGTACTTTTACGGCGCACTGCTTATCCTGGCAAGCCTGGTGGTCGGGTTGGCTGGCTGTGGCCCGGCCGCAGAGAGCACAGAGATCAATGTGATGTGCACGCCCCAGGAGGAGTGGTGCCAGGGCATGAAGCAGGAGTTCGAGGAGCAGTTCGGCATCACCGTGAACTATGTGCGCATGTCCAGTGGCGAGTCCCTGGCCCGGATCCGGGCTGAGAAGGACAACCCCCAGTTCGACATCTGGTGGGGTGGCCCCATCGACAGTTTTGTCGCCGCCAAGGGAGAGGGTCTGCTCGAGCAGTACGATTCCCCCAACTATGGCAACCTGCGCGACCAGGTCAAGTTCAAGGATGCCGACAACTACTGGGCCGGCATCTATGTCGGCACCCTCGGCTTTTGCACGAACGAGCAGTTCCTGGCAGACAACCCGGGCGTCGAGCCACCTACCTCGTGGGACGACCTGCTCAAGCCCGAGTTCCAGGACCAGGTCTTGGTCGCCCACCCGTCGACCTCTGGCACGTCGTACACCGCCCTGGCCACCGTCCTGCAGATGCGGGGCCAGGATGCAGGCTGGGAGTACCTGAACCAGTATGCGGACCAGGTGCTGCAGTTCACCAAGAGTGGCGCGGCGCCCGCCAAGTTCGTCGGCCAGGGTGAGGCAGGGGTCTGTATCGTCTTCTCCCACGACATCGTCCACGAGATCGAGGATAACAACCTGCCCCTCGTGCTGACCTTCCCCGAGGAAGGTACGGGCTACGAGATCGGCGGCATGGGCATCATCAAGGGTGCCGAGCACCTGGATGCGGCCCAGAAATGGTTCGACTGGGCTCTGGAGCCAGAGACCCAGGCCCTGGGCCCCAAGTACCACGCCTACCAGGCGCCGACGGTCGGCGGTGTGGAGCTCTCGCACCCCGAGCTGATGGAAGTCAACCTCATCGACTATGACTTCCTGTGGGCCGGCGAGCACAAGGTCGAGTACATCGACAAGTTCAGCAACGAGATCGCAGGTGCGGATCAGCTCAAGGAATAGCATCACATAGGCTGCAGGGCGAGGGAGGCCTCCCTCGCCCTGCCCCATAGGAGAAGGTAATGGCTGTCTCTGCTCCTACGATCAGCAGGCGGGCTGATGCGGGGTGGCGGGGTGCCGTGCGACGCCGCTACCGGGAGTTTGGCCTGATCGCGCGCGACCCGGTGCTGATGATCAGCCTGCTCTACTGCGGACTCTTTTTGTTTATCTTTATCGTCTATCCCCTCTTTCGCGGCACCGCAAACGGCTTTCTCGACGCGAGCCAAAGTGGGCCATGGTACACGCGTCTCAGTGCCGAATACCTGGGCCGCTACTTTGATTCCTATTATGGCCCGCGTGCGCGCACCATCCTGTTCGATACGATCCGGATGGGGGTATTCACGGCGGCAGGCGGCACGGTGCTAGGCTTCTTTTTTGCCTATACCATGGTCCGCTGCAATGTACCATTCAAGCGTTTCATCCACCTCCTGGCCCTGGTGCCCACGGTTTCGCCGCCCTTTGCCATCGCCCTCAGCACCATTTTGCTCTTTGGGCGGAATGGCCTGATCACCCGCAAGCTGCTGGGCATGCGCTTTCCCTCCGGTGCCAACGACATCTATGGCATGGATGGCCTGGTGTTCGTCCAGATCATCACCTTCTTTTCCGTAGCCTACCTCATCATCCGCGCCATGCTGGAGCGGCTTGACCCCAGCATGGAGGAAGCGGCGCACAGCCTCGGCGCGGGCAAGTTCCACATTTTCCGGACAGTGACCTTGCCGCTCCTGATCCCGGGCATCGCCGGCTCCTTCCTGCTGCTGTTCGTCGAGTCACTCGCCGACCTGGGCAACCCGCTCTTTATCTCGGGCAAGATCTCGGTCCTGTCGGCCGAGATCTTTCTGGCGGTGGCGGGTGAGTACAATTACCAGAAAGCGTCTGCGCTCGCCTTTGTGCTGCTCCTGCCAACGCTCATCGTCTTTCTCGTGCAGCACTACTACGTCTCGCGCCGCTCGTACGTCTCGGTCACCGGCAAGCCAACGGGCGGGCACATCCTGGTCAAGGAGGCGTGGATCCGCTGGCCGTTCATCGTCATCACCTACCTGGTGTGCGCGCTGATCATCGTCCTCTATGCAGCGATCATCTGGGGTTCGTTTAGCGCTGCGTGGGGCGTGGACTTCAGGCCGACGCTGCTATGGTGGCAGCAGATGGTGACGCGCGGAGTGGAGTCGATTCTCGATACGACCTTCCTGAGCGCCTTTGCGACGCCGATCGCCGGATTGACGGGCATGGTCATCGCCTTTCTCGTGGTCCGCAAGCGCTTCAGCGGCAAGCAAGTGGTCGACTTTACCTCCAACCTGGGTGGCGCCGTCCCCGGCACGATCCTGGGTATCGGTTTTGTCCTGGCCTTTAGCACACCGCCCACCTTTGTCGTGATCCTCCTCTATGCCCTGCTCGCCCTCTTTTTCGCGCGGACGGTGTTCTCGACACGGCGAAATCAGTGGATCGTGCTTGCACTGGGCACAGGCACTGGCGTCGGGCTTGCCCAACTCCATCCTCTGCTCACCGAAGCCGGCATGCACTACCTGCTCGGCGGGCTGTTTATAGGCGTCGGGCTGGTGCTGTGGGCCTGGCGCCGGCAAAAGACCGCGGGGTTGATCCTCGCCGGCCTGGGCGCGTATCTGCTTATGTATAACCTGGTCGTCTATGTCGCCATGCCCATCGCCGCACTCAGCCGCAGCCTGCCGCGCGGGTTCTGGAGCAACGCCGTTTTCCAGTTTTCTGAGCACCTGAAGGTCTTTTTCCAGACACCGCCGCCGATATCGGCCATTTTGTACACGTTCGGCGCTACGCTGGTGCTGCAGCGGGTTGTGGGCCACGCACGCCTGGTTCTGGCCTCGGCCTTGCTTGGATTGATCGCGGCCATGTGCTTCATGGGCGAGCCGCTGGCCTTGGTTGGCACGTCGTATATCATCATTGCCGCCTTTGCCGTGCGCAGCTTGCCCGCCTCAGTGCGGGCGGGCATCGCCGCACTGCAGCAGATCGATCCCAGCATCGAAGAGGCGTCCAACAACCTGGGGGCGGATGCGCAGGTCACGTTCCGCCGGGTGACCTTGCCGCTCATCCTCCCTGCGCTCCTGGCTGGCCTGATCTTTAGCTTTACCCGGCACATGACCAGCCTGTCGGCCATCATCTTTTTGGTCAGCCCCCAGTGGCGCATCGTCACGGCCAGCATCCTGAGCGAGTGGGAACAGGGCGGGGTTGGTGTGGCGGCGGCCTATTCTACGACCATTATCGTCCTCGTCCTGATCGCCATCGGCGTGCTCTACTTGCTGGTGAACAAGGTGCTCGGCGGTCGGGGTGATGTCGATCTGTCCTTGGGCGTCTGACACGGCCCACCGGTGTCCGATCCATCCATATGCGGTTCTTGATGTGGAGAGCTAGACATGTATCTGCTGCTTGAAGACGTGGTAAAGGTATTCGCTGGACGAGGTGGCAGCGGCGAGGTGGTCGCCGTCGACCATGTGGACATTGAGATACAAGAGGGTGAACTGGTGACCCTGCTCGGTCCTTCGGGCTGCGGCAAGACCACCACCTTGCGGCTCATCGCCGGCTTCGAGTTCCCGACGCAGGGCATCATCCGTCTGGATGGCCAGGTGATCAACGACGAGCCACCGCACAAGCGGAACATGAGCATGGTTTTCCAGAGTTACGCCGTGTTCCCACATCTCAGCGTCTATGAAAACATTGCTTATGGGCTCAACGTCCAGCGCCTGTCCAAGACCGAGGTCCGGCGGCGCGTGGCACAGGTCCTGGAACTGGTGGAGCTGACCGGGTTGGAGAACCGTGCTCCCAACCAGCTCTCTGGTGGGCAGCAGCAGCGTGTCGCCCTGGCCCGCGCGCTGGTCATGGAGCCCAAGGTGCTGCTCATGGACGAGCCCCTGTCCAACCTGGATGCCAAACTGCGCGAACAGATGCGCACCGAGATCCGCCGCATCCAGAAGCGGTTGGGGATCACCAGCGTCTATGTCACCCATGACCAGGTGGAGGCCATGACCCTCTCTGACCGGATCGTGGTCATGAACCTGGGCCGGATCGAGCAGGTAGGCAGTCCGACCGAGATCTACC
>JAMJFU010000077.1 GCA_023544525.1 Anaerolineae bacterium | reverse complement strand
CACGGAGAGCAGCCCTGCCCAGGCTGGCAGCGTGACCAGCCTGCCTTCCAGGCGAGGCACAGAGCCGGCGAGGAAGGCCAATGGCAGCCCAGCGAGGGCCAACACCTGCCAGGGATGGATCAGCAGTGCCTGGAGCCCGAGGACCCGCCACAGGGGCGCAGACCAGGTCAGGGTGAAGAACAAGACCAAGCCCAGGGCCAGGGTCCAGAAGCCGAGTGCGACGCCGAGGGGTCGGGGTGGCGGCGAGGACGGGTCCGATCCAGCGGCAGCGGAGGACGTTTGCTGGCGGTCACTGAGCCACAGGGCCAGCGTGACGAGGGCCAGGCCGGCGGCCGCAATGCCCAACTGGAACGATGGCCCAGCCTGCGCCTGCTGCTGGGCCCCGTCCAGGCCCCACCTGGCGGAAAAGAGCTGGAAGGGATACAGGTAGTCTGGTCGAAAGGGGGTGGCGCTCCCCTCTGTCATTTGTGCCAGGCCCCACAGCAGGAGAAGGGCCAGGGCGATGACCACAACCAGCGCTGCCGCTGGCCGCCGCTGGCGAGGATCGGCGATCATGGCGTAGGCCAGCAATAGGGGCAGCGCCACGAGGGCCAGGCCTGCCTGCGTCCAGAGTGTTGCGGCCAGGAGGAGCACCCCGGCCGACAGGGCCGCAATCCTGGCAGGCCGCCGGCCGTGGCCGAAGCGATCGATGGACCACAGGAGCCACGGCCAGAAGGTCCACAGCCAGGCCTCGGCATAGGCTCCACGCTCGTAGACGGTGCTCAGGTGCCAGGGTAGGTAGGTGTAGACGGTTGCGCCCAACGCAGCCCCGGCCAGCCCCAACCAGCGGCGCGACCAGGCATAGATGCCCAGGGCACCCAGCGCAAAGGCGAGGCCATAGCCCCACTTGATGGCGATGGGACCGCTGCCTGAAAGGCGGAAGAAGGGCCAGGCGAGCAGGTAAGGCAGCTGTCCCTCGCCCTGGATGGGCGGCGTGGGGTGACCCCAGTCAGGCGCCTCCTGGGGATGGGCCGCATTGAAGGCGGGCAGGAAGCCACTGCTGGCCTCAAAGAAGCCGGGGTAGGTGAGGGGGGCGATGGCAAAGACGGTGAGTAGCAGGACCAGGATCCAGCCCCAAGGCTCTGCCAGCGTCTCCCTATCAGAGATGGTTCGAGGTGCCACGCCTAAACGCTCAACCGGATATCCTGGCCAGACCGCACCCGGCTCATCGCCTCTTCCGGCTCGACAGGGTCGTCCAGCAGTCGCAGGTAGGCATACTTAAAGATGTCGCGTATGATGGCCGTGATTGGGACAGCGATGATCATGCCCAGGAAGCCGCCCAATTCGTTGCCCATGACCAGCACAACCATGACCACGGCAGGATGCAGCTGGACGCTCTCGCCGGCGATACGGGGGACGAGGATGAGGTTTTCCACCTGCTGGATGGCAAAGAAGGCAACAGCTACCCACAGGGCCGAGATTGGGTCTGAGACCAGGGCCACCAGGATCGCCGGGATGGCTCCCAGGATCGGTCCGATGTAGGGCAGGATCTCGAACAGGCCTGCGATCAGGCCCAGGACCAGGGCAAAGGGCACCCCGATGATGAACATGGCGATGGTGGCCATGCCTCCCACAAAGAGGACAAGGAGGAGTTGCCCGCGGATGTAGGCGCTCAGGATGTCGTCGATGAGCCGCACGGCACAGGTGGCGTCGGCGCGGGCTTGCTCGGGCACAGCGTTGGCCACGCCAGTCTTGAGTTGGCTCTCGTCGTGAAGGATGTAAAAGAGCCAAAAGGGGATGACGATGAGGCCGATCACAAAACCGACGGTGCCGGCCACCGTCTGCACGGTCGCTACGATGCCCCTCTGGACGGCGCTTACCACGTCGTCGGCCAGGTCCCGCAGGTTGGTCTCGATGGTCTGTTCCCACTCGTCAGGGATGTTCTTTGTGTACCAGCCCAGGCTGTCTTGCCATAGGTCCTGGACCTCACCGCTGAGCTGTGGCCAGTTGCCGCGGAGGTGCTCTGCCTGGTCGATGACGAGCGGCACAAAGAAGGCAAAGATGCCGACGACGATAGAGATCAGCACCAGGTAGGTGACGACAATGGACAACGGCCGGGCCGCGCCCCAGGTCCGCAGCTTCCTGGGCATATGACCGTCGAGCCAGTTGACCACTGGCAGGAGAAGGTAGGCCAGCACCAGGCCCAGAATGTAGGGCAGGAGGACGGCGCGGGCCAGCCATAACACAACGCCGGCCAAGACCGCGAGCGCGACCCACAGGACCAGGCGTTTTCGTCTCGGAGACAGGTTCAGTACAGGCGTCATCTATTCGGGCTCTAGACAAGCATCGATCTGCTGGCGAATCGGGGCGCGTGCCCTAACGTCTGCGGCCCAGTGGGCCAGGAACTCGACGTTACCAGCCGGGCCAGTGATGGGTGAGCGGATCAGGCCCTGTAATCCCAGGTGCTGCGCGTCTGCCCAGCTGGTGATGTCGGCCAGGACCTGGTGGTGTACCGCAGGATCGCGTACCACCCCACCCTTGCCCACGTTCTCGGGGCCGGCCTCAAATTGAGGCTTGATCAGGGCTACGATCTGTCCTCCCGATGTGAGCCAGCCTATGACTGCCGGCAAGATCAGCTTCAGGGAGATGAACGACACGTCGATCGTGACCAGGCTCACCGGTTCGGGCAGCTCTTCCAGGTAACGGGCATTGGTGCGATCCATGATCACCACACGCGGGTCCTGTTGTAGCTTCCAGGCAAGTTGCCCGTAGCCGACGTCGATGGCATAGACGCGGGCTGCACCCCTCTGGAGCAGGCAGTCGGTGAACCCCCCCGTCGAGGCACCTACGTCGGCGGTGACCAGGCCCTGCACCTCCAGGCCAAAGGCCTGCAGCGCAGCCTCGAGCTTCAGGCCGCCGCGGCTGACGTAGGGCGGTGTGCCGGTCGCCCTCAGGTCGGAAGCGACGGGCACCCGGGTACCGGGCTTGTCCACGGGACGGTCGTCGACGAGGACCTGGCCGGCCATGATGAGCCGCTGGGCTTGTTGGCGGCTTTCGGCCAGGCCCCGCTCTACCATCAGCAGGTCCAAGCGCTCCTTCTGCCCCTTTGCCATATCGGATCATAGGATACCCGGAAGCAGGCGAAAAGTCAAACCTCCATACGACAAGGTCAAAGTTGACGGATGAACTGGAATCAGGTATTATCTGTGCTCAATGCCTGTATTTGCACTGGATCCAGGTTAAAAACCCGCGTCGCCCTGCGTTGGATCCGGCGTGTCCCAACTGACGCCCTCGGATCTGCTGTAGTGGCCCCGGAAGGTAGAGATGGCTCATCAGGGCGATATGCGCCAGGTAGGAATCATGCAATTCTTCTTCACCAACTTCTATGGGCTGCTCCGGACCTTGCGCCCGAAACAGTGGATCAAGAATGGTTTTGTGTTTGCCGCCCTGGTGTTTGACCAGAAGCTGACCAACTGGGATCTGCTGGGGCGGACGATTGCGGCGTTTATCCTCTTCTGCATGATCTCCAGCACGGTGTACATCATCAACGACCTGGCTGACCTGGAGAAGGATAAACTGCACCCCAAGAAGCGCCGCCGGGCACTGCCCTCTGGCCAGTTGCAGCCATGGTTTGCGGTGGTTTCGGCGGTGGGCATCCTGGCCGTCTGTGTGCCACTGTCCTTCTGGCTGCACGTCTATTTTGGCCTGATCATCCTCTCTTACTTTGTGCTCAACCTGGCCTATTCGTTTGTCCTCAAGCACGTCGTCATCATAGACGTCATGGTTGTGGCCACGGGGTTTGTGCTGCGGGTGGCAGCGGGCGTGGTCGTGGCTGAGGCAGAGCGTTTTTCGCCGTGGCTGTACGTGTGTATGATCTTTCTAGCGCTGTTCCTGGCCATCGGCAAACGCCGGCATGAACTGACGCTCCTGGCCGAGGGGGCAAACAGCCACCGGAAGATCCTGGACGAGTACTCGGTTGACTACCTCGACGAGATGAGCCACCTGGTGACCACGGGCGCGATCATCTCCTATTCTCTGTATACCTTCTCAGCATCCAACCTTCCGGCGAACCATGCCATGATGCTGACGATCCCCTTTGTCATCTATCTTATCTTCCGCTACCAGTACCTGATCTATGTCAAGGGGGAGGGAGGTGCGCCCGAGATGCTACTGTACACGGACTGGCCGTTTCTGGCGGGGCTTGTGCTGTGGGGCGTGACCGTGGTCCTGATCATGTACGTGCTTACATGACCGCGAGGGCAGGCGGGAGATAAGAGCGGGGATGAGGCATTGCCTCATCCCCGCTTGGCTAATCGCGTCAGAACCCGAGGCGATCTTGGCTCAGAGTTCGTCGTCTGGCGTCACCGGCATGGCGACCAGGCCAGAGATAACCTTGGGATAGAAGTCCGTGGACTTTTGCGGCATCTTTTCGCCCTGTGCCGAGCAAGCCTTGACCTCCTCGATGCGTGTGGGGTTCATGATAAAGACGCACTGTGCTTTGCCTTCGTCCACCCGTTGGATGGCCAGGTCCAGGTCACGGTGATATTCGATATTCTCCTTGGCCTCCACCTTTTCCTTGCTGACATCCATCACCCGTTCGATCATCAGTTCGTGGAGGAGGCTCACATCGAGCATGCGCCATTCCTCTGCTCGCTCGGGCACGACCCTGGTCATGACGTCCGGATCGCTCAGCCGTAGGAGGTAGTAGCCGCCGTCGTAGAAACCGAGGCGGCGGTCGCTGGGCGTGGCTTGGGCCATTGCCTCCTCGAGTGCCGCGCGGCTGTCCATGGCGGTGACCTCAAAGTACTGTTTGGCCTCGTCGAGGATCTGGCTGGTGGTTTTGGCCTCGTAGTCGTGCATCTCGCGGTGGGTGGGCAAGATGGTCAGCCCCGGATCGTCCATGCTGACCAGGGTGACCATACGAAAGTTAAAGCCGGCGTTGGCAGGGGCATTTGGGTACTTTTCTCGCATCTCGGCCCGGTAGTTCAGCGCCGTCTCGTAGCGGTGATGGCCGTCGGCGATGATGAGGCCCGTCTTGGGGGCCATCTCGGCTGTGACCTGGGCCAGTACCTCGGGGTCGGTGACGACCCAGACCTGTTGCCGGACGTCCTTCTCGAATAGCTCGCGGACGTCGATGTCGGGCTCGCGCCCTGCGATGGCCGCGTCAAAGATGGCATTGACGCGGTTGTCTGGATCCGGATGGAGCATAAAGATCTGGCCAAAGTTGACGGCGGTGGCGCGGAGAAGGTTCAGCCGGTCGACCTTGGGCCCGGAGAGGGTCCGCTCGTGGGGCAAGACGATGCCCTCGTCGAACTCGGCCAATTCCAGAGCCCCGACAAAGGCCCGCCGCGTCAGCTCGGTGCCGTCCGGCAGGGTGAAGGTCTGGTGATAGACGTAGAAAGCCGGCTTGGTATCGCGCAAGAGGTAGCCTGCATCTAACCAGGCCCGGTAGTAGTCGCGCGCACGCGTATAGACGTCCTCGCTGCCTGAGTGGTCACCGGGCTGCTCACGACCCTTGGTAATACGGACGATGTTGTAAGGGTGCAGGTCGTAGTACTGGTCCTGCAGGCCATGACGGATCCGATCATATGGCTGGCTGACAACCTTGCTCAGATCGTCGACCTTGTTGGGGTTATAGCGCACACCGTGAAAGGCTTTGACTGTTGCCATGTTTTGACTCCCTGCTCCTACGAGTTGCCACGGCTCGACTGGTCTGGATGCCAGGTAGCGGAGGCGATGTTAACTGTTTTCCTTGTAGAAATCGATCAGGATCTCGGCGACTTCGACACCGACGCGATCCTGGCCTTCTACCGTGCTGGCTCCGATGTGCGGGCTGCCTATGACCCTCAGGAACCCGTTCCCGTCCCCAAGCTCAAAGAGTTTGGGATTTCCGGGGCTCACCTTTTCGTCCTCGTAGACATCCAGGGCCGCGCCAGCTACCTTGCCGCTGACCAGGGCATCATGCAGCGCATTCTCGTCCAGGGTGCCTCCACGTCCGCAGTGGATGATGTACACGCCCTCTTTCATCTTGGCAAAGGCGCCAGCATCGAGGACATGGGCTGTGTCCGGTGTCTTGGGCACATGGAGCGAGATGTAATCGCTCTCGGCGAGCAGTTCGTCGAGGCTAACCTGCCGGGCGTAGGACACCTCGATAGGAGTGCGCCGGTAAAAGATCACGTCCATGCCAAGGGCGGCGGCCTTTTCCCCGAGCAAGCTGCCAATGTTGCCAAAGCCGATGAGACCAAGTGTCTTGCCTGCAATCTCGGTGCCCTTGAGTTGCTTCTTCTTCCATTCGCCCTGGGCCATGCTCATCGTCCCCTGCGGGATCTTGCGAGCCAGTGCCAGCATGTAGCCCAGAGCCAACTCGGCTACCGAGTTGGAACTGGCTTTGGGCGTATTGCGCACTGCGACGCCCTTGCTCTGGGCGTAACTGACGTCAATGTTGTCCAGGCCCACGCCACCGCGAACAACGATCTTTAAACTCGTAGCAGCGTCGATCACCTCTTTTGGGACTCGGGTACGGCTGCGGACCACCATGCCGTCGTAGTTGGCGGCATCCTGCAAAAGCTCATCCGCAGTGATGTCGGGCCGGTTGTCGACCTCGATCCCGGCCTCCTCTAGCATCTGAATCGTCGTCGTTGCTACAGGGTCGCAGATTAGGACTGTCATAGTAGTCTCACCTTTCAGAGCAGGCAGATGAGCGACCGGCTACCTCAGCGGCTCGACAGGGACTGGTTGCTCATCTGCCGGATTCTAGCCTACAGGCCCAGGATGTCATCGATCTGGCCCAGAAGCCACTTGATATCGGCGACGGTGAGGTCGCCCATATGGGCGATGCGGAAGCATTTCTCCTTCAGGTCGCCGTAGCCGTTGGAGATCATGGCACCACGCAGAGCCAGTTCCTGGTTCAGGCCCGCGACGCTTATGCCGCGGGTGTTCTCCACGTTGGTCACAGTGTTGGACAGATAGCGCTCATCACCATAGAGGGCAAAGTTCTTGCGCGCCCACTCGCGCACGATCTCGGCCATCGCGATGTGGCGCGCCCAACGCTGCTCCAGGCCAGAGGCCAGGATATCATCCATTTGTTTGTTGAGAGCCTGGATGAGGCTGATGGCCGGAGTCGCCGGGGTCTGGTGCGTTTCGTACCGCTTGTCCATCTGGTCATACGCGAAATAGAGGCCGCGGTTGGACACCTGCAAAGACCTCTCACGAGCCCTGTCGCTGACCGCGCAGACCGTGAGTCCAGGCGGCAAGGCGAAGCATTTCTGCACGCCAGCGAGGCAGACGTCGAGTCCCCAGGCGTCGAACTCTATCTTGGATCCGGCCATACTGCTGACGGCATCGATGAGGATCAGAACATCTGGATACTTTTCATGGATGAGGGCGGCGATCTCGGGAATGGGGTTCATGACGCCGGTCGAGGTCTCGTTGTGGCAGAGGGTGATGGCGTCATAGTCATCCTTGGCCAGCGCCTCGTCTACCAGGTCCGTGGTGATGGCCTGGCCCATGGGCACCTCCAGCCGGTCGCAGGGGATGCCGTTGGCGACAGTCATCTGGTGCCAGCGCTTGGAGAAGGCGCCACACACAGTGTTGAGCACCTTCTTGGTCGAGGCCTGTCGCACCGAACCCTCCATGACACCACTGGAAGAAGATGCGAACAGGTAAACACGCTGTCCGGTGTAGAGCAGTTGCTGCAGCTTGGGGGTCACCTCGCCCTGAAGAGCCGAATATTCTTTGGCACGATGGCCGATCATGGGCGCGGCCTGGGCTTGCAGAATCTCGTCCCGAACGTGGGTCGGACCGGGGATGAACAGCTTCTTGTACATTTTGGCCTCCCTGTGAAGGAACTAAAGGTGTTCGTTTGTCGTCAAGCGTTGCGAGGTAGCTTGCCGTTGCGGCGAGTGGGTGAGACAACCGTGAGACAGTCGTTAGAGGCGCACAACTTGCTGTGCGCTCAGGACATCACCTCGCCATTGAGCCTCCTGACGCACCTACATTGTACCAATTTTCGCAAAAAGCGGCAACTCGTGGGAGGTCCGTGGCTTAGCAGCCAGGCAGTTATCTGCAGCCACGCTGCCATTTTTTTGTGCTCGATGGTTTCCGTGATATAATGTAAGGCTGCCGTCCGGGGTTGGGAAGACGGTGAGGAGTGGATGATGTCACAAGAAGAACATCTTGGTGAACCAAAACAGATCATAATCCGGGGTGCACGCGAGCACAATCTGAAGGACGTAGATGTAGAGCTGCCTCGCGACAAGCTGGTGGTCATTACCGGGCTATCAGGTTCGGGCAAGTCGTCGCTGGCGTTTGACACCCTGTATGCCGAGGGTCAGCGGCGATACGTGGAATCGCTGTCGGCCTACGCCCGCCAGTTCCTGGGCGAGATGCAAAAGCCAGACGTGGACCAGATCGAGGGTCTCAGCCCTGCCATCAGCATCGACCAAAAGGGGGCAAGCCGCAATCCGCGCTCCACGGTCGGCACCGTGACCGAGATCTATGACTACCTGCGTCTCCTGTACGCTCGCGTCGGCGTGCCACACTGCCCACGGTGCGGGCGGGAGGTGAACCAGCAGACGGTGGGACAGATCGTAGAGGCCATCGAGGAGCTGCCCGAAGGCAGTCGTATCCTGCTTATGGCGCCGTTGATCAAGGATCGCAAGGGTGAGCATCGCAAGGTGTTCGAGGATGTGCGCAAGATGGGCTTTGTCCGGGTGCGGGTCAACGGCGAGGTCCGCGACGTCGACGAGGAGATTGAGCTGGACCGGTACAAGATGCACACCATCGAAGCGGTGGTGGACCGCCTCGTCGTGCGGCATGCCGATGGCAACGGCGATTCGGATAACCCGGGCAGGGGGGGCATGGACCGGACCAGGCTGGCGGATTCGGTAGAGACGGCGCTGCGGTTGGGAGGTGGGGTGATGATGGTCACTGACGTGACCAACGAGACGTCCCGCGACCACCTGTTTTCTGAGCACTTTGCCTGCATGCACTGTGGTCTCAGTCTGCCCGAGATAGAGCCCCGGACCTTTTCGTTCAACAGCCCGCACGGTGCCTGCCCGGCCTGCACTGGCCTGGGCACTGAGCTGGAGATCGATCCCGATCTGGTCATCCCTGACCGGGGCAAATCGTTGAAGGATGGGGCCGTCGAGCCTTGGACCCGGCAGCGTTCAGGCGACAGCTACTACTGGCAGCTGCTGGAGGCTGCGGCCAAGGAGCAAGGGATTCCCCTCGATGTCCCGGTTCGGGAACTGTCGCCGAGCCAATCGAACTATATCCTCTATGGCGGGCGGCGGGGCGAGCAGGTCACGCTCCAGTACCAGACCGCCCAGGGCAAGCGGCGCACCTATACGACGCACTATGAGGGGGTGATCCCCAACTTGCAGCGGCGCCATCGCGAAGCCTCGTCGGACTATGCCAAGCAAGAGATCGAGCGCTACATGGCCGAACGGCCGTGCCCGGTGTGCAAGGGCCGCCGGCTTAAGCCAGAAGCCCTGGCGGTGACGGTCGCAGAGAAGTCGATCGACGTGGTGACCGACATGTCGGTGACCGAGATGCTGGCCTGGGTGGAGGAGCTGCGGGAGGAGGGGGTCGAGGAGGAAAGGTTGCTGACCCGCCGGCAGCAGATGATTGCCCGCCAGATACTCAAAGAGTTGGATGACCGGCTTTCGTTTATGGCCAATGTTGGGCTCGACTATCTGACCATCGACCGCCAGGCGTCCACCCTCTCTGGTGGAGAAGCGCAGCGAATCCGCCTGGCAACCCAGATCGGATCGCGCCTGATGGGCGTGCTATATATCCTGGACGAGCCAAGTATTGGCTTGCATCCCCGTGACAACGGCCGGCTGATCCGCACGCTGAAGGGGATGCGTGATCTGGGCAATACCGTCATCGTCGTGGAGCACGACGAGGAGACGATGCGGTCTGCAGATTGGATCCTGGACCTGGGGCCGGGTGCGGGAGAGCATGGCGGTGAGGTCGTCTGCTCGGCACCGTCTGCCGAGTTTCTGAGCTGCAGGGACTCGTTGACGGCGGCCTACCTGCGAGGCGAACGCCGCATCCCAATGCCCGAGGAGCGGCGTCCTGGGGATGGCAGCTTTTTGGCAGTGGTCGGTGCTGCCGAAAACAACCTGAAAGAGATCACCGCGCGGTTCCCGTTGCGGCGGTTCATTGCCGTGACGGGCGTGTCGGGTTCTGGCAAGAGCAGTCTTGTCGTCGAGGTGCTGTACAAGCGCCTGAACCAGTACTTTTACCGGGCGAAGGCCAAACCGGGTAAGCACGAGATGATCGAAGGCCTGGAGTTCGTTGACAAGGTGGTGAACATCGATCAAAGCCCTATTGGGCGCACACCGCGCTCCAATCCGGCGACCTATACGAACGTCTTTACCGATGTCCGCAACCTGTTCGCCCGCCTGCCCGAGTCGAAGGCGCGGGGCTACAAGCCGGGTCGCTTCAGCTTCAACGTGAAAGGTGGGCGCTGCGAGGCATGCCGGGGCGATGGCATCATCAAGATCGAGATGCAGTTCCTGCCAGATGTCTATGTGCCCTGTGAAGTGTGTCATGGCAAGCGGTACAACCGGGAGGCGCTCGAGATCCGGTACAAGGCCAGGAACATCGCCGATGTGCTGGACATGACGGTCGACGAAGCGCTGGAGTTCTTTTCCAACGTGCCACGCATCCGTACCAAGTTGCAGACGCTCTCGGATGTGGGCCTGGGCTACATCCGCTTGGGCCAGCCAGCGACGACGCTATCCGGCGGTGAGGCACAGCGGATCAAGCTGTCGAAGGAGCTCTCGCGTCGCTCGACCGGCCGCACGTTCTATATCCTGGATGAACCGACAACTGGCCTGCACTTTGCCGACATCGAGAAGCTGTTGCAGGTGCTACACCGGCTGACGGATCAAGGAAACACGGTGGTGGTCATCGAGCACAACCTGGACGTCATCAAGGCCGCGGACTGGCTCATCGACCTGGGACCGGAGGGTGGTGAAGGCGGCGGTTGGATCATTGCCGAGGGCACGCCCGAGCAGGTGTCGCGCATGCGCAGGTCATATACCGGGCAGTTCCTGGCCAGGCTGTTTGAGGAGCGGGAGCTCAGCCCTGCCCCGGTAAGAGCATGATCCATCCAGTGCCGTCTGAGAAATCGCTCACAATCGTTGGCGAATCGCTGGCAGAGCCCGCCGGAGGCACCTGGCCGCTAGGCTGGTAGTTTTTGACAGGCAAGCTATGGTATAGTAGGATTGCCCCAGTGGGGAGGGGGCTCTGCGGAGCCCCTTTTTGTTGGGTTGAAGAGCCTGGAGCGCCCATAGCAGGTCTGCTGGGGTGCCGGAACACAAGCTGAGAACGAGAACAGCAGAGGGTCAAGTCATTTGAGATGTTGTTGAAACCGATTCGGGATGTGGGTATTGCTGGTTATGGGGCCTACGTGCCCCGTTACCGGCTGCCGGGCAGCGAGGTAGATAGGATCTGGACGGACGGGCAGGGCGGATCACCGATCGAGGAAAAGGCGGTGGCTGGTCCTGACGAGGATACGGCCTCGATGTCTGTCGAGGCTGCGCGAAATGCCCTGGCCCGGGCGGGCCTGAATCCCCAGGTGTTGCGTGCGGTGTGGGTAGGTAGCGAGTCCCATCCGTACGCTGTTAAGCCCACGTCGACCATCGTGGCCGAGGCGATTGGCGCTGTGCCGGCCGTGCAGGCCGCCGATTGGGAGTTTGCCTGCAAGGCGGGTACAGAGGCCTTTCAGGCGGCGATGGGGCTTGTCGGCTCGGGCATGGCCGACTATGCCCTGGCGATTGGGATGGATACGGCCCAGGGCCGGCCGGGCGATGCGCTGGAATATACGGCCGGGGCTGGAGGTGCGGCCTTTATCGTAGGTCCCGCGGAAGATTCGCTGGCCATCATCGAGGGCTCGTTTTCGTACGTGACCGATACCCCTGACTTCTTCCGGCGGCCCATGCAGCACTATCCACAGCATGGCAGCCGCTTCACGGGCGATCCCGCTTATTTCCGCCACGTCCTGGCCTCGGCCCAACAGCTGATGGACTCGTTGGGTACCAAGCCAGAAGATTATGCGGCCGCGGTCTTTCACCAGCCAAACTCCAAGTTCCCCGAGCGGGCGGCGAGAATGTTGGGCTTCCGGCCGGAACAGACGCGCACCGGGCTCCTGTGCCCGATGGTGGGCAACACCTACGCAGGTTCGTCCATGCTGGGGTTGACAGCGATCCTGGATGAGGCGCAGCCTGATGAGCGGGTGCTGATTGTGTCGTTCGGTTCCGGAGCGGGCAGCGATGCCATCTCCATTCGCACGACGGAAAAGATCGAGGAGCGCCGTGACCGGGCGCCTCGCACACAAGTCTATGTGCAGCGCCGCAAAGAGATTGATTACGGCCTCTATGTGCGCTATCGCAGGAAGCTACACATGCATTAGGCCGTTCGCCCATGGCTGGGCAGGCTGGCAAGGGTTTCTCAAGTTGGTGTATTGGTAGATTGGTTGGCGATAGATTGGTGAATCAGGAATCTGGATGAGAGACGTAAGTATCATCGGCATTGGCCAAACCGAGGTCGCGGAGCACTGGGACCGCTCGTTGCGCCACCTGGCGGGCGATGCGGTGCTGGCAGCGATGCAGAATGCGGGCGTCGAGACGGCCGATGCGCTCTATGTTGGCAATATGCTCTCGGGGCTGTTGACGGGGCAAGAGCACCTGGGTGCCCTCATCGCGGACTTTGTCGGGCTTCGGGGGATCGAGGCGGTCAAGGTGGAGGCAGCCTGCGGCTCAGGGGCAGCTGCGCTGCGGCTGGGATATGCTGCTGTGGCTGGTGGTCTGCACGACGTGGTCATTGTGGCCGGTGTCGAAAAGATGACGGACACAGTGAACGCCGAGACGACGACCGGCCTGGTGATGGCGGCTGACGCGGATTATGAGTCGATCCATGGCCTGACCTTTGTCAGCATCAACGCCTTGCTGATGCGCCGCTATATGCACGAGTACGGGGTGGGACACGCGGACTTTGCGCCTTTTTCGGTGAACGCCCATCGAAATGCCGTGGGCAATCCCTATGCCATGTTCCGCAGGCCGATCACGGTTGAGCAGTTCGGCCGGGCGCGGATGATCTCGGACCCGATCAACCTGCTGGATTCGTCGGGCATTGGGGATGGGGCGGCAGCCGTGGTCCTGGTTCCGGCTAGCATGGCCAAGGAATACACGAACGGCCGGGCAGTGCGCATCCTGGCTTCGTCGATGGCCACCGATGCGGTGGCGGTCCACGACCGGCCAGACCCGCTGTGGCTCTCGGCAGTCGAAGCCTCAGCGTTCAAGGCCTACCAGCAGGCCGGGGTTGGGCCGCGGGATATTGATCTGTTCGAATTGCACGATGCCTTTACCATCATGTCGGCTCTGAGCCTGGAGGCCAGCGGTTTTGCCGAGCGGGGCAGGGGAGTGTGGCTTGCTGAGGCGGGCGAGATCACGCGGGAAGGGCGCATCCCCATCTGTACTATGGGCGGGCTCAAGGCCCGTGGGCATCCTGTAGGCGCGACCGGCATCTACCAGATCGTAGAAGTGGTCCAGCAGCTTCGCGGCAAGGCAGGCGTGAACCAGATCGGGAATGCGCGATTGGGCATGGCGCAGAACATTGGCGGCAGCGGCGCCACGGTCATCACGCATATTCTAGAGGCTGAGGCATAGGCCTGTGTGTCCACTGGGGACTGGGGATCGCACAGGGTTGGTGTTCGAGCGAAAAGAAGGTATAATGAACTTATCTAGGAGGTTATGGTAGCATGAGTATTCCGCGACATTGGAGACTGCAGAATCAACGATACTCGATGGTTGGGGAGGTCTGCAATGCCTGTGGGGCCAAGCTTTTTCCGCCGCGTGATGTCTGCCCGGAGTGCAGCAAGCCGGCGTACGAGCCCTATAGGTTCAGTGGTAATGGCAAGGTCTATTCCTACTCGACGGTTTACCAGGCGCCGAGCGGCTATGAGGCGTTTGTGCCCTATACGGTAGCTCTGGTCAAGTTGGACGAGGGACCGTTGGTCTCGGCTCAACTGACGGACGTGGATGGAGAAGAGGTCGAGATCGGCATGCCGGTCGAGATGGTCACCCGCAAGTTACGGGAAGAGGGTGAGGACGGCCTCATCGTGTACGGCTACAAATTCAGACGCTTGCTTCGCGAAGAGGCCGCCTAAGCCTGAGAGCTGACCGAGCAGGAGAGCGAACTCTCATACTCTCGAACCGTTCGAATACAAGCCGCTGTTGTCCAATAGCAGCGGCTTGTTGTTTTGTGCCGACCTATTCTTGCATGGCAATTCAGCAAACGGGATATCGCCCTTGACAGATATAACAGTATCTGTTATACTCAATCCAACGGCTGAGATTGGGCTGGCGCAACGTTTGGCGAGGTACCTGGAGGTGGAATGAGTGAGCTGACTCGATGGAGAGTCGAGTTATACGAACGCCGAGACGGATCGAGTCCCGTCGTAGAGTTCATCGAAAAACAGTCGATCCGCAACCAGGCCAAGATCTTGGCCGAGTTCGACGACCTGGCAGAGTTTGGTCTGATGCCTCGCGGCAACAAGCTCAAGCCGCTGGAAGGCAAGCTCTGGGAGTTGCGGTTTCGAGGTGAAGATCTGCAATTCCGGTTCATTTGCTTTGTCCAGGTGCGCGGCATCATTGTCATCTTGCATGGCTTTGCCAAAAAAACTCGGAAGACGCCGAAGCGAGAGTTGGATATCGCCTTCCGCCATATGTACATACATAT
>JAMJFU010000076.1 GCA_023544525.1 Anaerolineae bacterium | reverse complement strand
CTTTTCGTCGTCCAGTCCCAACCTGCAGAACATCCCCATCCGCACCGAGCTGGGGCGCGAGATCCGGCGGGCCTTTATCGCTGAGGAGGGTTGGCTGCTGTTGGCCGCAGACTATTCACAGGTCGAGCTGCGGGTGCTGGCCCACATCTCGGGCGATCCGGCCATGCGGGCCGCTTTTGCCCGCGGCGAGGACATCCACGCCAGTACCGCAGCGGCCATCTATGGCGTGCCACTGGATGAGGTGACGCCTGCCCAGCGACGGGTGGCCAAGATGACCAACTTTGCCATCAGCTACGGGGTGACAGGCTACGGGCTCTCGGAGCGGACAGAACTGAGCCCCGAGGAGGCCGAGGTCTTTATCAAGACCTACTTCGAGACCTATCCTCAGATCAAAAAGTATATCGACGACACGCGCCAGCAGGCTCGAGAACAGGGCTACGTCGAGACACTGCTGGGCCGGCGCCGCTATTTTCCGCAACTGGGGACGCGGGCCCGGGTCCACTATAACGTGCGCGAGGCCGCGTACCGCATGGCGATCAACGCCCCCATCCAGGGTACGGCTGCTGACATCCTGAAGGTGGCCCTGCAGCGCCTATGGCAGGCGCTGAAAGAGCAAAACCTGCGCAGCCGCATGATCCTCCAGGTGCACGACGAGCTGGTGCTGGAGGTTCCCGAAGACGAGCTAGAGGTGGTGGCCCCGCTCGCCATCCAGATCATGGAAGGTGCCTATGCACTCGAGGCGCCGTTGAAGGTGGATGCCAAAGTGGGCCGCGACTGGCTGGAGATGGAGGACTATACGGTGGACGGAGGTACTCTATGATCCGGGACGACCTGGCCGAGCGGATCTACAAGGCCGCCAAGAAGGCACAACGCAAGGGCTCCCTGCCCAAAACCGAGATCCCAGAGGTGATCGTCGAGCGGCCCCGGCGGGAGGAACATGGTGACTATGCCATCAGCCTGCCGCTCAAGATGATCGCCGACGTGAACCGGGCGCTTAAGGAGGCGGAAAAGCCCAGGCTATCGCCGCTAGAGGTGGCGGGACGCATCGTGCACCGCATGGTCGAGGCGCCCTATATCGGCCAAGTCGAGGTCGCACCGCCGGGATTCATCAACATCTCCCTGGATGAGGGCTGGTTGGCTCAGCAAGTGGAGGCCATCCTGTCCGTGGGCGATGCCTTTGGCGACGTCGACCTGGGCGGGGGCGCGCGAATGCAGGTGGAGTTCGGCAGCGCCAACCCCACTGGCCCGATGCACGTGGGTTTTGGCCGGAACCTGGTCCTGGGCGATAGCCTGGCCAGTCTCCTGGCAGCGGCTGGTTATGACGTGCAGCGCGAATACTATGTGAACGACTCTGGCACCCAGATTGCCAAGTTTGCCGAGAGCCTCTACCTGCGCTACTGTGAGCTGTTGGGGCGTGAGCCTGCCTCCGAGTCGGGGCTGCAAGCCGGCGAGATCCCCGAAGGAGGGTATCAGGGGGGTTATGTCGTCGATTGGGCCCAGGCCCTGGTCACTGCCGAGGGCGAGCGCTTCCTGGAAATGCCCTACGAGCAAGCCCTGGATCAGGTGCGGGAAAAGGGCCTGGCCATCGCCATGGAGAACATCCGGCGCGACTGTGAGCGGATGAACATCCATTACGACGAGTGGTTCTCTGAGCGGTCCCTATACGATCCTGAGGCGGCCCCGGAGTTGGGGGGCAGCATCTTTGACCGGGTCATGAGCATTCTGCGCGAAGGCAACCACCTCTATATGAAGGAGGGGGCTGTCTGGTTCAATGCCACCGCCCTCGGCGGTGACAAGGACGAGGTGGTGATCAAGTCCAACGGCCAGCCTGGCTATTTTGTCTCGGACATTGCCTATCACTACAACAAGTTCAGACAGCGGGGCTTTGAGTGGGTGATCGACGTCTGGGGTGCGGATCACCAGGGGCACGCGCCTCGGATGAAGGCTATGATGGAGGCCCTGAGACTCGACCCTGAGCAGCTGACGCTGTACATCTACCAGATGGTCACGGTGGTGGAGAGCGGGGAGACGGTGCGCCTGTCGAAACGGGCAGGCACTCAGGTCGATCTGCGCGAGGTCCTGGACGACATCGGGCCCGACGCCCTGCGCTTCTTCCTCGTGGCCCGGGCCGCCGACAGCCAGATGGACCTCGACCTGGATCTGGCCCGCCAGCAGTCGGATGAGAACCCGGTGTACTATGTGCAGTATGGGCATGCCCGGATCGCCAGCATCCTGCGCTATGCCGAGGAGCAGGGCCACACCGACGCAGGGGCCGACGTGTCGCTGTTGGCGCATCCCTCGGAGATGGCCCTCATCCGCAAGATGCTGGAGCTTCCTGAGGTGGTGCACACCGCCGCCGAGCGGCTGGAGGCCCACCACCTGCCGCACTACGCCCAGGACCTGGCGGCGACGTTTCATGCATTCTACCGCGACTGCCGGGTGGTGAGTTCCGATCCTGCGGATGCCGACTTGACCAAGGCGCGCCTGCGCCTGGCGGCGGCAGCCAAGCTGGTGTTGGCTCGGACGTTAACGCTGATGGGGGTAGGGGCACCGGATCAGATGTAGGCATGCGGCCCGCGGCCGGCATCCGCCAGGGCCTATCAGTTCACCGAGAAGGGGTTCCTGCGCAGGCTTTCCAGAAAGCTGGTTTCGGGTTCCTCAGGCTCTGCCCGATCCCAGGCACCGGAAGCCAGGATACGATCCAGTTCCTGCACGGCTTCGAGAGCGGCTTTTGTGAGCTGCTCAAACTCCTGGTAGGGGACGAGCATGACCACCGGACCAAACCGCAGTTCGCATTCGTCATCCTTGCGGTAGGCAGCACGAAACTCGCCATCGCGGAGGGAATAGGGTGGCCGGTCGCTGGCAGCGCGTTCCAGCAGATTGGCCACCTTCCGGAACTCGTCACGGCTGAAGCGAATCGTGTTGCGCCCCCACGTGAGGTGAATGAGCCCGTGGCGGCAGCCGGTGATAAAGCGCTGCTCATCGATCTGGGCCAAGCGCACAAAGTGGGGTGCTCTCATCACTCCTCTTTGCCTCCTCGAGAAAGCCGCTTCCCAGTGTCTACAACCAGTGTAATACAAAAGCGCCGTCGCGTCAAGGTGCAAAATCGCCTTGCCGCGACGGACAGAGGCGGAGCGTTCGAGGGGCCGTCACTGGCCCTGGTCCGGCTGCGAAAGGCGCGCCGGGGAGACGTTGACAATCGTTCCCTTTTGGCATATACTGTCTGCGGCCCTTAAGGAGGGAGCGCACCCCGTGCAAAGGAGCAGGACATGACCATGCAGGATGACATTGCCGAAATCCTGGTCTCGGAGGAACAGATCCAGGCCAAGGTCGCTGAGCTGGGACGGCGCATATCGGAAGACTATGCTGGCGAGGAGCTGCTGCTCATCGGGCTCCTGCGGGGTGCCATCGTCTTTCTCTCGGACCTGATGCGCAACCTCGATATCCCGGTGCGGCTCGACTTTATCGGCATCTCGAGCTACGGGGCCGGTACAGAGAGTGGGGCGGTGCGGCTGGTGATGGACCTGGAGACAGACATTGCCGGGCGTCACGTGCTTGTCGTGGAGGATATCGTGGACACGGGCAAGACGTTGTCCTACCTGATAGAGACCCTGAAGGCGCGCCAGCCGGCCAGCCTGCGCGTGTGCGCTCTGCTGGACAAGCCTGAGCGGCGCCAGGTCCCCATCGTCGTCGACTATGTCGGCTTCGAGATTCCCGACAAATTTGTGGTGGGCTATGGCCTGGACTTTGCCGAAGGCTACCGGAACCTGCCCTTTGTAGGCGTCTTGAAGGAGCATCTGTATAGAGAGGTCCTGATCCGGAGTGCCATCCTGCGCCACATGAACGGCTACCTCGAGCGCGAGTTGTCCCTCCAGGAGCTGGTAGATTGGGCAACGACAACCCTGGCCGAGAACGACGTCTCGGCTGAGGATGAGGCCTTTTTGCAGGACCTGCTGGCCCGGGCTGGAGAGCCGGGGAGTGCCGATTTCGGCCTGACCCTGGAGGATTGCGCCGAGTTGATGGGCCGCCTGGGCCAGGAGTTGAGGGTGCGCACCAGGCCCCTGGTGCGGGCAGAAGGGGCAGGTTAGACGCATGGACCTGGAGACCATGATCGCAGCCGCTCGCGGAGACGAGCCGGCCGATCTGCTGTTCAAGAACGCCCGGTTGGTGAATGTCTTTGCCGGGGAGATTCATGCGGCCGACATTGCGGTGCATGCTGGGCGGGTCGTGGGTTGGGGCACGTACGAGGCGCGCAAGGTCATCGACCTGGGGGGCCGGTTCGTCTGCCCGGGTTTCATGGATGCCCACGTGCACCTGGAAAGCTCCATGGTCCAGCCAGCGGAATTCGCCCGGGCCGTGGTTCCCCGCGGTACCACGGCCGTGGTCTGTGACCCGCACGAGATCGCCAACGTCTTGGGATTGGATGGCGTGCGTTACATCTTGCAGGCCAGTGAGGGGTTACCGTTGCAGGTCTATGTCATGGCCCCCTCCTGCGTGCCAGCCACCCACATGGAGACGGCCGGCGCCGAGCTCAGTGCCGAGGACATCGAGCAGCTCTGGTCGTACGAGCGGGTCATTGGCCTGGGCGAGATGATGAATTTTCCTGGGGTGCTGTTCCGTGTGCCCCCGGTGCTGGCCAAGATCAGGGCTGCCGGAACCCGTCCCATTGACGGTCATGCACCAGGTCTCTCTGGCCTGGACCTGAATGCCTACGTGGCGGCTGGCATCCGCTCTGACCACGAAAGCACTGCTCTCGAAGAAGCCCGGGAGAAGCTGCGCCGCGGCATGCACGTCATGATCCGCGAAGGGACCACGGCCCGAAACCTGGACAGCTTGCTGCCGCTGGTCACGGCCGCCAATGCCCGCTTCTGCCACTTCTGCACCGATGACCGTCATCCAGACACCCTGCTCGGCGAGGGGCACATCGACGATGTCGTGCGCAAGGCCATCGCCTGGGGTCTGGACCCGGTGATGGCCATCCAGATGGCGACCATCAACACCGCCGAGTATTTCGGTTTGCGGGAAGTGGGGGCGGTGGCTCCCGGCTATCGCGCCGATCTGTTGGTGCTCGACGACCTGGAAGGCGTAGCCGTGGCCCAGGTCTATGCCAGTGGCCAACTGGTTGCCGGCGATGGGCATTTCCTGCTGGAGCGCGGCCAACTGCCCCACGTGCCAGTGCAGCCCAGTATGCAGGTCTCACTGTCAGCACTCGATTTTGCCATGGCAGCTGGTGAGGGTCTGGCACGGGTCATTGGCATCATCCCAGGGCAGATCGTCACCGAGGATCTGCGCCTGGAGCCGGCCACAGAGGATGGCCGCATCGTCCAGGATCCACAGCGGGATCTGCTCAAAATTGCGGTGGTGGAGCGGCACCACGGCACGGGCAACGTCGGCCTGGGCCTGGTGAAGGGCATGGGGCTCAAGCAGGGCGCAATTGCCTCCAGTGTCGCCCACGACTCGCACAACATCGTCGTAGTCGGCGCCACCGATCAAGACATGCACGCCGCCGTGAGGGCGGTCGTCGAGATGGGAGGCGGCCAGGTCGTGCTCTCTGCTGGAGAGGTGCGGGCTGCCTGTGCCCTGCCCATTGCCGGCTTGATGTCAGACCGGCCGCTGGAGGAGGTACGCGATCAGGTCGAGGGCCTGGCTGAGGCGGCCCACGCCCTGGGCTGCACGCTGCCTGACCCGCTTATGGCCCTGTCCTTCCTGGCCTTGCCGGTCATCCCAGCCCTCAAGCTCACCGACAAGGGGCTGGTTGACGTGAGCGCGTTCGGTTTTGTGCCGCTCTTTGAATGACAAAGGAGTTTTCCGATGCCAATGACGGTAATACTTGGTGTCCAATGGGGCGATGAGGGTAAAGGCAAAATCACGGACATGCTGGCTGCGGAGGCGGACGTCGTGGCCCGCTTCGGAGGCGGTGACAACGCAGGGCATACCGTCACCGTGGGTGCAGAACGCTTTGCGCTGCACCTGATCCCCTCGGGCATCCTCTACCCCCGTGTCGCTTGCCTCCTGGGTGCCGGCATGGTAGTCAACCCCAAGAGCTTGCTGGCCGAGATGGAGGGTTTGAGGGCCCGGGGCGTTGACGTCTCGCCCAAGCGGCTCAAGCTCGGTGCCCGGGCACACCTGATCTTGCCCTATCACCTGGCGTTAGACGGTGCTGCCGAGGTGGCGCGCGGCGGCTCGGCCCTGGGGACGACAAAACGGGGCATTGGGCCAGCCTACACGGACAAGGCTGCGCGCAAGGGCATCCGGGCCTGCGAGCTACTCCACCCACCAGGCGTCCTCGAGGCGCGCATCCGGGAAGAGGTGGAAGCCAGTAACCAACTCCTGGAGGGGGTGTATGGCCAGGAGCCGCTGGACGCGGGTGCCGTCGTCAAAGACTTCCTTGAGCATGCTGCCAAGCTGGCGCCCCACGTCGCCGATGTCTCGGAAGCGGTCTTTGAGGCCCTGCGCTCCCGCAAGCGCATCCTTGCCGAAGGGGCCCAGGGCTTGCTTCTGGATCTGGACTTTGGGACCTACCCCTTCGTCACCAGTTCGCATCCCACGACTGGCGGGGTGCTGACAGGGCTGGGCATCGGCCCGCAGTACATTGAGCGGGTCGTGGGGGTCGTCAAGGCCTATCAGACGCGCGTCGGTGCTGGACCGATGCCCACCGAGCTGACCGGACCCCTGGGCGACGCGCTGCGTGGTACCGGGGCGCAGCCCTGGGATGAGTTTGGCACAACCACGGGGCGACCAAGGCGCTGCGGCTGGCTCGATGGGGTGACCCTTCGTTATGGGCTGCGCGTCAATGGCCTGACCGAGATGGCGATCACCAAGCTCGACGTATTGTCGCGGTTCGACAGCCTTCAGGTGGCTGTGGCCTACGAGGTGGATGGCGAACGGATCGAGACATTCCCCGCCGATGTGGAGGTACTGGCCCGCTGCCGGCCGGTCTACGAGACACTGCCCGGCTGGCGCGTGGACATCAGCGATGCCAGGACCTTTCGAGACTTGCCCGCCGAGGCCCAGAGGTACGTGTCTTTCTTGGAAGATCTGCTGGGCATCCCGGCCTCGATCATTTCTGTGGGACCGGGCCGGGATCAGACTATCCGGCAATGAGTGGCAAACGATCCACTCTGGCACCGTGGCTGGCGGCAGCCATCCTGCTGCTCCTGGGCGGGATGGCCTTGCTGCTGGCTGGCTGTGACCTGCCTACTCTCGAGCCGCCGGCTTCTCCTGAGGCTACTACGCCTACGGAACCGTCCCCAGAAGCGCCGACGGCGCTGCCCACGGATCTGGTCACCCCGGCTGCTACACCCGTGAGCGCCATCACGCTCACGGTGTGGACTACTGAGGCCTTCTCACCGACCCAGGTCCTGACCAGCGGACAGGTTCTGGCCCAGCGTGTGGCTGACTTCGAGGCGGAGAACTCGGACGTTCGGGTCGGGTTCGTGCTCAAGAAACCGTACGGCAAAGGCGGGATCCTGGACTATCTCTTGACCACGGCGCTTGCCGTGCCCGATCTCCTACCCGACCTTGCCATCCTGGACGTCGAGGAGTTGGGGGCCGCCGTCCAGGCAGGCGTGGTACAGCCTCTGGATGACCTTCTGCCGCGCGACCTGGTGGATGACCTCTATCCCTTTGCTCGAGAGGCGGCCACGTATGAAGGGCAGCTCATGGGCGTGCAATTCCAGGCGGACCTGGACCACCTCGTCTACGATAGCGGCAGGTTGACGGTGCCGCCCAGGTCCTGGCCGGGCGTCCTGAGCAGCTCGGCAACCTATGTCTTCCCTGCGGGGGACCGCTCCGGTCTGGTCAACGACAGCTTCCTGGTGCAGTACCTCGCGGTCCGGCCCTGGCCTTCCGGCGCTGGTTCTGATGAGACTTTTCTGGAGGCCGACAGCCTCACGACAGTCCTCGAGTTCTACCATGACGGCATCACGCGGGGGGTCTTTCCCGCAGAGATTCTGGACCACCGCACGACTGAGGACTGCCTGTCGACGTATCGCGCGGGTGAAGCGAGCCTGGCACAAGTGAGTGCCCACAACTATCTTGTCGAGCACGAGGAACTGCCCCGAGCCGCCGTAGCGCCCATCCCTGCCATCAGGGGTGCGGCCAGCCCGCTCAGCCGCGGCTGGGTGCTAGTACTGGTTTCGACCGATGCGGAAAGGCAGGACCTCGCAGTTGAGCTGATAACGGGTCTGGTTGCCCCCGAAACAAATGCAGCCTGGAACCGCGCGGTCAACTATCTGCCCACGCGCCAGTCGGCTATCGGCAGTCTGGACCAGGCCGACAGCTACATTCGCTTCATCGATCAGCAGCTACAGGCTGCTCGTCCCCGGCCCCGGGTAGCCAATTACGCGCAGGTGGCAGCTCTGCTTCAGACGGCCGTGGAGGATGTCATCACGGGTGCCGCCACGCCGGAAGAGGCTGCCGCCCAGGTCATCGAGAGCAGCCCTTAGGTTTCCAGGACGATTCCCGGCCCCCCGGAAAAGACCTCGAACGTCAGAACATACACTCGTATAGGAGAGGCGAAAGATGAGCATTAGATTCGGTACCGATGGTTGGCGCGCTGTGATTTCGGACACCTTTACCTACAACAACCTGCGGTTGGTGGCACAGGCCATCGCCGACTATGTTTTGCGCGAAGGCGGGGATGGCAAGGACCCGGAGGTGATCATTGGTTTCGACACCCGCTTCCTCTCCGATCGTTATGCCACAGAGGTGGCGCGGGTTATGGCCGGCAACGGCATCGTTGCCTGGCTGACCCGCGCCGATGCGCCCACCCCGGCCATATCCTACAGTGTCGTCGAGAAAAAGGCGGCGGCCGGGATCATGATCACCGCCAGCCACAACCCACCTCGTTACAACGGGCTCAAGCTAAAGGCGTCCTACGGCGGTGCGGCTTCGCCCCAGCAGGCGCGCCGCGTGGAGCACTACCTGGAGGAGGCCGAGGCCCAGGCCCGCGGGCCAAATATCATGGACTACCAACGGGCGGTAGACCAGGATCTGATCCGGCGTTTTGACCCGGTGTGGGCCTACTACGAGCACCTGGGCCAGCTCATCGACCTGGACACCATCTCCAGCGGTGAGCTGCGGGTGGTGGCCGACGCCATGTACGGCTCGGGACGGGGCTGCATCTCCGAGATGTTGTCACGCACCCGGTGCCGGGTCCACGAGATCCGGGGCGAGATGAATCCTGGCTTTGGTGGTATCCACCCCGAACCGATCGGCAAGTACCTGAACGCGCTGGTGGCGGCCATGCAGGCCCACCATGCCGACGTGGGCCTGGCGACAGATGGCGATGCAGATCGTATCGGGGCTATGGATGCCCTGGGCAACTTTGTCGATCCCCACCACATTTTCGCGCTGGCGCTGCGCTATCTCGTTGAGAAGAGGGGCTGGACCGGGCGGGTCGTCAAGACAGTCTCGACGACGATGATGGTCGATCGCCTGGCAGCCAAGTTTGGCCTGGCTGTAGAGGAAACGCCCATCGGGTTCAACTACATTGCGGACCACATTCTCCAGGGGGACGTACTCATCGGCGGCGAAGAGTCGGGCGGCATCAGCATCCGGGGTCACATCCCGGAGGGCGACGGAGTCCTGATGGGTTTGCTCTTGCTCGAAATCGTCTCCGATGCCGGTGTGCCACTCCACGAGTTGATTGCCGGCCTGCAGAAGGAGGCTGGCCCGGCCTGTTATGCGCGCACCGACCTGCGCCTCCGGCATCCCGTGATGAAGAGCGAGATGGTCGCCCGCCTGACGGAGGACGCCCCGCACAGCATCGCCGGGATGCCCATCGTGGATGTTCAGACAGTGGATGGCGTCAAGTACCGCCTGGATGCTGAGAGCTGGCTGCTCATCCGGCCTTCGGGGACAGAGCCGGTGCTGCGGGTTTATGCCGAGGCGCCGTCGATAGAGGTGGTCAAAGCTCTGCTTGGCTATGGTGAGGAGGTCGCCGCCAGCGTATAGGTGCCGTACATAGGCACGGCCCTGGTCCACCAGTTGCGGCCGGCTGTCCGGGCGGGCGGGTAGCCCCTGGACAGCCGGCGCTGCTCCCTGGGGCTGCACCCTTGCCAGACAGATGATTTGCTTATTGGGCTTGTCTATGCTATACTTGCCGCTCGATAGGACCATATCACACATCCCCAGACCGGTCGGGGGGTGCCGGTAGAGGCCAAACGCTCACGAGCAATAGAGCCTGCCGCAGAGAGGTGGCGCCGGTTCCCGGCTGGAATGAGGGGGATGGACGAAAACAAACCGTAGGAGGAAACAGTGGCAAATATTACTATGAAGGCACTCCTGGAATCAGGCGTGCACTTTGGCCACCGCACGCGGCGGTGGAACCCCAAGATGAAGCCGTTCATTTTCACCGAGCGGAACGGCATTCACATCCTCGACCTTCAGCAGACGATCGCTCGCCTGGAACAATGCTACAATCTGGTACGCGACACCGTTGCCGACGGCGGTACGCTCCTTTTTGTGGGCACCAAGAAGCAGGCGCAGGAAAACCTGGCCAACGCGGCACAGGGCTGCAACATGCCCTATGTGAATGTACGCTGGCTGGGTGGCACGCTGACCAACTGGCAGACCATCAAGCAGCGGATCAGCTACCTGCTCGAGCTGGAGCAGCGCCGGGACACGGGCGATCTTGAGCGCTTGACCAAGAAGGAAGCCCTCAAGCTGGAGCAGCTCATCGAAAAGCTGAACCGCCGGCTCGGTGGTTTGAAGCACATGACGCGCGTGCCCGATCTGATGTTCGTCGTAGACGTTCGCCGCGAGGCCATTGCCGTCAAGGAGGGCAATATCCTCGATATACCGGTCCTGGCCATGGTGGATACGAACTGCGATCCGGATCCCATTAACCTGGTGATCCCCGCCAATGATGATGCGATCCGCGCCATCAAGCTCATCGTCAACCATATGGCCGATGCCGTGAACGAGGGGCTACAGATCCGCCAGGCAGTCCAGGCCGACGAGGTCGTGGAAGAGGATCAAAAGTACCTGGGCGAGGCTACGCTGGCCAAACTGCGCTCCGGCGAGTTTGACTTCGAAGGGGAAGACGCAGACTACGACGAAGGTGAAGACGAGGACGAGGACTAGGGGAGGACCGGAAACGTGGTAGACATCACAGTCCAGATGGTGAAAGAGCTTCGCGAAGCGACCGGAGCCGGAGTGCTCGATTGTAAGGAAGCACTAAAGGAGAGCGGGGGCGACATCGAGCAGGCGGTCTCCTACCTCCGCGAGAAGGGCATGGCGGCCGCAGCCAAACGATCCGAACGAGAAGCGGATGAGGGCCTCATTGGTTCCTACATCCATGCAGGTAACAGGGTGGCGGGACTGGTCGAGGTTAATTGCGAGACCGATTTCGTGGCGCGCACGGAAGAGTTTCAGCAGCTGGCCCACGACCTGGCCATGCAGGTGGTGGCGGCCAAGCCCACCTACCTGAAGCGGGAGGATGTACCTTCCCAGGTCCTGGAAGAGGAAAAGGCGATCTACCGCGCCCAGATGGCAGATTCGGGCAAGCCAGAAAACATCGTCGAGCGGATCGTAGAGGGCAAGCTCCAAAAGTTCTACGAAGAGAACTGCCTTATGGAGCAGCCCTTTATCAAAGACCCGTCCGTTACCGTGGGAGAGCTCGTCAAACAGAAGAACGCTCTCCTGGGGGAGAATATCGTAGTGCGGCGCTTTGCTCGTCTCGAAGTCGGTGGCTCCTAGGCCACCGATTTTTCCCGGCGGGCCAGGTGCAGCGGGAGGCGTAAGTGGCGGCGATAAGTTATCGGCGCGTCATGCTTAAACTGGGTGGAGAGGCTCTGGCCGGGCCTGAGGGATTTGGCATCGAACCCGAGATGGCAACCCAAGTCGCGTCCAAGATCCAGAAAATCAAAGAGATGGACGTCGAGGTTGCCGTGGTGCTGGGCGCCGGCAATATCTGGCGCGGGCAAACCGGCATGAAGCATGGCATGGATCGCGCCACGGCTGACCATATGGGCATGCTGGGCACCGTGATCAATGCCCTGGCCTTGGCCGATGCTCTGGAACGGATGGGGCTGACAGCACGGGTTCAGACGGCCATCGAGATGCGAGCCGTGGCAGAGCCCTACATCCGCCTGCGGGCGATTAGCCACCTGGAAAAGGGGCGGGTGGTGCTCCTGGGCGCCGGGACCGGCAATCCCTACTTTACGACCGACACTGCAGCTGCGCTGCGGGCCATGGAGATCGATGCTGACCTGTTGATCAAGGCAACCAAAGTGGATGCTGTGTATGCTGAGGATCCGTTGATCAATCCCCAAGCCAGGCGCTTTGAGCATCTGACCTACATCGAAGCCCTGAATATGGGCATCAAGGTCCTGGATTCAACGGCCATCTCGCTGTGCATGGACAACCATCTACCCATCGTGGTGCTGGACCTCTGGCAGCCGGAATCCTTGCAGAAAGCCATCTTGGGCGAGCCGGTAGGGACCATCATTTGCCACTAACCCTGGGCTGGAGTTAACGCCTGGGCAGCGATCGGGCTCGAGAGGGGGCTGGACAATGATAGACGACGTACTTCAAGATCTACGAGAGCGCATGTCCAAGACCGTGGAGGTGCTCCAGGACGACCTGCTGAGCATCCGCACAGGGCGGGCCTCACCAGCACTCGTGGAGAAGCTGCCGGTGGAATACTATGGCTCGCTGACGCCGCTCATCCAGTTGGCCAGCATCGCTGTGCCCGAGCCGCGCCTGTTGGTAGTCCGGCCATTCGATCCCTCGGCCCTGCCCGACATTGAGCGCGCCATCCTCAGATCAGACCTGGGGCTCACTCCGATGAACGACGGCAAGCTGATCCGCCTGAGCATCCCGCGGCTGACGGAGGAGCGGCGCCGGGAGTTGGTGCGTGTCGTGGCCCGGCGGGTGGAAGAGGCCCGCGTCGCGATCCGCAACCTCAGGCGCGATGCCCTCAAAGACCTGCAAGAGTTCGAGAAGGAAAAGATGATCTCTGAGGACGATTTCTTCCGGGCCAAGGACGAGGTGCAGGCGCTCACCGACGAGTACATCCAAAAGATCGACGAGATCGGCCAGCGCAAGGAAGAGGAAGTCATGGAAGTCTAGCCGGTTGTGTGCTCCCCTGCTCAGCCCGGAGGGCTGGGTTGGTGGTCTGAGTCCGGAAGGGGAGCAGCAAGCCGGAAAGAAGCTCGCATAAGAGGCCCTTCCGGCCGGCATGGACGGAGCTACGGGGGTTGAGAAGGTCAGGGAAGGCCATCTCAGCCCCTTTTGTTATCGGGCGCTTGACGTGGCATAGCGTGGCCTGATCGGCGGTAGCAGGTTGTTGGGGGTGGGGTGTGCGCCTGGCATGGCCGGGCATGCGCTCAGCCAGCCTCCGTTGTATGCTGGTCGAGGGGGAGCTAGGATAAGAAATGACCGACGAGAACAAGCTGGAGCAGGTGCCCCGGCACGTGGCCATCATCATGGACGGGAACGGCCGCTGGGCCAAGGCTCGAGGTCTGCCCCGCCTGGCTGGCCACCGGGCCGGGACGGAGAACCTCCGCCCCATCCTGGAGGCCAGCGTCGAATTCGGCATCGAATACCTGACCATCTGGGCTTTCTCTACCGAAAACTGGCGGCGTCCCGAGGTGGAGGTCCAGGGCCTGCTGCGCATCCTGGGCCGCATGATCCGCAGGGAGCTGCAGGAGCTGCACAAGCAGGGCGTCCAGCTCCAACACCTGGGCCGGCTCGACCGCCTGCCGTCACGGCTGCAGGACCAGGTGCGGGATGCCATCGAGTTGACCAGGAACAACGACCGCATCGTGCTGAACGTCGCCTTTGACTATGGCGGCCGGGCCGAGATCGTGCGGGCGGTGCAGCGCATCCTCCGCGATGGGATCCCGGCCGAACAAGTCGATGAGGCGCTCCTTTCGCGCTACATGTACACGGCAGGCCAGCCGGACCCAGATCTGATCATCCGCACCAGTGGTGAACTCCGCACCAGTGGTTTTATGATGTGGCAATCGGCCTACTCCGAATACTACATCACCCCTACCTTCTGGCCGGATTTTGACCGTGAGGAGCTTTACCAGGCATTGCTGGAATACGGTCATCGCGAGCGTCGCTATGGCGGCATCAAGGATGACTATGGCTCGCCCGGCGAACTAGCGGCGGACGAAGCTCTGGATCTGGACCAGGCTGGCGAGGCCTGACATGCTGCGGACCCGGGTGCTGAGCGCTGCCGTCCTGATCCCCCTCGTGGCAGGCCTGACCTATGCCGGCGGCTGGCTGCTGGCCGGCGCCTTGGTGATCGTGCTCGTCCGGTCGGTCTATGAGCTGTTCCAGTTGATGCAGCAGGCCGGCTACCGCCCGTCCGTATGGGCCAGCGGGCTCCTCGTAGCCGGATTCCTCATCGTGGCTCGCTATCCGCAGCCGGGCCTGGCGGGTGCGGTCGTGACGGCCGGCGTCATGGGCAGCCTGGTCTGGCATCTGCTCCGGCCACCGGAAGGCCATCCAACGCAGAGCTGGGCGCTCACCCTGGGCGCGGCCCTGTGGTTGGGCTGGCTGGGCAGCCACTTTGTCCTCCTGCGCGATCTCTCCGCGCCCTTTGGCCTGGGCCTGGGCACCCGCTGGCTGGTGCTCGTCTTCCTGGTGACCTGGATCAACGACTCGGCTGCCTACTTTGTGGGCAAGGCCGTGGGCCGGCACCCCTGCTGCCCCTACCTCAGCCCCAAAAAGACGTGGGAGGGCACCATCGGCGGCTGGTTGGGCGGCGTGGTGGCTACGCTCCT
>JAMJFU010000075.1 GCA_023544525.1 Anaerolineae bacterium | reverse complement strand
GTATACTTTTGGAGGACCGCATTGAGGCGCCGGACCCTGCTTCGCGCAGTGCTCAGGCAGGCCGGTAGCCCAGGGCGATCATCTGGCCCGTGATGGGCAGCTGGAGACGTGGGACACGGGATCTCGTCGGTAGACTAGAAGGTGGTTGGTGAGCAGTGGCGTCACTCGGGCAACCGAGGAGCAGCGAGCAGTGGGTAGCAGAACTCCTGGATAGGGAGGCTCGGACCAAGGCGCTGGTCGATCTGCGTGAATACCTGTTGCGCGCAGTGTATGTGTATCTGAATAGGCACCGGGACGACGTGAGCCATCTCGACCGTCGCGAACTGGAGCAACTGGCCGAGGACTTTGTACAGGATGCGCTGCTCCAGATCCTGGACAAGGTGGACACCTTCCGGGGTGAAAGCAAGTTCACCACCTGGGCCTACCGTTTCGTCATCAATGTGGCAGCTACAGAATTGAGGCTCCACCGGTGGCGAACGCTGTCGCTCGAGCGCCTTGTGAGCGACGATATCCCGCTTTTCACCTTCGTCGGCGACGAGAGGGCACCGGATCCGGAGACGGTGGCGGTCCGCAACCAGATCCTGGACCTGATGGGCCGGATCATCCGCGAGGACCTGACCGAACGTCAGCGGTTCGCCTTGGTCAGTATTCATTTCCAGGGCGTGCCTGTGCCCGTGGTGGCCCGAGAGCTGGAGACCAGTCCCAACAACGTCTACAAGCTGGTTCACGACGCCCGTAAGAAACTGAAACAGGGTTTGGAGCGGTTTCATTATAGCGAAGCAGACGTACTGGCCATCTTTGGAGAGCCTTGAGCAATCCAAACGTAAGAATTTATGGCCTCGACGCATCCTATTCTCAGCAGACCATCCTCAGGAGGCTGACCATACATGCATCTCGTACTATTCCGCGACTGGATCCGGCGAATCTACGCTACTCGAGACGATGAACTGGGTTGTGAAGAGGTTTTTGACGCAATTGCCAGCTATGTGGACATGGAGATTGCAGGAGAACCGGCGGCAGAGTGCTTTCCCCGGGTCTTGGCGCATCTTAAGCAGTGTCCCCACTGCTCTGACATCTACCTCGCTCTGAGAGCGGCTGCCCTCCTGGAAGATCAGGAGCTCGCTCGCGAGTTGGTAGAGTTGGAGCACCCCGATTCGCACTAGTCCTGATGATGCCGGCTGGCTCCTGAGCCACCAGCCGTGAACACTGAGAGAACCTGGTAAGATTTCAGCGGTTTGGCGCATCTAACGTATAAGGCTCGAAAACGCTCGCCCTAATAAGACTTGGCCGACGGAACGCCATCACACCTGGAGAAACCTGACCTGGTCAGATAAAACCATCTGCCTTGCGAGAAACGAGAACTAGGCGCGGCTGTTTGGGGCCGATCCGTATCAGCGGATCGGCTCGTTTGTTTGAGCCAATGATGGCCTGAGGCAACGAGGAAAAAAAAGGTGGAGAAGATGGCAACAGCAAATGTGGTTTCCTTAATCAGAGAGATGCAGGATGTCCATGGCTTCCGCGAGCGGCATTGGGAAGGCAGCTTCGAGGAGTATATGGACATTGTCCAGCGTAACCCGTCGGTGGCTCGCAGTGCCTACCAGCGTCTCTACGACATGATTATATCCTATGGCACCGAAGAGTACACCCGCAACCGCCAATCCCTCATCCACTACAAGTTCTTCGACGACCCATTTGACCACGGGCGCGACGCGATCTATGGCCTGGATCAGGCGCTCTTCCAGCTTGTACAAGCCTTTGAATCGGCAGCGCGCCGCTATGGTACGGAGAAAAGGGTCTTGCTCCTGCATGGACCGGTCGGCAGTGCCAAGAGCACCATCGTCCGTCTACTCAAGAAAGGCCTGGAGGCGTACTCAGCCACAGAGGAGGGGGCCCTATACACCATCCGCTGGGTGGGGATCCACGACGCGGAGCAGATGGACTGCCCCATGCACGAGGAGCCACTGCATCTGATCCCCCTCGAGTTCCGCAGTGAGGCCCTCGCTGGCTTGAACGAGGATCTTCCTCCTGACAGGCAGTTGGTGATCGAAGGCGAACTGTGCCCAGCCTGCCGCTTTGTCTATCGCCAGCTCATGGAGCAGCACGGCGGTGATTGGACCAAGGTAATCGAGCACGTGAGGGTGCGCCGGCTGATGTTGTCCGAGAAGGACCGGGTGGGTGTTGGTACATTCCAGCCCAAGGATGAGAAGAACCAGGACTCTACCGAGCTGACGGGCGACATCAACTACCGCAAGATCGCCGAATACGGCTCTGACAGCGATCCCCGTGCTTTCAACTTTGACGGGGAGCTCAACATCGCCAACCGCGGCCTGGTGGAGTTCATCGAGATCTTGAAGCTGGACGTCGCCTTCCTCTACGACCTGCTGACAGCGTCGCAAGAGCACAAGATCAAGCCAAAGAAGTTCTCCCAGACCGATATCGACGAAGTCATTATCGGGCATACCAACGAACCGGAATACCGCAAGCTGCTCAGCAACGAGTACATGGAGGCCCTGCGCGACAGGACCGTCAAGATCGACATCCCCTATGTCACCCGCTATGCCGATGAGATCAAGATCTACGAGCGGGACTTTAAGGATGGGCGGGTTATCGGCCAGCACATCGCTCCCCATACGATCGAGATGGCCGCGCTTTGGGCGGTTCTGACACGCATGGAGGAGCCAAAGCATGCCGGCCTGACCCTGCTACAGAAGCTCAAGCTCTATGATGGCAAGAGCCTTCCCGGATTCACCGAGGATAGCGTGCGCGAGCTGCAAGACGAGACGGATCGCGAGGGTCTGGAAGGCATATCGCCGCGCTACATTCAGGATAAGCTCTCGAACGCATTGGTCGGAGATGCGATCGACGGCTGTTTGAACCCCTTCCTCGTCATGCGTGAGCTGGAAGCAGGGCTCAAGCACCATTCGCTGATCACGAGCGAAGAACAGCGGACACGCTTCCGCGAGCTGTTGGCCGTGGTCCGCGAGGAGTATGACGAGATTGTCAAGACCGAGGTACAGCGGGCCATCACTGCAGACGAGGCGGCCATTTCGCGGCTGTCTGCCAACTACATCGACAACGTCAAGGCCTATACCCAGCACGAGAAGGTCCGCAACCGTTACACCGGCGAGGACGAGGAGCCCGATGAGAGGCTGATGCGCTCGATCGAAGAAAAGATCGACATCCCCGGGAGTCGCAAGGACGATTTCCGGCGGGAGATCATGAACTACATTGCCGCCTTGTCCCTTGATGGCCGTGCCTTCCGCTGGGACTCGAACGAGCGGCTGCGCAAGGCACTCGAACTCAAGCTGTTTGAGGACCAGAAGGATTCGATCAAGCTGACCTCGCTGGTCTCCAGTGTCATGGACCAGGAGACGCAGGAAAAGATCGACATCGTCAAGACCCGTTTGGTGAACAGCTACGGCTACTGTGACATCTGCGCCACGGATGTGCTGAACTACGTGGCTAGCATCTTTGCCAGGGGTGATCCCAAGGGAGGGTCCTAGGCAGCGAACGGCAGGCTGCCCAGCCAAGCAGACGGGTGCGTTGCGGAACGCCTTTCTCGGTCCCCAGCCTGAGGTGGGTGCCACGCGACGAGCAGACCTGTCGCCAGGCTGGCAGCCTGCGGGCCAACAGTGCAAGGAGGCAGGGCAATGTCTATAAGGATTGAACAGGACACCAGCAGGTTCCGCCAGATCGTGCGCGGCAGGGTCCGGGAGAACCTGCGCAAATATATGAGCAGCGGCGAGCTGATCGGCCGTCAGGGCCGCGACCTGGTGAGTATCCCCATCCCCCAGGTTGAACTGCCCCAGTTTCGCTTTGGGCACCAGCAAGCGGGCGGGGTCGGACAGGGCGACGGCGAGGAGGGAACGCCCCTGGGCTTCGATCCTGACCAGCCGGGTGAAGGCGATGAAGCCGGAAACCTGCCCGGGCAGCACATTCTCGAGGTAGAGGTGTCGCTGCAGGAACTCGCCCAGATGCTGGGCGAGGAACTGGAGCTGCCCAACATCGAGCCCCGCGGCAAGGAGAACATCGAGAGCCGCGTGGACCGTTATACTGGCATCCGGCGCGTCGGTCCGGAGAGCCTGCGCCACTTCAAGCGCACCTATCGCGAAGCCCTCAAGCGGCAGATCTCGCTGGGAAGCTATCGTTACGATCAGCCCACCGTGATCCCGGTCCGTGAGGATAAGCGCTATCGTTCCTGGAAAACGCACTATGAGCCTGACAGCAATGCTGTAATCATCTATATGATGGACGTCTCGGGCTCAATGTACAACCAGAAGAAAGAGATCGTGCGCCTGACCGCCTTCTGGATCGATACCTGGCTGCGTTCGCAGTATCGTAAAGTGGAGGTCCGCTACATCATCCATGACGCTGCCGCGCGCGAGGTGGATCAGAACATCTTCTATCATACCCGCGAGAGTGGGGGTACGGCCATCTCTTCGGCCTTCCGGCTCTGCCGCGACATCATCCGCAAAGATTACAGCCCTACTGAGTGGAACATCTACCCTTTCCAGTTCAGCGACGGCGACAACTGGGAGGACGACAATGAAAAGTGTGTGCGCCTGCTGGCAGATGAAATCCTGCCGTATGCAAACCTATTCTGCTATGGCGAAGTCTCCGGTCCCCGGGGGCAGAGCCAATACATGCGGATCCTGAACCAGGTGGGCGGCGAAGACAAAGAGCGCGTGACTACGACCACCATCAAGGATAAGGATGGGATCTATGGCGCGATCAAAGACTTTTTGGGAAAAGGGCGGTGAATCGTGAGTCTTCCTCCTGAACTCTATGAGGTGCAGGTCGAGGTCGAAGCCCACGCCCGCCACTATGGGCTGGATTTCTTTGACACGGTCTTTGAGGTTCTGGACTATAAGCAGATGAACCAGGTGGCTGCCTATAGCGGGTTCCCCACCCGCTATCCCCATTGGGGTTTTGGTATGGACTACCTGCGCATGTCCAAGAGCTACGCCTATGGCTTGCATCGCATCTACGAGATGGTCATCAACAACGACCCGAGCTACGCCTATCTGCTGGTGAGCAACAAGCTGGTCGACCAGAAGTTGGTCATGGCCCACGTCTATGGGCACGTCGACTTTTTCAAGAATAATATGTGGTTCGCGGGCACCAACCGCAAGATGATGGACGAAATCGCCAATCATGGCAGCCGGATCCGCCGTTGTATCGAGCGTTACGGCTATGAGGCTGTCGAAGAATTCCTGGACGTTTGCCTGTCGCTGGACAATCTCATCGACATCCATGCGCTCGGCATCCAACGCCGCCCAGATTATTACCGGCACGGTGAGGGTGATGGCCAGGCGGGTCCACGGAACGCGGTACGCAGGTTACGCAGCAAATCCTACATGGATAGCTATATCAATCCTCCAGACTTTCTGCAGGCACAGCGTCGCAGGCTCGAGGAGCAGGATGTGCGCAAGAAGCGCTTTCCGGAGGATCCGGAGCGGGATGTGATGCTCTTCCTGTTGCAGCATGCGCCACTGGCCGATTGGCAGCGTGATATCCTGGCCATTGTCCGGGAGGAGTCGTATTACTTTGCGCCCCAGAGACAAACCAAGATCCTGAATGAGGGCTGGGCCAGTTACTGGCACAGCACCATCATGACGGAGAGGGCGCTCAAGCCGGAGGAACTGATCGACTATGCGGAACATCATGCCGGCACGATGGCGACCTCACCGGGCCGGCTGAACCCCTATAAGCTGGGCCTGGAACTGCTGCGGGACATCGAGGAGCGTTGGGACCGGGGCTGCTTTGGCAAAGAATGGGAGGAATGTGACAACCAGCAGGTTCGGCGGCAGTGGGATCGGAAAACCGGCCTGGGCCGGCAGAAGCTGTTCGAAGTGCGCCGCATCTATAACGATGTCGGTTTCATCGACACGTTCCTAACCCCAGAGTTCGCCCGCCGTCACAGGCTCTTCACCTACGAATACGACCGGCGGACCAAGCAGTATGTGATCGATAGCCGGGACTTTGAGGCGATCAAGCGGAAGCTTCTCTTCAGCCTGACCAACTTTGGGCAACCGCTCATCGTGGTGCAGGATGCCAACTATAGGAACCGGAGCGAGCTTCTTCTGCGGCACGAGCACGAAGGGGTGGATCTCAAGCTGGATTGGGCGGTGGACACACTGGAAAAGCTCTACGAGGTGTGGAGCCGGCCGGTCCACCTGGAGACGGTAGTGCAAGAAAAGCCAAAGCGCTACAGCTTCGACGGCACCGAGCGGTTGGAGGAATCACTGTAACCCACAGGCGATTGACATCCCCCCGACAATGGCATATACTCGATGGCGAGGGAGGATGTTGCGGGTGCGCACCGAGTGCCAGGTCTGCGGCAAATCCAGCCGGCTGATTGCAGGTATCCTGTCTACCTGCGTCGACTGCATTCGTAGCCGGCCGTCGGAGGCCCTGCCGTTCATCCTGGAGGCCCATGGCAGGATCCGCGGCGAATTCGACCTGCCCCCTGGGCCGCCGCGCAGCGCAGGGGGTGTCGAATGCCCCATATGCGCCAATGCCTGTCGCCTGGGCGAGGGGGAGATAGGCCTCTGTGGGCTGCGCACCGCCAGGGGTGGACAACTGGTCCACCTGGCTGGTACTCCGAAGGGAGCCCTGGTCAGCTGGTACGACGACCCTCTGCCCACCAACTGTGTCGCAGATTGGGTCTGCCAGGGCAGTCGAGAGGCGCGAACAGCCCGGGGGCGTGGCAAGGTGAACCTGGCCGTCTCCTACCAGGCCTGTTCCTTTGACTGCGTGTTCTGCCAAAACTGGCACTTCCGGCTGGAGCGCCCTCCCGGGCGCGTCAGTGCCGAGGAATTGGCCGCCCAAGCCCACCGGCGCACCTCCTGCGTGTGCTACTTTGGCGGAGACCCCTCGCCGCAGATGCCCCATGCCCTGGCCGCGTCGCACCTGCTGGCCCAGCAGGGGATCACCATCTGTTGGGAGACCAACGGCTCTGCCCATCCGCGGCTGCTGGATCGGGCTGTCGAGCTCTCGCTGCGGTCCGGCGGTTGCATCAAGTTCGACTTGAAGGCCTTTGACGAGAACCTGCACCTGGCCCTGACAGGTGTCTCAAACCGGCGCACCCTGGAGAATTTCCAGCGGGCGGCACGCCGAACCGCCGAGAGGCCAGATCCGCCACTGCTCGTCGCGGCGACCCTGCTGGTGCCCGGCTACGTTGGAGCCGAAGAGGTGGGCCGCATTGCCCGCTTTATCGCCGAGCTCGACCCGGACATTCCCTACGCCCTGCTCGGCTTCCACCCCCACTTCTTTGTTCCCGACCTACCGCGGACCTCTGTACGCCATGCCGAGGAGGCTGAAGCAGCCGCTCGAGCCGCTGGGCTCACCCGGGTCAGGGTTGGCAACCGCCACCTGCTATCTCGAGACTACTAGCTGCAGGCCAGAGCTCCCTCTCTTGCCCTTGGGCCATGGCGTCTATACCCACTTCCAGTGTCCGAGATGATGCCTGGCCTGCTGGCACACGGGCATCTGGTGCCCGCGGGCATTTTCGCAATCCCCTCCTTTCTGGTATAATGCTTCCGTCTGGCAGAAAAGGAGCAGCATGACCGATCGAATCATCTCGCCAAAGAAGAACTCGGAGGAAGCAGGGTTCGATGTGGCCCTTCGACCCAGGAGCCTGGACGAGTACATTGGCCAGGACCGGGTCAAGGAGAACCTGCGCATCCTCATCGAGGCGGCACAGGCGCGCGCGGAGGCCCTCGATCACGTCCTGATCTACGGGCCGCCCGGCTTGGGCAAGACGACCCTGGCCCACGTCGTATCTCGGGAAATGGGCGTGGGCATCAAAGTCACCGCCGGTCCGGCCATCGAGCGGGCAGGTGACCTGGCAGCCATCCTCACCAACCTGCGCCAGGGCGACGTGCTGTTCATCGACGAAGTCCACCGGCTGGGACGCGTAGTGGAGGAGGTCCTCTATCCAGCGATGGAGGATTTTGGCCTCGACATCATCATCGGCAAGGGCCCCGGGGCGCGGAGCATCCGCCTAAAGCTCCCGCGTTTTACGATCATTGGCGCCACGACCCGGCTGGCGCTGATGACGGCGCCCCTCCGGGCCCGGTTTGGGGCTGTCTACCGGCTGGACTTTTACAAAGAGGCGGCCATGCTCCAGATTGTCCGCCGCTCGGCTGGCATCTTGGGGGTGGACGTCGACGAGGAAGGGGTGTCCGAGATCGCCCGCCGGGCGCGGGGCACGCCGCGCGTGGCCAATCGGCTGCTCAAGCGCGTCCGCGACTATGCCCAGGTCCGGGCGGATGGGATCATCACCCGGGCCGTAGCCCAGGATGCCCTTGCCTTGCTGGAGGTCGACCCGCTCGGCCTGGATGACATCGATCGCCGGGTGCTGTGGACGATCATCGAGAAATTCGAGGGCGGCCCGGTAGGCCTGGAGACCATTGCCGCGGCCCTGTCGGAAGAGCCGGACACCATCATGGATGTTGTGGAACCCTACCTGCTCCAGCTTGGATTCCTGGATCGCACACCCCGGGGACGGATCGCGACGCGCAGGGCCTACCATCACCTCGGGGTTGAGTATAGAGAACAGGCGCAGCCCAACCTCTTCTGACGGGAGTCAGATCGCGAGGCTTCCAGCTCAGGCTGCGCGTTGAGGTTCGAAACGACAGCGGGCCGGGACATTAAGTGCCCTGGCCGCCCGCTCATTTCGCGAGAACTGCTTATCCCTCTTCGCTTGCCTCGTTCGCCCGGCCCATCCACCCCGAGAATGCATTCATGAACTCGATGGGTACCGGGAAGATGATGGTCGAGTTCTTTTCCACGGCAATCTCGGTCAGCGTCTGCAGATAGCGAAGCTGGATGGCTGACGGCACCTTTGAGATCACTGTCGCTGCGTCCTGGAGCTTCTGGGCCGCATCAGACTCGCCCTCGGCGTGGATGATCTTGGCGCGTTTCTCCCGTTCCGCCTCCGCCTGGCGGGCCATGGCACGTTTCATCGTGTCGGGCAACTCCACATCCTTTACCTCGACGATGCTGACTTTGATGCCCCATGGCTCCGTGGCCTCGTCGATGATCTGCTGCAGTTTCTGGTTGATCTGGTCGCGGTGGATGAGCAGCTCGTCCAGGTCTGACTGGCCCAGGACCGAGCGCAAGCTGGTCTGCGATATCTGCCAGGTGGCACGCTGGAAGTCCTCCACCTGGACGATGGCATCATTGGGGTCCACCACGCGGAAATAGGCCACGGCGTTGACCCGCACTGTCACGTTGTCGCGGGTGATGGCCTCCTGGGAGGGGATATCCAGGGTCACCACGCGAAGGTCAACCTTGACCATGCGGTCGACGATGGGGATGATGAAAAAGATCCCTGGTCCCTTGGCCCCCTGCAGCCGTCCCAGTCGAAAGATTACCCCACGCTCATATTCCTGGACCACCTTGACGGCGGATGTCAGGATGATGATCCCAAATATCAGGGCAATCCCTACACCAGAGAATAACCATTCCAAAATGTTCGGCATCTAACTTCCTCCTGGTCGTAACCTTGACCGACCCCGGCGAGTAGAACGTGCCGGGGTGCTGCCCTGCACCCGTCACTGCCTTAAGCTGGATCTCGGGTGAAACGAGGTTCGTACTTGATTCCTGGGTGGCCCAAGAATGCTGTCAAAGGGCGCGACGACGACCTGCTGGCCCCAGTCCAAAGCTCTGGTCATTATACCCTAGGTTCGGCCAGAAGGCAACTGAGCCTCAGCCCCCATGGCGCTTCTCAGGTCTGCTGGCGGACCAGCACGGCAGCCCCCAGCACGGCGGCATGGTCGCCCAGTTGTGAGGCCACAATGCGAACGCTCTCGACGCCTGTCCGTTGTATGAAATGCTGGCGCGCAGTCACGCGGATCGGAGCCACGAAACTATCGCCCAGTGCCTCGACGACACCACCTCCAAAGACCACCATCTCAGGGTCGATCATGTTCACGATCGACCCGGTCATGAGCCCCAGGTACCACTGTGCCCGGCCCACGACCTCTGTCACGAGGGGATCTTTCCGGCGCAACGCCTTGGCCAGTACGCCGCTGGTCAGGCTGTTAGGGCCCTTCCCGGCCAGCTTTGGGATGAGGCTCTCTCGCCCGGCAGCCAGGCCGATGCGGATGTCACGCTCCATCGCCGTGCGGCTGGCCAATGCTTCCAGACAACCACGCTGGCCACAGCCACACACCGGCCCACCGGCCATCACGATCATATGGCCGACCTCGGCCGCGGCCTGGCGGAACCCCTGTCGCAACTGGCCGTCGAGGATCAGCCCGCCCCCGACCCCCGTCCCGACAAAGATGCCCACCATGTCACGCGTGCCCCGGCCCGCACCCAGGGCGTGCTCGCCCAGTGTGCCCAGGTTCACGTCATTCTCCAGGTATACTGGCACACCAAGCGCTTTGGACAACTGGGGTCCCAGGGGAACGTCCTCCCAGCCTTGCAGGTTGGGTGTATGGTGGACGATGCCTGCCTCGGGATCCACAGGACCAGGCACGCCAATGCCCACACCCTTGACTGCCGACCACTTCACCCTGGCCTGCTGGGCTGCCTGACGCGCCGCTTCCTCCATGCGCTGTACGACGGCGCCGGGGCCCTCTCCGGCCCGCGTCTTGAGTTTCGCTTCGGCCTTGATGCGGCCGTCGCCGTCCACCACAGCGGCCAGGATCTTGGTGCCGCCCAGGTCCATGCCTATGACGTAGGGGGCTCGGTCTGTCTTTTTCTGGCCTCGCTTCAACTAGTTCTCCTATTTGTGGTTGGCCGCAACCTCTCCGGGCAGCACCCAGCGGCTGGGCGATGTGGCGTCCGCATTATAACATCGATGCATCGTTTGGGCAAACAGTGGCCAGTTGGGCCTGTCCCTGGGACTCGACCGGCTGCATTCGGAGGAGCCTGGCCAGTCCAGCAACAGCCAACGGCGCGATCTCTGATCGCCGTTAGACGAAAGGCGGCATTTATGCTATACTGCTGCGACCAGACGACCAAAAGGTGAGGATGCCATGGCTAGTGTGTTGAGAGACCTGATCGCGCCGCTACGCCCTCCGTTTCTGATGGTGCCCCCCTCGTCCGTGGCTTTGGGCGCTGGCGCCGCCCTGTGGCTGGGGCACGACATTAACCTGTTCTACCTGCTCCTGGCGCTGGTTGGTGCGACAGCAGCGCATGGCAGCGTCAACGCGCTGAACTGCTACATGGACTTTCGCAGCGGTCTCGACGCACGCACGAATCCAACCCCGTTCAGCGGCATGATCCCCATGCTGCGCCAACGGCCGGAGAGGGTTTCGTTTGCTCTCATTTCGGGCGTTGGTGCACTGACCATCTCCGCGTTGGTGGGTATCTACTTCCTCACAGTTTGGGGCTGGGGCCTCTTGCCACTGGGCCTTTTAGGCATCTTTCTCATCGTGGCGTATACGCCCTGGATCACGCGCCTGCCAGCAATCTCACTCATCGCTCCCGGGTTGGGCATCGGCATGTTCATGGTCAACGGCACGTACTTTGTGCTGACCGGCAGCTATTCGTGGACGGCCTTTTTCGCCTCGCTGGTGCCCTTCTGGCTGATCAGCGAGTTGTTGGTGATCAACCAGTTCCCTGACGTCGAACCCGATGAGAGCGTGGGCCGGCGCAACTATGTCATCCTGCTGGGCCGCAAGCGAGCTAGCAGGATCTATGCCGTCATGCTGTGGGCCACCTACGTTTCGATCCTGGTCGGGTGGGTGCTGGGCCACTTGCCCGTAGGGGCACTGCTCGGTCTGCTCACCACTCCCTGGGCCGTACAGACGACGCGCGATGCGTACCGCCATGCCGACGATATCGAAGGGCTCCTGCCGGTCCTGGCCAAGAACGTACAGGTCTGTGTCCTCACCCCAGCGCTGACGGCCCTGGGGATCCTGTTGTCGGTGTGGCTCAGCTAACGTCGCTGGTTTGCACGGCACAAGTTGAGACCGCAGAATGAGGAACCCGGGCTATTTGCTTCTGCCGTGATCGTCGTCTGGTGAACCGCTGTGCCCTGTTACCCCCGCGACAGGGCGACAGCGTCTAGATGCAGCCTTCATCCTACCTGTGTGAGAGCTTAAGCCGCCGGGCAGATCCGGGCGCTCAGTCGGGGTGTACCGGGGTGAACTGGTCAGGCACGACCTGCCAGAAGTCGAGCGCCGATTTGGCCTCTTCGACCACTTCGTCGGGGATGCGAATGTAGAGTCCGTTGCCTTCGACAAGCACCGTGCCGTCGGGCAGCCGGATCTCCCCCCTGGCTTCGTACGCCCGAGAGCGACTGCGGGTCAGTTCGCCGACGATCGTCAACTCCTGGTCCAACGGTACCGGCTTGCCGAACTTGATCTCCAGGCGGCCGGTCATGGCCCACACGTTCTGCGGGGTCAGTACACGGCCCATGGTTTCGTCCAGTAGCGTGCTTATCAAACCCCCGTGCAGTTGGCCGGGAAAGCCCTGGTGCTCCGGCTTCGGCTGGAAGCGGGCGATGCAGCGCCCCTCATCGTCGGTGTAGAACTTGAGGTGCAGGCCGATGGGGTTGTCGACGCCGCACACGAAACACATGCGGGAGTTGGGTTGCTTTTCCATGATCTGCCTCCTTATGCCGGCCACATTATAGCATCGAGGCGGGGATTGGACAAAGGTCCACGGGTCAACGGCAGTGCAAATCGGATCTCAAACATCTGTCGAGTACGGCGACGCCAGGTTGCGTGCGGGTCTCTATCTGTTGCTTTTGTCAAGCTAATGGATTCGTGGTACACTAACCGCAAGTTGAGTGGTTGATGCCTGAGGAGGTCGAATGAAGGAAGCGTGGCCGACTGAGCATTTTGTAGCAGCCGGGCTGTATGAAGATGACGAAGCGGTCGTCCAAGATGCAGTCCGCGCTCTATTGACTGAAAAGCCCCAACTGCGATTGGAGGTTGCCGTTCATCGCTACCGCACCGAAGATATCTCCTTGGCCAAGGCAGCTGAGCTGGCCGGCGTCTCCTGGCAGCGGATGCGCGAGATCCTGCTGAGCCGGGGTGTACAACCACGCCTCGGTCCTGAGACCGAAGAAGAAGCGCTAGAAGAAGTGGTGGCACTGCGGAGGCATCTGGATGCCTCAGGTCATTGACAACACAGTTCTGACCAACTTCTGTTTGGTGGACCGTCTGGACATCCTGCACACGCTCTTTGGCAAGGTGTACGTAACCCACGAGGTTCGCGAAGAGGTTTTTCGCGGCCTGGATGAGGGATACATGTTCATGAGACGGGCGAAGGAAGAGATCGGGGTTGGTGCAGGTTCCTGGCTGGAATTGGTGGGCTTTGACACCTCGGCTGAAGAGCAAAGCTTCCGCGAGTTTACGACGGCATTGGGCTTTGGCGAAGCCTCTTGTTTGGCACTGTCCCGCCACCGCGGTTGGATGGTGTTGACAGACGACAAGTCCGCGCGTCGAAGGCTGCGGCATGAGAGATTGCCACTGACTGGTACGCTTGGCATCCTGAAACTGGCTGTCGAGCGGGGGCTGCTGTCCGCAGAACAAGGAAACGAACTGCTGCGTCAGATGACTGCTGCTGGCTATCATTCGCCCTATGAGGATCTGGGGGACATGAATCAGACATAGGCGGTGGTGGCAATCATGCCGCCGCCGCGAGCTTGAGTTGTCGCTGAGTGGCATGTCAAGTGAGAGACCCGAGCGTGCCAGGGTCGTTTGAAGAAAGAACCTGGGCTCCCAGAGCCGAGGTTCTTGTGTCACTTTCGGTCAGCGGCCGGTGATACTCGGTCATACCGACAGAGGGTCAGAGTGCACTGAAATCTGAGTTGGGATGTCCAGCAGGGTGGAGATGACCCGGGTCGCCACATGACAGGGGGTGCGACCGATTGACCCCAATCAAGCTGCCCTGAACAGAAGAGAAACGCCATCGCGATTGAGGTTGCGGTAGAACAGGCTCCGCAGCCTGCCAAGCTTCTCCCATCCCTGCTGGCTCATTGCCCGAACGGAGATCAAAACCCCGTGGGCCAGCCAGATGTCGAAGGTGAGGCCGCGTGCCTCGCTCAGATCCTGAGCGCTGGGTTGATCCAGGATGACTGCGACATCGATGTCAGAGTCCGGGCGTGGCTCGTTTCGCGCTTTGGAGCCAAAAAGCAGAACCTCCAGAAGTCGTGGTCCAAACCGCTCGTCGAGTGCGCGGACGTAGGCCTGCAAAGCCCTTTCCTCCTTATGGGAGAGGTTTATCGACGTCATGCTCGACCTCGTCTCCTTGTTCCAGGTTCAAGATCTGTGCCAGCCGCTCGACAAAGGTTTCCGCGTTGGAAATCAACTGCTCAGCCGAGGACTTGTTCAGGTCTGGGTTCGGACCATAGTCACTGTCGAGGCGCGCCTCAAAGGCATCGCGTAGGATACGCCCGTATTGGGGTTCGATCAACCCTGGTTTCACAAAGTGCTCGCCAAAAGCAGCAATCAAACCCTGGTGCTTGCTGCGCCACAAGCCTTGGCTGCCCAGCAGCGCTATCGCGGCATAGAACATGGCATAATATGCTCGCGACACGGCCGCCCGGAGATGGCTGAACTGCAGGTTGTCCCGGGCCGCGGCCAGATCTTCCCGGGCCAGGGTGAGATACTCCTCGATCTCGGCGTGAGACATTCTCTCACTCATCATACGCGTATTATAGACGAAATAGCACCAGCCCGCAAGTGGCTGCACCGTGCCTGAAGGGGAAGCGCCGCAGACTCCTTTCGGCGTGACGAGCAACTGCATCGACCGGCTCAGATCTGGTTCATAGCACGCCGGAGATCAAAGCATGCTGCGGCATGGCGTAAAGAGCCTCGGCTGATTGTGAGTCGGGGTTCCTTCTGTTCCTGCAAGACTACGACCGGTAATACTCAGTCATACCGCGAGAACGCCAGTGTGCACAGAAATTTGAGTTGGGACGTCCAGTAGCGTGCTTATCAAACCCCCGTGCAGTTGGCCGGGAAAGCCCTGGTG
>JAMJFU010000074.1 GCA_023544525.1 Anaerolineae bacterium | reverse complement strand
CGGCATCCCGCCTTCCGCGGCGTGCGCCCCTGCAGCCAGGGCCTGGTCACAGAGGCCCTCCTGCGGCTGATGTCCGGCCCGGACCACCGCCTGGACCGCGCGGTCGAGTTCGCCGCCTCGATGGCACACGAATGCGTCTACAACGATGGCCTGCCCTGCGCCTGGGGCGCTGTCAAGTTGCTGCGCGCGATGGCAGCCATTCCAACCCCTCAACGGAGCGCCGGCGCCTTGGCGGCCATCGAGCGAGGGCTGGATTTTCTCTCCAGGTACGACCTGGCCCAGGCCGATTTCCCCCATGGCGAGGCCGTGAGCCCGGAGTGGTTCCGATTCGGCTTCCCGCGGGGCCACCAGAGTGATGTACTGGAAACCCTGGAGACCCTGGCCCGGCTGGGATGCCCGCCGGTTCCGCGCTTGGAGGCGGCCATCGATCTGGTTTTGAGCAAGCGGAGAGCAGACGGCTGCTGGTATTCAGAGTTCGTGAGCCCTGTCGCAGGGAGACTGGGTATAGACCGCGAGGGAGCGCCGAGCAAGTGGATCACCTTGCGAGCTCTGTACGTCCTCAAGTGGTGGGCACCAGCCTCCCTGACAGCGAAGGATTGAGCAAAGATGGCTGGGAGGATGGTGATTCCAAGATGGCTCTGACACGAAGGCTTGAGCTCTTCCCGGACACTGCCCGAGTTGTGGGCTCGGGCACCACCAGCGCCTTGACCATTGCCGGCTGTGACCTGGAGGCGCTGGCTAACCAGTTCGGTACGCCCCTGTACCTGTACGACGGTGCAACCCTCAGTTCTGCCGCAGACACGTACCGCAGCGCGCTGCGGGCGCACTATCCGGGCCAGGCGGCCATCACCTATGCCGGCAAGGCGTACCTGTGCACTGCCGTCGCCCAATGGGCAACCAGGAACGGCCTGTGGGTGGACTGCACAGGCATTGGCGAACTGGAGCTCGCCAGGGCTGGGGGCGTGCCCCGGGAGCGCACCGTCGTCCACGGCGTGAACAAGAGCACGGACGATCTGAGGGCAGCCCTGGCACAGGCGGGCACCATCGTCGTGGATAACCTGACGGAGCTGGACCGCCTGGTTGCCCTCTGGCCGCAGCAGGAAGATGCGCCCCACCCCGATCTCTGGCTGCGCTTTCGACCGGGCCTGGCCGTGACGACGCACGCCCATACCCAGACCGGCCAGAGCCGCAGCAAATTCGGCATGGACGAATCAGAGCTCAGGCTGGCGGCAGGCGTCTGCCAGGCGAATCACCTGCCACTCAAGGGACTGCACTTTCACCTGGGCTCCCAATTGCACGATCCGATCCCCATAGGGCAGGCCCTGCAGAAAATGCTGGGCCTGATGGCCGAACTTGGCGCAGATAGTGAGTGGGTGATCTCGCCCGGCGGCGGCTGGGGGGTCGCCTACCACGAGGACGACCTGCCGCAGCCGTCCATCGACGACTATGTCCGGCACGTGGCCGCTGAGGTCGTTGCTGGTTGTGGGCAGCGGGGGCTGCCGCTACCCCGGCTCCACCTGGAACCAGGCCGGAGCCTGGGCGCAAGAGCAGGTGTGGCCCTCTACCGGGTAGGGACCGTCAAACAGTCAGCCGGGCGCCGCTGGCTGCTGTTGGATGGTGGCCTGGCCGACAACCCGCGCCCGGCGCTGTACGCTGCCCGGTACTCGGCCCTGCCGGTGCAGGCACCGCACCGGCCGGCCACCGATCCGGCGTGGCTGGCCGGCCCCTACTGCGAGAGCGGTGACGTCATCGTCAGCGATCTGCCCCTGCCCGACGTCCAGCCTGGTGAACTCATCGCCATCCCGGTCAGCGGGGCCTACCAGCTCAGCCTGGCCAGCAACTACAATGGCGCCCGCCGCCCGGCGGTCCTCTGGCTGGAGGAGGGCTCGGCGCGGCTGATCCAGGTCCGCGAAACGCTGCATGACCTGGTCCGCCGCGACCGCCGGATTTGGCCGGCCGGTCCAGGCCCGTCCCCACGTGCCGGGTCCCCGAATGGCACCGGCGGCAGAGCGCCTGGCATCCCCTACGTCAAGTACCAGGCTTTGGGCAACGACTACCTGGTGCTCGATCCCGCCCAGGCGCCCGCCGAGTTGAGCTCGCACCAGGTGCAGAGAATCTGCGACCGCCACTATGGCGTGGGGTCCGACGGCGTTCTGCTCGGCCCCTTTGAGGACGCAGAATGCGACTTTCGCCTGCGGCTCTTTAACCCTGACGGGGCCGAGTTCGAAAAGAGCGGCAACGGCCTGCGCATCTTTGCCCGCTATCTCTGGGACCTGGGGTTGGTGCAGCATGAGCTGTTCACCATCGCCACGCCGGGCGGCCCGGTGCTGGTCAGAGTCCATCGGGGCGGGCGGCGGGTCACGGTGGAGATGGGGCTGATCAGCTTCGACAGCCGGCGGATCCCGGTCACCGGGCCACCGCGAGAGGTGGTGGACGAGACGCTGGACATCGACGGCGAAACCTTTCGCTATTGCGCCGCAACCATCGGCAACCCGCACTGCGTCGTGCTGTGTGACGAGGTGTCGCCCGAGATCGCCCGCCGCTGGGGGCCTTTGATCGAGCGCGACGCCCGGTTTCCCAACCGGACCAACGTCCAGTTCATGAAGGTCCTGGACCGGGCCAACGTCCAGATCGAGATCTGGGAACGAGGGGCAGGCTACACCCTGGCGTCCGGCAGCAGCAGTTGCGCGGCGGCGGCCGCCGCCCATCGTCTGGGGCTAAGCGGCGCCGAGATCGCGGTGCACGCACCCGGTGGCATCATTGACATCCGTATCGGACCGGACCTGGCCATTACGATGGCGGGAGCCGTTTCCAGGGTCTGTGACGGGCTTTTCTCCAGCGAGGCTTTGGAAGTGGAGCACGCTTCAGGCATTTGACAAGAATCGGCAAGAGGCGTACAATCTTCCTGTCTGCGCCGTTCCTGCAAGGCGGGAGCGGCGAGTTGCCGGACAACTCGTGTTCGCACACCGTGGGCTGATGCTGAGGCCCACAGTGAGATTCATACAAGAGGACGATGGACGAGATCAAACCAGAAGACGGGCCTCCTTCGAGTAGGAAGGGACATCTGTCCCGTCTTCGCCCTGCCAACCGAATAGTCTAGCCCCCCGGAAGGCAGGTTTTACCACACAAACCACTCCTCCGGGGAGCCCCATCCCGGAGGTATGTCATGGAAGCATTTGCCCTCGATGACGTTCTGGTGCGCCTGCGCGCTGCCCTGGAGCGCGACGACGTCGCCGGCGCTACGGCCATCCTGGAGGCCCTGCGTCCACCAGACCAGGCCGACCTCTTTTCCGAGCTAGAGGACCACGAGCAGACGGCGCTCCTGCCAGAGCTGAACCCCGCCGACTCGGCCGACATCCTGGAAAAGATGGACGACCAGGAGGTGGCCGAATTGGTAGCCACCCTGTCGCACGAGGCGGTCATTCGCATCGTCGACGAAATGGAGCCCGACGAGGCGGCCGACCTGCTGGGCGATATCGAGCCAGATCAAGCACGGGCCGTGCTGGCCGGCCTGGAGGACCCGGAAGAAGTCCGGCCCCTGCTGCTGCACCCCGACGACAGCGCCGGCGGCCTGATGACCTCCGAGTTCCTGGCGCTGCGCCGTAAAATGACCGCCCGCGAAGCCATCCAGGCCATCCGCCAGTGGAAGCCGGAGGCGGAGGAGGTCTACTATCTCTTTGTCGTGGACCGCGAGGGGCTCCTGGACGGCGTGGTCAGCTTGCGCCAGTTGGTGCTTGCCGAACCAGAGACACGCCTCGAAGAGATCATGGACCGCGAAGTGATCTCGGTCCGGGCGGGGGCTGACCAGGAAGAGTGCGCCCGGCTCATGTCCCGCTACGACCTCCTTGCCCTGCCGGTGGTCGATGTCGCCGGCAGGTTGCTGGGTGTAGTCACCGTGGACGACGTGGTGGACGTGCTGGTGGACGAGGCCACCGAGGACATCCAGCGCCTGGGCGGCGCAGAGCCCCTGGCCCGGCCCTACCTGGACACCAGCTCGCTGACCATCGCCCGCAAGCGCATTGGCTGGCTTCTGCTCCTCTTCCTGACGGCTACCTTGACCGGGTCGGTGATGCGCCTCTTTGAGAGCCAACTGCAGGCCATGGTGGTGCTGGCCGTCTTTGTCCCCTTGCTCATCGGCACCGGCGGCAATGCCGGTTCCCAGACAACGGCGACCATCATCCGCGCGTCGGCTATCGGTGACGTGGATTTTGGCGACGCGCTGCGCGTGTGGGCTCACGAACTAAAGATTGGGCTCGTCCTGGGATTGGCCATGGCCGCGGTGGCCTATGTGCGGGCCATCACCTGGGAGCCGGATCCGGCGCTGGCCGTAACCGTTTCGGCTTCGATCTTGGGCATCGTGCTGTGGGCAACCGGTGTTGGCTCCCTGCTTCCGCTGCTGGCCGTGCGCCTGGGGATCGACCCCACCGTCGTCTCCGGGCCGGTGATGAGCACCCTGGTGGACGCCACCGGGCTGCTCATCTACTTCACCATCGCCGGGCTGATCCTGGGGTTGTGAAGGTGGGCCATGCGTCTGGACGGGCAGACCAACCAGAGGCCTTCTTCATCAGTGCAGCTGTACCGGTCAGGGCCAGCTAGAATGGCCAAAGCGGGGAAGTGCGATAGCTACCCTCCGGCGGTCATATTCCGGGCTATAGCGGCCACAGGAACGGCAGGAAAATGACACTCAGGATCAGGGTGATGAGGATCAGGGGGACACCCACTTTGAGGTAATCACGGAACTGGTACTTCCCGGCAGCCATAACCAGGGTGTTCACCGGCGAGGCCACGGGAGAGGCAAAGGCCATCGAGGCGGCAATCGCGACAGTCATCAAGAAGGCGTAGGGTTGCACAGCCAGCTGCCGGGCTGCTGCCAGGGCAATAGGCGCCACCAAAACGGTGGTGGCTGTGTTGGACAATACCTGGGTAAAGGCGGAGGTGAGGACGAACAGCCCACCCAGCACCGCCAGGGGTCCCAGGTTCCCCACCGAGCCAACCAGTCCCTCTGCCACCAGGCTGACCAGGCCTACCTTTTCTAGGGCAATGCTCATGGGCAACATTCCGGCGATGAGCACGATGCTTTTCCAATCCACGGCTTCGTAGGCCTCATCGATGGTCACACAGCCGGACAGGATCATGGCCAGCGCAGCCACCATCGCCGCCGCTGCCACCGACACCGCGTTGGTGATCATCAAGACCAGCATCCCAGCCAGGACGAGCAGCGCGATCGGTGCTCTGCGCCGGGCAGGGGCACCGGCCATGGCCTGAGGCTCACCCATCACCACGAAATCCCGCCGCCTCTTCTTCAGGGCCACGATGCTCCGCCAGGTACCCTGGACAAGAAGGGTATCGCCGGCCTGCAGACGGGTCTCCTTCAGGTTCAGGTCCCCCTCTCCACCGGCCCGGTTGATGGCCAGGACCGTCAGGTTGTAGGTCGAGCCGAATCGGGTCTCGACCAGGGTCTTGCCCACCAGCGACGAGCGTGGTGGAAGGAGTATCTCGGCGATGCCCGCTTCGTAGTCGACGAGGCTCTGTCCCTCTTCCACGCCGACCGGCTGGAGGGCCAGGTTCCAGTGCGCTGCGGCGTGACTTACGTCGGTGCCATAGCCCTGAACAACCAGGACGTCGTCTGCGGCAATGGGCGTGGTCTCACGTGGCATTCGCCTCACGCTGTCGGGCTGAAGCGTCAGGCGTTGCCCGCCGACCTTTATCAGGGAGCGGGGTTGGCCAGGGCGCTGGATCTCGAGAACAGAGATGTGAAATGCACGGCCCAGGTCGGCCTCGACGACCGTCTGGCCGACGAGGGGCGAGCCCCGGCGGACCCGAAGATGGAACAGGTTGTCGGGCAGTCGGTAGAGGTCCACGAGTTCCTCTGCGGTTTCCACCCGCTGCAGCTCCTGGACCCGCTTCCGGTCTGGGAGAAGCCAGCGGCCGATGGACAGCATGAACAGGATCCCGCCCACAAGGAGGATGAGCCCAATGGGGGTATAGTCAAAGAACTCGAAAGCGATCAAGCCCTCTTCGCGCAACAAGTCGCTGACGATGAGGTTGGGCGGAGTGCCGATCAGCGTTGTGGCACCACCCAGCAGCGAACCAAACGAGAGGGGGATCAGCAACCTTGATGGGTTAACTTGAGCTCTGCCAGCGAGGCTGACAATGGCCGGCAGGAGGACGGCGACCGTACCCGTATCGCTCATGAATCCGGACAGCAGGGCGACTGCCGCCATGATGACGGCAATGAGCCGCCACTCGCTGCCCCCGGCAATAGACAGGATGCGCCGCCCGATGAGGTCCGCCAGGCCGGTCTGCAGCACTGCCCCGCCGACGATGAACAGCGCCGCAATGGTCAGGACCGCCGAATTCGAAAAGCCTGACAAGGCTTCGTCCGTGGTCAGCAACCCACTGAGCATCAGGGCGACCATGACGCCGATAGCGACGACGTCAACCCGCAGCCACTCGGTGACAAAGAGGACAATGGCGGCTACCAGGATGCCCAGGGCAATCCACATGTCGTGTGTCAAAGTATTGGCCTGCCAATCATGGAGGATCGACTAGGTGGCCGGGATGCGCACCCTGAGGCACGTGCCCTCCCCTGCCGCGCTCTCGATCTCCAAGGCGCCTCGCAACTCGGCTGCCCGCTCGCGCATGGAGTTCAGTCCCATTTGGCCGGGATACTCGCGCTGAGGGTCAAAGCCGACGCCGTCATCCTGCACCTCAAGCACGGCCGCATCGTGGGGATGTGGCAGCCGGATGACCACCCGGCTCGCCTGGGCGTGCTTGACCACGTTGTTGAGCGCCTCCCTGGCGATCCGATAGAGTGCCTCTTTGACTTCAAGCGGAAAGTCGGGTTCCTGGCACAGCTCAGTTTTCACTTCCAGCTCGTGACGGGCGCGTAGGGCCGCCGCTTGCCGGGTCAGAGCGACGACCAGCCCGTCTTTTTCCAGGGAGTCGGGTCGCAGTTCAAAGATCAAGGCCCTCATCTCGGCCAGGCCGGCATCGGCCAGCGAGAGCACATAGCGCATGGGCTCTACGGCCTGGTCAGGATCCTGCTCCAGATAGGTAAGCGCGGTATGGCCTGCCAGGCCAATGCTGTAGAGCACCTGCGATACCGAATCGTGCAACTCCCGGGCCAATCGCTGCCGCTCTTCCAGGGCCGCCAGACGCCGCGTCTGGGCAAAGAGGTGCGCATTCTCGATGGCCGTCGCCGCCTGGTGGGCGATGGTCTGGGCCAGGGCAGCCTGATGTGACGTGTAGGCACCGGCCTGGCGGTGATAGAGAAACAGCCAACCCCTGAGTTGCTCCTGGATCGTAAATGGAATCCCCATCCAGGCCCGAACGTGCGGTCCCTCTGGATGGGACTCGAGTGCCTTGCGCAGAGCCCGGGCCAGCCGGCCGTCTCCCTGAATATCGTCCACGATCAGGGGCTCGTTTCCCAGCATCCGAGTCCATAGGTCTCTGTCCCCTTTCCCGACAAAGGGTAGCAGAGAAGGGTCCTCCCCCGAGAGGCACCCGCGGTGGACGATGTTCCTCAGTTCACCCCCTTCCAGGAGCAAGATACTGGCTGCGGCACAATCCACGACCTTGCCCAATTGATCGAGGACCAATCCCAGCAGCGGGCGCAGCTCCAGGGTGGAGGCGATGCTGGCCGAAGCATCCAGCAACGTGGCCAGCTCGTGCGTGCGCTGCTGGACCCGCTGTTCGAGCAACTGATAGGCCTGTACCTCCTCGGTGACGTCTCTTACGACGGCCAGGGCGTGGGGCTCGCCGCGGTAGACGAACCTGGTGCCATCGACTTCGACGTGGAAGGGTGTGCCATCCTGGTGCAAGCCCATTCCTCGACCGTGGAATTCCTCGTTTGCCCTGACTCTTTCCAGGAGTTGGTCAAATAGCGGCATAGAGGTGGGATGGATCAGGTCTTTGGGCTCGACCTTGGCAAAGCTGGCAGGGGTATAATCATGCATGTGGCTTGCGGCCGGATTAAAATCCACCAGGCGGCCCTCGAGGTCAAAGATGAGCAGTCCATCGCTGGTGGATTCGAATATGCTGCGATACTGCTCGCTAATGCTCGAGATCTCCCCAGTCCGCCGTCGAACCGCCTCCGCCAACCTGGCCTGCCGATTGACGGACAGGTAGGCCAGGCCGGCCAGCAAGGCAACGATGACCAATCCACCAACCTCAAAGATCAACAACTCACCGGCCGTAGCGCTGCCCCACCCCGCCACCGGAATGCTGGCCAGTTCCCACGTCTCTTCCGATAGTTGCACGCGGACCAGAACCGGGTTCTTGTCCACAATTGGGTCCGGCCCGAAAAAGACCTGCCCCTCGCTATCCCGAAGAGCAAAGTCAAACTCTCCGCTATCTCCGGTGAGTCCAGCATCCTGCAATAGGACCGGCACGTCAAGGACGATGGCGACCAGGCCCCAGAAGGTTTCCCCCTGATACACAGGCTGCCGGGCGATCAAACCCAGGCCGCCGTCGAACAACTCCACCGGTCCCGTCGCCACGGCATGGCGCGACTCGATGGCCCGCTCCGTATCGGCCCGCACCTGGGATCGTGGATCCTGTAACATATCATAACCGAGCAAGGTCTCGTTTCCCCGTTGGGGATAGACGTAGCGCACGGTACCGGCGGGCGCAACCGCCAGGTAACGAATGCCCTGGGCCACGGCGTACAGCCCCTCGGCAAAGGCCTCGAATCGGGCGTCGAGATCCTCCGCTGCTGACTCGACCTGGACAAAGGCATAGAGCCCTTGCAAGCGGGCCAGGCGGCGGTTGATGGCCAGCGACAGCGCATTCCCTCGCAGCGACGTCTCGGCGAGGGCTTCGACCCGCTCTTCGCTCAGCAGGCGCGCCTCGTACCACCGGACCGCGTACCACCACACGCAGAGCAGAACCATCAGGACCGCGGCTGCCGCCAACAGGGCCTTGGCGCTGGGACCCAGGGCCAGAGGCAGCAGGCGCTGCTTCACTCGGTCCATGTGGTTCGGTCCGGAGATTCGAGCTCTACCAGGCCAGAACGCACGGCGTAGAGAGCGGCCTGGGTCCGACTGGAGACGCCCAGCTTGCTGAGAATGTTGCTGACGTGGGTCCGCACGGTCTTGTCGGCGATGACCAGGTCTTTGGCAATCTGCTGGTTCGATTTGCCCAGGGCCAACTGCTGCAGCACCTCCGTCTCACGGTGGGTCAGGGGCTTGGGATCGGCCGGGGGTGGCACCTCGCGGAGCAGCCGCTCCGCCGCCGAGGGGGAGAGGGAGACTTGTCCTGCGGCCGCTTGTTTGATGGCCCGGCACAGCTCCTGGGCGTCGATGTCCTTGAGCAGATACCCAATGGCTCCGGCACGCATCGCCCCATAGACGGCATTGTCCTCCAGCACGCTGGTCAGGGCAATCACCTCCACACCTGGCAACTCGCGCCGGATGGCCTCTGTCGCGGCGATCCCGTCCATGACCGGCATCAGCAAGTCCATGAGGACGACGTCGGGCTCGAGTTGTCCGGCCAGGCGCAGTGCTTCGGCCCCATTGCTGGCCTCGCCCACCACTTCCAGTTCTGGATCTGCGGCCAGGAACATGCGCAACCCCTTGCGGACCACCTTGTGATCATCCGCGACCAAAACACGGATCGTCATCGCCTCAGCCCTCTCCCGCAGTTGTCCTAGGACAAATGTCCCAGACAAAATGGATCTTTCACCCGATGCCACATAGCTACCCAGCAATTATAATGGGTGCAGGTAGCACGGCCAAATCAGGCGATCTGCCTGACACCAGCACAGAGGTCTGGGAGATGATCAGAGTCTTGCTCGTCGATGATCGGTCCGTGGTGCGACGGGGACTGCTGATGCGCCTTGCCCTGGAACCCGATCTCAGGGTGGTAGGTGCAGCGAAAAGTAGCGAGGAAGCAGTGATGCTGGCTCGCACGACTGCCCCTGACGTCGTGGTCATGGACATCGAAATGCCGGGAGTCGACGGTATGCAGGCCATCCGGCAGATGCGAGACCTGACGCCGAACGGCGCCGTGATCGTGCTCACGATGCATGGGGGCCAAGCGATCCGGGCTCAGGCGCTGGAAGCCGGAGCGCGGGCATTCGTCGAGAAACAGGGCGGGGCCGAGCCCCTGTTACGCGAGATCCGCCGCCTGGCAGCCCCCGCAGCCGGACCGTAGCCGAGGAAGGCCAGGCCGCGGCTGCGGGGCCGTGGTTGTGGTGCCCTGGTTGCGGTGCCACGGCTGCAGTGGGATGAAAGCAGTTGAGCAATGACAGGTAGAAAGGGCAAATCCATGTACAATCGTATCCTGATACCCCTAGATGGCTCGCCACTGGCTGAGCAGGCACTGCCCCACGCCATGGCCCAGGCCGAGCGCTTTGGTGCAGAGATGATACTCCTGAAGGTCCTCCAGCCCCTGCCGGAACGCGCTATGCCCTTATCGGGCCGCAGGCAGGCCGAGGAGCTATCTGGTCAACTGGCCCGCGAGTATCTGGAGCGCGTGGCTGCCGGCATCCGGGAACGGGGCATCCTCGCACAGGTGGTCACGGTCGAGGGACAGGCCCACCCGCAGATTGTCCAGTTTGCTGAGGAAAACGAGGTGGACTTGATCGTAATGTCCACGCGCGGGCAGTCCGGTCTGAGCCGGTGGTTGATGGGCGGCGTCGCCGATCGTGTGGTGCGCGGCGCGACCGTCCCGGTGCTCTTGATCCGTGCCGCCGAAGCCGAGGCGAAATAGCCTGATGGATCCGCTGCTCCAGTTCTCGCTGCTGCTCGCCATCGTGATCGTAGTCGCCAAAGCGGCCGGCTACCTCAGTGTGCGGCTGGGCCAGCCCGCCGTCCTGGGCGAGCTGTTGGCCGGGCTGCTGCTGGGACCGACGCTGCTGGATATCCTGCACTGGCCTCTCTTTGGCGGCGGGCATCTGGCAGAGACCATACACCAACTGGCCCACCTGGGAGTGCTCCTGTTGATGTTTGTGGCCGGGCTGGAAGTCGACTTTGAGGCCATGGTGCGCTCCGGCCGTCCGGCTGTGCTGAGCGGTGTCCTGGGCGTGGTGGTGCCTATCCTCCTGGGCATGGTCGTGGCGTTGCCCTTTGGTTTTGACGGACAACAGGGCTTCATCCTGGGTCTGGTGCTCGCGGCTACGAGCGTCAGCATCTCGGCCCAGACCCTGCTCGAGCTCAAGGTGTTGCGCAGCCGGGTGGGGATCGCCCTGCTCGGTGCCGCCGTGGTCGACGACGTGCTGGTCATCCTGCTGCTCTCCCTCTTTGTCGCCCTTGCGGGCGGGGGCGGAGGTGGCATCCTGGCCATTCTTTGGGTCGTGGCCAAGATGGGCCTCTTCCTGGCCCTGGCGGCCTGGCTGGGAGCGCGGTTCATCCCCCGCCTGGCCGCCCTGGTTGACCGGCTGCCCATCAGCGAGGGAGTCCTGGCCTTGGTCATCGTCGTCACCCTGCTTTTCTCCTGGGGCGCCGAGTTCCTGGGCGGGATTGCGGCCATCACCGGGGCCTTCCTGGCTGGCTTGCTCTTTGCCCGCACGCCCCTGCGGCTCCAGATCGAGGGCGGGGTCCACACCCTGGCCTACTCCTGGTTGGTGCCCATCTTTTTCGTCAGCATCGGCCTGGGTGCCAACGCCCGGGCCCTGGGCGCGGGCGGATGGCCCTTTGCCCTGGCCATCGTGGGCGTCGCTTTGGTCACCAAGGTCTTGGGCGGCGGGCTGGGTGCGCGGCTGGGAGGGTTTTCAACCCAGGAGGCGTTGCGCCTGGGCATAGGCATGACCTCGCGGGGGGAAGTGGGCCTGATCGTCGCCACGATCGCGCAGGAGGCAGGCCTCGTCGACGAAAGTGTGTTTGCCAGCGTGGTCGTCATGGTCCTGGCCACCACCCTGCTGACGCCCATCATGCTGCGGGCAGCCTATCCCAAGACAGGCGGCCAGGCCAGGGCAGTTGACGAGGACTATGGCCTGCAGGCACCGCTAGAAGAGTAATCCATTTGCGAAAGGGAGCAAGTATGGCACATTTGCTGGTCCTCGTATTAGACAACATGGAGCAGTGCCCCCATGTTCTGGACGCCTGGGAGGGGGCCGGAGTTACAGGCGTTACCATCTTGGAGAGCACGGGGCTGAATCGCCTGCGCCAGGGGATACGCGACGATTTCCCCCTGATGCCCTCCCTGCGCAGCCTGCTGGCCGGCCGGGAGACGCACCACCGCACCCTCTTTAGTGTCGTCGAAGACGAAGCGGTCCTGGAACGGGCTATCGAGGCCACACAACGTGTCATCGGCGACCTGTCTCAGCCCTATACCGGCCTGCTGTTCGTCGTGCCGGTGAGCCGCGTCCTCGGCCTGGAGAGAAGCGAAACACCGAGGAGTTGAGGCCCTCTCGGCAACCACGGAACGAAGGTCATGACGGGGCCGTGAGCCTCCCGGGGCAGACCCAGCTGGCTGAAGCAGGAGTGCTGGTGCGTCCCACCCTGAAGGGCATCCAGGTCACCATACCCGAGATGGTTCTTCTCGAGGTCAAGTTATCCGAGTTGGGCCAGAGTGCGGCGGGGCGCAACGTGGAGATGGAGATCGAATGGAGAGACGAGGACAGAGGCTCGGGATCCCGAAGCCGGGACAGGCCCTGAGTGACCCGATAGCCCTGCGCTGGTGGGCCGGTGGGCTGGCAGCATTCCTCCTGTCCCTGAGCGTCTATGTCCTGACCTTGCTACCCGGGGTTGGTTGGGGTGACACCGCCAAGCTGCAATACATCGCCTACATCTGGGGCATTCCCCACCGCTTTGGCTATCCCCTGTTCATCTTCCTGAGCCGCCTCTTTCTGCTGCTGCCTATCGGCTCTGTGGCCTATCGCATCAACCTGATGTGCGCGGTGTTCGGGGCGGGCGCCGTCGCCTTGACCTACCTGATCATCCTCCGCCTGACAGATCGCGATTGGGTGGCAGCGTTGTCAGGGGCGTTGGCCTTTGCGTTCTGCCGCACGTTCTGGGGAGAGGCGAACCACGCAGAGGTTTACTCACTGAATGCTCTGATGGTCGCAGCGGTGGCACTGGCCCTCGTAGCCTGGCGCCAGACTCGGAAGCTCCACCTTCTGTACGTCGGCGTCGGGCTGTATGCGCTGGGCTATGGCAATCACATGACCATGGTCACCTGGCTGCCAGCGGTGCTCTTTGTCATCGTCGCCACGGACTACAGAGTGCTGCTCGATCCGAAGAAGCTGATCGTGCTGGCAGGCTTGGTGTTTGTGGGCGCCTCGCAGTACCTGTACGTTATCATCCGTGCTAACCAGAACCCCATTCATAACGAGATCCGCAACGAGATGGGGAGCTGGTCTTGGAGCGGATGGTGGCACTGGATGACCTACAGTCGCTTTGAGGGCCAGTTCTTTGGCTACTCGTTGGCTGAACAGATAGACCTCCTCCGTCACTTCCTGGATCTGCTCCAGCAGCAATTCTATCGCTGGGGATACATTCTGGGCTGGATCGGAGTCTGGGAGCGGTTTCGACGCAAGTCTGTCGAACCCGTCTTCCTAGGGTCGATCGGCGCGGCCGTTGCGTTCTTTGCCATGAACTACGGGCGAGGTAGAGCCAATGGGCTGGTCTACTTGATCCCTGCCTACCTGATCTTTGCCGTGTTCGTCGGTTGCGGGCTCGCTGCAGTGCGACGGAGGGTGGCTGAGCTGTTGGCAGGCCGGCCCAAAACCCTGGCTAGACCCCTGATGCTGAGTGTCGCGCTCGTCGTCCTGGCCATGCCTGCCTATCCTCTGGTCAAGAATTACTCCAGGGTCGACCGCAGCCATTACCACGAGCCTGCCAACTTTGCCCGAGCATTCGTGGAAAACGCAGAGCCAGAGTTCATCCTGATCTCCGGGATGCAATACAATGAGCCGGAGGCCATCTTTTACGTGGCCACTGTCGAGATTCCCAAGCTGACGCTCCACCAGTTCTGGCAAGCAGATGCCGTCGAGCAGTGGTTTGGCATCCGGCCTATTTACTGCTGGGAGATTCAACAGACTGAGCCGCGCAGCCTGGAGGAGCGAATTCCAGAAGAGTACATCCTGGAGCCTCTGCCCTATCTACCCGGCATGGCGCGTATCACCGGCAAACAGACGGAGGACGGGGTCCTCTGGGCGGCAAGGTAAGACAGTGGGGGGTAGAGACAGTCCAGGCCAATCTCGCTTCGCTGCCGGCCTGTAGCCGCTGCAGGCAGGTATGAGCAGTTGCGAACATAGGTTCGGTACTGGATCATCCGTCACCCCGTCTCTGTCGAGGTTCCGGCCGGTCAAATGCTCGGCCCACGGCAGCAGGCGCCACGTCTGGCCCAGGAGCACCAGCCAGAATATGGCAGAGATCCCCAGCGCCAGCCCGCCTCAGAAGGCGGGCCAGTCGTGGTATCCGGCCCGCGCCGCCAGGCGTCCCAGGCAAGGGGCCGGGCTCTCAGGCCCGAGCCGGCTCTACCCGGATCGCCTCGGTGTCTGCCCGCTCGGGCACGGTCTCACTCGGCTATTCATGCTTTGTCCCATCAGGCATGGTCGCGCCTTCGAGGGTCTTGGCCTGGGCCAGTTGTCTACGGGCTATCTTGGCCCTGGTCAAGTTGGCCCCGCTCAGGTCGGCCCCGCTCAGCTTGGCCCCGCTCAGCTTGGCCCCAGTCAGGTTGGCCACGCTGAGGTTGGCTCCGCTGAGGTTGGCTCCGCTCAAGTTGGCCATGACCGGGACGGCATCGAGCAAGTTGGCTCCGCTCAGGTCAGCTCCGCGTAGGTTGGCCCCGGTCAGGTTGGCCTTGCTGAGGTTGGCCCCGCCCAGGTCGGTGTTGGTCAGGTCGGCCCCGCCCAGATCGGCCTCGCGTAGATCAGCCTTGCTCAGGTCGGCCCCGGTCAAAGCGGCCCCTCTAAGGTCGGCCCCTCTGAACTCACGTTGTCCAGCCTTGTATCTTCTCAGAAGCTCCTCGACGTCCATTTTGTCCCTGCGCTCCTCTCATGGTATACATCTGGTGGCCCGGGTGTTGGCTTTCCGGGCAGGCAGACCGGTCACCCCTCGACCGGCTATACTTTCACGCACATCCATTGTACCGCTTGTAGGCCTACCCGTCAAACGACGCGCTTATCGTCCTGCCAGCTCAATTGGCTGTTGCGATGCTGTCTGGCCCACACGCGTCTCCCCCATGGGACCACTCTGTCCGCCAATGTTCGCAATTGGACCTTATCCAAAACTCAGTGGAGCCGGCAGAGGCATAACTTCCCATATTCACGATTCTCGCCTGTTCGGCTTGGGCCGGCTGGAACTGC
>JAMJFU010000073.1 GCA_023544525.1 Anaerolineae bacterium | reverse complement strand
CTGCTTCTGATATCCGTTTGTGGCCCTCATGCTTCCATGCCTTCCCACGAATATTCAAAGATGCGAATTGATCGTACACCACAAACTGCGGCTTGTCAAATCCCGAGATCGCGGTGTGCAAGCGACGATGACCCACTATCTGCTAGTCGCCAACATCCTCGGCCGCCAGCCACGCTCTGGTCCGTTCGTCGATCTGGTCCCGCACCTCGCGAAACTTGGCCAGGGTCTCCTCCTCCGAGCCGAGGAAGGCGGCGGGATCCTCGAGCCCCCAATGCAATCGCTCGCCCATTGCGGGAAAGAAGGGGCAGTTCTCGTCGGCATCGTCACAGACCGTGATCAGGAAGTGAAAATCCACCTGGCCCATATACTCGGTCAGTGGCTTGGAGCGGTGCTCCGCAAGGGAAAGACCGACCTCTCCCATGACCCGGACGGTGTGGGGATTGATGCCCTTGGGCTCCAGGCCGGCGCTGTAGACCTCAAACCGGTCGCTGGCGTGCTTGCGGAGAAATGCCTCCGCCATTTGACTGCGGGCCGAGTTGCCTGTGCACAGAAACAGGACTCTTGTCTTTCGCATGCTTGTCTCCGGCTCTTGCAGATGATCCCTTTCCTTAGTTGCGAACTCGTGCTGCTCGCCCCAGGTCTGCCCAGTGTACCACGCTTCACCTTGATTACAAAACACGCAATGTGCTGGGATGCCCCCTATCGCGGGCACGTTGACCTCCCTTGGTGCCCATGCTATAATGGGCATCGTCGGCGTTTCGCTGAGAATCGGTCGCCCAGACCATGGACGGAGGCGAATGGATGCCAGCCGCACGCTTGCATCTGCACCTGTTCGGCCTGTTTCGCCTGCTTCAGGACGACCAACCTGTCGCAGGCTTTGACCAGGCGCGCCTCCAGCAGTTGAGGAGGTCATAGGGCAGGTCATCGGCAAGGTTATGGGCGAGTCAGGCTTCAAAGGCACGCCCAACGATCTGGTTTGGGCCGACAAGTGGCAGGCGAAGCTCTGAGCGCTGCGCAGAGCGACGCTGGCTTGCTGCCCTGCCAGATTACCAAGGCTGTCTGATTACACGGAGGACAGATGTCAAAACGAGCGAAAACCCTGCGCCGGGAACACGGGGATCTGCAGGGCCAGTCACTCCTGGACCCGGATCGCTTCTTCTCTGCCGACCCTGTGCAGCGCCGCGTGGCGCGCGAGCTCTATGACGCCATTGCCGATCTGTCCATCGTCTGCCCGCACGGTCATGTCGATCCCCGGCTGCTAGCTGACGAAAACGCGACGTTAGGAACACCCGCCGACCTGTTCATCATCTCTGACCACTATGTCTTTCGCATGCTCTACTCCCAGGGCATACCCCTGGAAGCGTTGGGCATCCCGCGTCGCGACGGCGCCCGGGAAAACCTCGGTGACCCGGTGGAAGCCGACCACAGGAAGATCTGGCAGACCTTTGCCGATCATTTCTGCCTCTTCCGCGGCACGCCCAACGGCGTCTGGCTGGCGCACGAGTTGTACCAGCTGCTTGGTATCCAGCAGAAGCTGACGGGCGCCACCGCACAGGCCATCTACGACGAACTGGTTGACAAGCTGGCCCGGCCCGAATGCCGCCCCCGCGCGCTGTTCGAGCGGTTCCAGATCGAGGTGCTGTGCACCACCGATGGGGCCAGCGATGACCTGGCCTGTCACAAGGCGATCAGGGAGTCGGGCTGGCAGGGGGTGGTGCGGCCCACCTTCCGCCCCGACGCGGTCGTGAATCTCCTGACGCCCGCCTGGCGCTCGAACCTCGACACCCTCAGTGCCGCTGCCGGACGGGAGATCACCACGGCCAAGGGGCTCATCAGAGCGCTGGAGGAGCGGCGGGCCTTCTTCAAGAGGATGGGCGCCACCGCCACCGACAGCGGCGTGGAGACGCCGTACACGGAGGCGTTGTCGCCCAAGAAAGCCGAGGAGATCTTTTCCCGGGCGCTGGCTGGCAAGGCAACCACCCCGGACGCTCGGCGCTTCACGGGACACATGATGATCGAGATGGCGCGCATGAGCGTCGAGGACGGCATGGTGATGCAGTTGCACGCTGGCTGCTACCGGAACCACAACCCGGTCGTGTTCGAGGTGTTTGGGGCCGACAAGGGCCATGACATCCCCGTGGCGAGCGAATGGGTCTACAACCTGAAGCCGCTGCTCGACCGCTTCGGTAACGACCCGCGGCTCACGTTGCTGCTCTTCACCATGGACGAGACCACCTACTCGCGCGAGCTTGCGCCGCTGGCCGGGCACTATCCAGCACTCAAGCTCGGTCCGCCCTGGTGGTTCCACGACAGCCTCAATGGCATGGCGCGCTACTTTGACCAGGTGATGGAGACGGCAGGCCTATACAACACCGCGGGGTTCAACGACGACACGCGCGCCTTTGTGTCGATCCCGGCGCGGCACGATGTCTGGCGCCGGGCGTCAGCCAATTGGCTGGCCGGGCTGGTGGTGCGCGGGTTGATCGACATGGCGGATGCTGCAGAGATGGCGCCCGACATGGCCAACGGCCTGGCCAGGCGCACCTACAAGTTATAGGGCGCGTAGCGGCAGGGGGGTGCACTCCGTGCGCTACTACAGCGACGGGGGAGGCCATGATCGGCTTCGATCTGGGGACGACGAACTGCAAAGCGGTGCTCCTGGATGCAGACGAAACACTAGAAAGCTCGAAGGGGAGTTTCTGATGAACCGTGATGAACTGATGACAATGTACGATTTCAGTGGCAAGACCTTTGCAGTGACCGGCGGCTGCGGCGCTTTGGGCGGCGACGTGGTCGTCACCTTGGTTCAGTGCGGCGCGAACGTCATGATCCTCGACTGCAACCTGGTCAGGCTCGCAACAATCAAGGAGAGCCTGGGGCCGCGCGGAAGCCAAATCGAAGGGTTCCAGGCTGACGTGATGAGCCGCGACAGCCTGGCGGCGGCCGGCGAGGCTATCAACGAGCGGTTTGGCCCGCTCTACGGCCTGGTCAACGCTGCGGGCGGCAACAGCCCGAGGGCTACGGTCTCCCCGGACATGAGCTTTTTCGACATTCCGGAGGAGGGCATGCGCTTCGTGCTCGACCTGAACCTGCTGGGTACCATCATGCCCTGCCAGATCCTGGCCAAGCAGATGGTCGAGACGGGCGAAGGGGTGATCCTGAACTACTCGTCGATGAACGCGTTTCGGCCGCTGACGAATATCGCGGCCTATTCGGCATCCAAGGCTGGCATCACCAACTTTACGGCCTGGCTGGCCGTCCACCTGGCGCAGAACTACTCGGGCAGGATCCGGGTCAACGCCATCGCGCCTGGCTTTTTCATCGGCGAGCAGAACCGTTTCCTGTTGATCGACAAGGACACAGGTGGCTGGACGCCGCGCGGCCAAAAGGTCATCGACCACACCCCCATGGGCCGCTTTGGCGTACCCGAGGACCTGTTGGGCACGGTGCTCTGGCTGCTTTCCCCGGCCGCTTCGTTTGTCACGGGCATCACCGTGCCGGTGGACGGCGGCTTCTCAGCCTACGCCGGTGTATAGTGGCGACTGCAGGGTTGCTTCCCGACGGCCATAGGCTGCGGAATCCCCGACAGGGAGGGTCAAAATGGAGCCGGTGGTAGAGGTGGGCGGCGAGGTTGTGATTTACGCCCCGCACCTGGAGGTGGTCAGCCCGGTCCACGGGAAGTATATCTACGAGGTGGGCTATCACATCCTGCCCTACTTCTTGCGCGACTGGGACCGTTACAAACACGTGCCGTTGGGCGTGCTGGCTCACAGCACCCATGTGCGTGGTTCGGGCGTGATAGTGGACGGCGCCGAGAAAGCCAACGTCAAAGTGACACTGGCAAGCAAGATCTCTGCCGCGGACGGTGCCAGGCTGAACCTGGGCTACCTGGATCCGGCAAGCATCGATCCGGCCGACTGGCAGAACCGGGAGGATGAAGGCATCCTCTACGTGGCCAAGGCCGGCGAAAAACTATACAAAGTAAGGAGCTAACAATGAGTTACGGTTTGAACCTCAAATCGGAGGGAGCACTGGACCTGGTATCGCTCGGCGGGTTGATCCATCGCCTGGACCCGGGCATTGTCCCCTTCCGCAAAGCTACCCATTGTGACATTCATGTGAGCGGCGGCGAGTTCAATGTGGCCGCCAACCTGGCCGACTGCTTCCGCTTGAAGACGGGCATCGTGACCGCGATGGTGGACTATCCCATCGGCGACCTGATCGCCGAACGGGTGCGGGCCATGGGCGTCACCCCCTTCTACAAGCGCTTTGAGCACAACGGCGTGACCGGCCCGAACATGGCCACGGTCTATAGCGACCGCGGCCATGGTGTGCGCGCACCGGTGGTGTTCTACAACCGCTGCAACGAAGCTGCGGCACTGCTCAAGCCCGGCGATTTCGATTGGGGCAAGATCTTTGCCGGCGGCGTGCGCTGGTTCCACAGTGGCGGCATTTATGCTGCGCTCTCCGAGACCACCGGAGAGCTGATCGTTGAGGGCATGAAGGCGGCCAAGGCCGCCGGCGCCGTCACCTCCATCGACCTGAACTATCGGGCCAAGCTGTGGAACCTGTGGGGCGGGCATGAGGTCGCCCTGAAGGTGCTCAGGCGTATCGTGGAACACGTCGACGTCATCGTCGGCAACGAGGAGGATCTCCAGATGGGCCTGGGCATCGAAGGGCCCAAGGTTGCGGCCACCGCCGGAGCGGTACAGCACAAGTCCAAACTGGACCCGAGCGTCTTCTTTGGCATGATCGACAAGGTTACCGAGATGTACCCCCAGGTCAAGGTTGTGGCGACCACGCTGCGTGAGGTACACTCGACCAGCCGCCATAGCTGGAGCGCGGTCGCCTGGATCAACGGCCAGACCTATCAGGCACCCACCGCTGAGCTGGACGTGCTGGATCGCGTGGGTGGAGGCGACGGCTACGCCGCGGGCTTTTTCTACGGGCTGCTGACCGGTGCACCGGAGCAGGAAGCGGTCAACCTGGGTTGGGCGCACGGTGCGCTGCTGACCACCTTCCCCGGCGACACGACGATGGCCACCGTCGACCAGGTCCGCGCCTTCGCCAAGGGGGGCTCTGCACGGATCCAGCGCTGATCCCATCAGGCTAAGGGCGTATCCAGTATAGCACAGTGCAAACTGCGGGTTTCCGCTTGCAGAAGGAGAAGAGTATGTTGGAAGAGGCACAAGCTACACTAGAGACATTGAGCATTAACACCATCCGCTTCCTATCGGCGGACGCCGTGCAACAGGCCAATTCGGGGCATCCCGGCTTGCCCATGGGCACTGCGCCGATGGCCTACACCGTCTGGACCCGCCACCTGCGGCATAACCCCACCAACCCGGCCTGGCCTAACCGCGACCGTTTTGTCCTGTCGGGCGGGCACGGCTGCATGTTGGCCTACAGCCTGTTGTACCTGACAGGCTATGACCTGCCGCTGGAAGAGCTCAAGAGCTTCCGCCAATGGGGCAGCCGGACGCCCGGGCACCCGGAGTACGGGCTCACACCGGGCATCGAGACGACGACAGGGCCGCTGGGGCAGGGCTTTGCCAACGGCGTGGGGATGGCCATCGTCGAGGCGCACCTGGCCAAGGTCTACAACCGGCCAGGACACGAGATCATCGATCACTATGTCTATGCCATCGTCACCGATGGCGATCTGATGGAGGGGGTGGCGGCCGAGGCAGCCTCCCTGGCCGGCCACCTGCGCCTGGGCAAGCTCATCTACCTCTACGACGACAACAAGATCTCCATCGAAGGTTCGACCGACATCGCGTTCACGGAGGACCGCGGCAAACGCTTCGAGGCCTATGGCTGGCACGTGCAGAGAGTCGCCGATGGCCTGGATGTGGAGGCCATCGACCGGGCGATCCAGGCGGCCAAAGCCGACACGCGGCCGTCGATCATCATGGTGCCGAATATCATCGGCTATGGCCTGCCCACCCGTGCCGGCACCGCCCAGGCGCACGGTGAGCCGCCGGGCGACGCAGAGTTGGACGGCGCCAAGGAGAAGCTTGCCTGGCCGTTGGAGCCGCGCTTCTACGTGCCCGACGAGGTACAGGCCTTCTTCCGCCAGGCTGTTGCGCGTGGTGCGGAGCTGGAGGAAGCGTGGCACGAAAAGTTCGAGGCCTACCGCGCCGGGTACCCTGAGCTGGCGGCCGGGCTGCAGCGGCGGCTGGCGGGTGAACTGCCCGAAGGCTGGGCGGAGGGGCTGCCCGAGTTCCCGCCGGATGCCAAGGGCATCGCCACGCGCGTTTCTTCCGGCAAGGTGATCAATGCCATCGCGGCCAGGCTGCCTGACCTGATCGGTGGCTCGGCCGACCTGGCACCCTCGACCAAGACCTGGATGGACGGCAGTCCGACTTTCGCTGGCCCTTCGGGAGGAAGGGACGATTGCCATGAAGGCCGCAACATCCACTTTGGCGTGCGCGAGCACGGCATGGCTGCAATCGTGAATGGCATGGCCTATCACGGCGGTGTCATCCCGTTCGGCGCCACCTTCTTTGTGTTCTCCGATTACCTGCGACCTACGCTGCGCCTGGCTGCTGTCTCGCACCTGGGCTCTATCTGGGTCTTTACCCACGATAGCATCGGCGTGGGTGAAGATGGCCCGACGCACCAGCCGGTGGAGCACCTGGCCGCGCTGCGCGCCATCCCCAACCTGGTAACGCTGCGCCCGGCAGACGCCAACGAGGTCCGTGAAGCGTGGAAGATCGCCATCGAGGAACGGCACCGGCCCACAGCGCTGATCCTGACACGGCAAAACGTGCCTACGTTGGATCGGAGCGTCTACGGCTCAGCAGACGGCGTCCGGCGCGGCGCCTATGTGCTGGCAGACCTTGGAGAAGGCGAACCGCAGATCATCCTGATGGCCAGCGGCTCGGAGGTCAGTCTCATCGTAGAGGCCGCGCAACGCCTGGCAGAGCAGGGCATCGCCGTCCGCCTGGTATCGTTCCCGAGTTGGGAGCTCTTTGCCGAGCAGGAGCCCGCCTACCGCGACGCGGTGCTGCCGCCCGATGTCACAGCCCGGGTGGCGGTGGAGGCGGGCGTTTCGCTGGGCTGGCACCGCTGGGTGGGCAGCGGCGGGCGCGTCTTGGCGCTCGATCGCTACGGCGCCTCGGCGCCGGCCCCCACGGTCTTTGAGAAGCTCGGCTTCACGGTCGACAACTTGGTGGCAATGGCGCACGAGTTGGTTCCCTAATGGACGCCTACCTGACCGGCCTGGAGCAGCGCGTAGCGGCCGGGCTGCCGGTGGATCAGATCGCATCGGTGGCCTCCTTCTTTGTGTCACGCGTTGATACCAAGGTGGACGGCCGCCTGATGGAGCGGGTCGACCGCGGCGGGGCCCATGCAGACCCGGCAGAGGGATTGTTGGGAAAAGCCGCGATCGCCAATGCCCGGATGGCCTATGCGTATTACCAGAAGGTGTTCGGCTCGCCGCGGTTCGAGGCGCTCAAGACCAAGGGCTCGCGGGCACAGCGGCCGCTTTGGGCTTCGACCAGCACCAAGAACCCGGCCTACCGGGATGTCATCTATGTCGAGGAGCTGATCGGCCAGAACACGGTCAACGCCATGCCGCCGCATACCCTGGTCGCGTTCTTGGATCACGGGGAGGTTCGCGCCGGTAGCTTGGAAGAAGATGTGGCTGGGGCGGAGCAAACGCTGGCGGACCTGGAGCAGCTGGGCATCTCGATGTGCATTTCGACATGTGAGTTGGAGCTGGAGGGCCTCAAGTCCTTCGCGGATGCTTTCACTGCTCTTCTGGATGCAGTGGAAGGGCGGCGCAGGGAAGCCGTGTCCTAGACAGAGGTACACATGGAGAAAGAGCAGTTGTTCAAGCAGCAGGCCGCCGCCGAGGTTCTCACCTACATCGAGTCAGGCATGATCTTGGGTCTCGGTCACGGGAGTACCGCAATCTGGGCAGTACGCGGTCTGGCTCGGAAGCTCTCCAGAGGCGAGCTAACAGAAGTCCAGGGAGTTCCCTGTTCGAGGATGATCGAGGCTGAGGCAAGGCGTCTGGGCATCCCGCTCACCACGCTGGAAGATCACCCGCCCGGACCTTCAGGGCTCGTGATCGACCTGACCTTTGATGGCGCCGACGAGGTGGATCCCGATCTGAACGTGATCAAGGGCGGCGGCGGGGCTCTGCTGCGCGAAAAGATCGTCGCCCAGGCCAGCCGCCGAGAGATCATCATTGTGGACGAGTCAAAGCTGTCGCCGGTGCTGGGCACGCACTGGGCGGTGCCAGTCGAGGTTATCGCCTTTGGCTGGCGGACCCAGGCCGCCTACCTGGAATCCCTGGGCGCCCAGGTCCGGCTGCGCCTGGGCGACGCCCCCGAGCATGGGGCCCAGCCGTTCAAGACAGACCAGGGCAACTTTATCCTTGACTGCGACTTTGGACCGATTCGCGATCCGGCTAGCTTGGGCGCCCGCCTGGATGCCAGGACAGGCATCGTGGCCCACGGGCTGTTTCTGGGGCTGGTGACCGAGGTGATCGTGGCCGGAACCGGGGGCATCAGGCACCTGCTGAGAGAGACATGACGATCCTTGTGGCCGGAAGGAACACAAACGACGAATGCCACATATCAGCGGGCCTGTCCCGCATAAGGAGGTAGACCCATGCCTGGACCCGTCGAGCTACCAGCCTGGCGGGCGCTGCAAGAACACCATCAAGCGATGGCTGACGTGCACATGCGTGATCTCTTTGCCGGCGATCCGCAGCGCTTTGAGAACTTCTCGCTGCGACTTGCCGACTACCCGTCGGGCGAACCCGACTACCCGTCGGGCGAACCCGACTACCCGTCGGGCGAGATCCTGTTCGACTATTCCAAGAATCGCGTGACGCAGGAGACTATGGGGCTGCTGTGCAATCTGGCGCGCCAGGCCGATCTGCAGTCCAAGATCGAGGCCATGTTCACCGGCCAGAAGTACAACAATACGGAGGACCGGGCGGTCCTGCACGTCGCGCTGCGCAACCGCTCGAACCGGTCCATCCTTGTGGATGGCGGCGCAGGTGCGCAAGACGTGATGCCTGGCGTCAACGCCGTGCTGGCAAAGATGCGGGCGTTCACGGATGCCGTCCGTTCGGGGGCATGGTTGGGATACTCCGGCAAGCCGATCACCGACATCGTCAACATTGGCATCGGCGGGTCGGACCTCGGGCCCAAGATGGTCTGCGAGGCACTGAGGCCGTATGCTGACAGGGGCAGGGTCACCTCGCCCCTACATGTGCACTTTGTCTCCAATGTCGACAGCACCGACCTGGTTGAGACACTAAAAGTCGTCAATCCAGAGACGGTGCTGTTCCTGGTGGCCTCCAAGACCTTTACCACGCAAGAGACGATGGCCAACGCCCACTCGGCCCGGAATTGGTTCCTGGAGGCCGCACACGATGCAGCGGCTGTAGCCAAGCACTTTGTGGCCATGTCCACGAACGAAAAAGAGGTAGCGCGCTTCGGCATCGACACAGCCCCAGGGGTACTGGGGCCGGCCAACATGTTCGAGTTCTGGGACTGGGTCGGCGGGCGCTACTCGCTGTGGTCGGCGATAGGGTTGTCTGTCGCACTCTACCTGGGCATGGACAACTTTGAGGCCATGCTGGCGGGTGCCCACCGTGTTGACGAGCACTTTCGCACAGCCCCCTTTGAGGAGAACATCCCGGTGATCATGGGCCTGCTTGGCATCTGGTACAACAACTTTTTCGGCGCGCAGTCACATGCCATCCTGCCCTACGACCAGTACCTGCTGCACTTCTCTGCCTACTTTCAGCAGGGAGACATGGAGAGCAACGGCAAGAGTGTCACACGCGAGGGCGACTGGATCGACTACCAGACGGGCCCGATCATCTGGGGGCAGCCCGGCACCAACGGCCAGCACGCCTTCTACCAGTTGATCCACCAGGGCACGAAACTGATACCCTGCGATTTCCTGGCCGCGGCGCAGAGCCAGAACCCGCTGGGCGAGCATCACACGCTGCTGCTCTCGAACTACTTTGCCCAGACCGAGGCGCTGATGAAGGGCCGGACGCCCGCGGAGGCACGGGCCGAGCTCGTGGCGGCGGGGCACACGGGAACTGAGCTGGAAACGCTGGTCGCCGCCAAGACCTTCCCGGGCAACCGGCCGACCAACTCCTTCCTCTACCCCAAGCTCACGCCCGAGACCCTGGGCTCGCTCATCGCACTGTACGAGCACAAGATCTTTACGCAGGGTGCGATCTGGGACATCAACTCTTTCGACCAGTGGGGCGTCGAGCTGGGCAAGCAACTAGCTAAGGTGATCCTGCCAGAGTTACGTGGGGACGACCGCGTCGAGTCCCATGACGCTTCAACCAATGGGCTGATCAACTATTACAAGAGCTGCCGCTAGCGGATCTGCCAGCAGCCGAGTTCGAGGAGCAGTTCGCCCGCCAGGATGTGGTTCTCCTAGCCCCAATACCTTTCCAATGCGGTGCCATGTCGTTCTAACGGATTGGGGCTGATCCGATCTCGACTACGATGTAGGAATGGCTCGCCTCGAGGAAGAACTGGCGAGCAAAGGTTGCGGGCGCGTTATGGCTGTCCCACTTGTGCGTCGTGGAAGCAGAAACGACGAGAGGGACTCTGGCGGGCAAAGAGCGCTGACGGGATGTGATCAACGCTCGTCCTGGCTTGACAAATCCTGATAGGGCATTCTTACTTGAGGCGGGAGCGACGGGCCACGCCTACAGGGTAGCAATGTCCGTCTAATTCCCAATTCCCCAGCGGTGCCCAAGGGTTCCTGACCTCAGGCTACCACGCTATAGCGATCCATAGGTTGTCATAACCTGCGGGTTCTGACAACTCTGCGCCTCCTTGCGAAGGCTGTGCGACAGCAGCTATCGCAAGGAGGCGTCTTTATGTCTCAGGAACCACCGATCAGCATCAAATACGAACACTCGCTGGCCTTCGCAGGCCAAGACGGCTGGCAAGCCGGTCGGACGGTCTTTGTCCAGATCTTTGACAGCATGGTCAGCTCCGGACTGTTGGCCCAACTGACCGGCAACGCTTTCAAAGTACTCAGCGCGCTGGGCCTGGCCGTGTCACCCCTGGGCACAGGCTCAGAGCAGGCTGAGGCGTTCTTTGAGGATCTCGTCAGGGCCGGAATCGTCTTCCCGCAAGATCGAGGTCGGCTGTTCTGCTGTGTTCTTCACCACGAGTTGATGCGGCGGACCGGCATCAGCAAGAACACACTCTCGCGCTGTACAGCCGAGCTCGAAGAGCGTGGCATGGTGGAGAAGCGCGAGGTGCCTGGCGAAGGAACCAAGCGCTACAACATCTACTTCATCCTGCCTGCCTCCCATCTGGACAAGTACAACACCCACCGTCTTTCGTCTCGTGCCACCAAGGTGGCAGCCGTCCCAAAAATTGGGACGGCTCGTATGTCGGAAGCCATCCCAGATTCCGGGATGGTCCCAAGAACTGGGACAAATCCTATATTCCGCCCAACTACAACCCCCACAACTACCGCCGCTGCCACAGGCCAGATGATCACCGGCTTCGACCGGGACGCGGTGCTGGCCTACTTTGCCAGGCGCAAAAGCGTTGCCCGCTACCGTGCCACGGCCCACGACGAGAAGAAGCTGGCCCTGTTGCGGGAGGGCGGCTACAGCCAGGACGAGATCCTGGCCGCCATCGACCTGGCCTTCGATAGCCTGCCGCCGGATGCCCCGCCCATCCGCATGTTTTCCTACTGCGCCACCGTCGCGCTGGCGACACTGCCTCGACGCCTCTCCACTGCCGAGGGCGACAAAAACACCACCACCGAACGACCGCGAGATCCTGCCTCTTCGCCTCCCGCCACTGCCAGCGGGAAACCGGACACGCCCTCTGTCCTGAAATATGTCATGCGCCTGTACGAGTCGGAAATCGGCCCGATCACACCGCTGATGGAGGACGAACTGCGCACCCTTGTAGCCCAATACCCGGACCCCGATGAATAGGACACCGCCTTGCGCGAGGCAGTCCGGGCCAACGTGCCCCAACTGCGCTACGTGCAGCAGGTGCTCAAGGGGCGAGCGACTCGTGCCAGGTCCACCCTTCCACTCTCAGGAGGTACCGATGTCAAACAGCAATCACAATCCAGCCGTTCCCGAGCGGGACGGAATGGGGACGGTCGTCGCCGTCGCACCGCGTCCCCTGGCCGAAGTTCTGGATCAGCAAGTGACGCAGATCTCGAGGCCGCCCAGCAACGGGCAGCCGCGATGCAGCCCCTCGACCTGGTCACCATCCTTGGCACGGCCGACGCATGAAGATGGGACCTGTCCGACGTGCGGTGGGTTGGGCTGGCTGCGACTGGACGTGCCTTTCGGGCATCCGCAGTTTGGGCAGTTGGTGCCCTGCGACGACTGCGGCCAGGTGCACCGGCAGCGGATCGCCCGTTTCGACCGCTATTCGTCGCGGAAGGGGCGGGCCTTGAAGCAGCGGTTTCGCAACTTTGACCTGAATGGTCCAGCAGCGGCCGCCACAGAAACGTACAACGCGGCGCTGGCTTTCACCGCCGAACCGGTGGGCTGGCTCGTCATCCACGGGCCGAAGGGCAACGGCAAGTCGCACCTGGCGGCAGCCATCGCCAACTACCTGATCGACGAACGGGGGATGGCGGCACTGTTTCTGACAGTGCCCGACCTGCTGCGCAGCCTGCGCCAGGAGATCCGGGACTCGGTGCAGGGGCAGGGTGGCGATTCCAGGATGCTGGATACTGCCCAGGAGTCGCCGGTGTTGATCCTGGACGACCTGGGTGCCGAGCGGTGGACTGAGTGGGCCGAGGAGCAGCTTTTCCTGCTGCTTGACTACCGCTACCGGCTAGAGTCGCCGATGGTGGTCATTACCAATGAGGAGCTGGAAAGGCTGCCCAGTCGCATCTACTCGCGCCTGGGGGACCGGGCGCTGTGCAGGGTGGTACACAACCCCGCTCCCGACTATCGCTGGGGTTATGGGCGGGTCACGCGATGAGGGTCACCAGAGGGTTTGAACGTGTTGAGAAGCAGCAATCACCCTGTCGCCAGTGAGGATAGGTGTACCCAGTCAGTCGATAGATCTAGGCTCGGTCGGCCAGTCGGCGGGTCACGCGCTCACGTAGGGCTCGGATGTCGTCGTCTGTCACGTCAAAGTCAATGTCGGCCCACAGCCCACCAAGCTTTACCACCTCGCCAGGCGGGACGAAGCGGTGCTTGTACTGGAGGTAGCCAATGAAAACTGCCAGTTCCTTTCGGGCAGGAGGTGGTAATGCTTCAATTGCCGTTTTCAATTCAGGATACTTGATCATCACCCACTTCCTTCACACGTTTGGTTGGCCACTCATCCAGCGACAGTGGCCATGCCTGATCCCATCATATCCTGGCATCAGGCGTGAGTCAAGCTGCCCCTTTCGCGGTGAGGTAACACATGTCTTCACTCTGCCAGCTCGGCGATCAACCGGGCATTTTCTTGCATGGCCCGCTCCAGCGAAGCGCGAAACTCGTCGTGCGATGCCTTGCGCTGCACGTACTCGTGGATGGCCTCACGGATCACGTCGCTCACGGCGCGGTCTTCTACAAAGGCCACCACTCGCAATCGCTCGTACTCCGTTTCATCCAAACGGAGGGTCATGGCTTTCATTAAATCACCCCCTTCTGGTATCTTGGTATCAAGATACCAGAACTAGCTATAGATGTCAAGTCAATGTATGCTCTTAGCGGTGCGCGGAGAGAGCGCAAAAACATAAAGATCGTAGGAGGATGATATGAAGTGCAAAGAACCGGCATTCGACGGGTCGCGGCTGAGGGCCATGCGCAAAGATCGCGGGCTGTCGGTCCACCAGGTCCAAGAGATGGCGGGCGTCGCGGCGCGCCATGTTTGGCGGCTTGAGGCAGGCAAGCGGCCCAATGTGGCGGCGGTGACGCTGGCCCGCATTGCCGTGGCCATTGACGTGGACATCAACTATCTGCTGGGGCTTAATGACTCGCCCTGGCCGGGAGACTGAGGAGGCAGAGGGATGGAAACAGCGAAGTCGAAATCCGTAAAATTTACGGATTTGAGGCATTCAGCGCTGGGCACTCAAACCGGAAACGGTGTCCGATTCGAGCGGCAGGGGTTGGGAGAGCCCAAAATCACCAATTTGTTGATTTTGGAGCGTGTCAGGGGAACAAGGCTGGGTTGGCCAAAATCGCAACGGTCGCGGTTTGAAGAGGCTGCGACCGTGAAAATCAGTAATTTTCTGACTTTGGCCGAGCCGAACGTCTGGCACTCGACGATTTGTCGATTACGGGGCACAGCGGCGGCAAACCTGCAAAGATTACAAATGTGGCAGCATTGGCCGTGCAGTAGTAGATGACATAACCAAACAAGGGGAGGGAAAATGAGTGAGTTGGAACAGACATCTGTCCATAACGTGGCGCTGGATCCTGGCTTCGGGGGATTCAAGTCAGCGATGATCGTGGACGGGACCATCCAGACAGCGACGGTACCCAGCGTCGTCGGGGTGGGGGAGACCGATTTGGGCCTGCTGAGCCTGGCCGGGGTGACCGGCCGCCGTCGCCGCCGCAAGCAGTTCGAGCCGTACCGGGTGACCTTCCCCGCTGAAGCGGGACTGCGCAACGGAGCCAACATGCTGGTCGGCGCAGGTGTGGCCGAATATGCCCGGCCGGTGGAGCGGTTGGACTTTCAGCGGCTGGGTGAGAGCCCGGAGCTGCGGGTCCTGACCTACGCCACTCTGTTTGAGCTGCTATCGGGAAGAGAGATCGGCGCCGGGTCGTTGGACCTCAACCTGGTCGTCGGCTTGCCAGTGGAAGTGCTGCAGGGGCAGGATGCCAATGAGACAGTCAGGCGGCTGAAGGGCTGGCTGGTGGGCGAGCACTGCTTTGCGGTTGATGGCCAGGAAACGGCGCTTCGCATTGGCCAGGTGGTGCCTATGGCCCAGCCGGTGGGCGCCTTTTGCGAGTGGGGCCTGGGGCTGGATGGCCGCTGGGCACGGGACCGGGACGACGCCCTGGCTACCGTGGCCGTGCTGGACCTAGGCTTCAACACCCTCGATCTGCTGGGCGTGCGAAACGGCCGGATCAGCGCTCGCTACACGGAGGGCGACACGCTGGGCATGCGCCGCGCCGCGCAGGCGTTGGCACAGAGCGTGCGCAGCCAGTACCAGGTCGGCGACCTGTCGTTGCACGAAGCGGACGGGCTGGTCCGCGGGTACATCCAGAGCCAGGGACGGCACCCGGTCAAGCTGTCGGTGCCCGGTGGGCGGCGGGATGTGAGCCACCTGGTGAGCACGGCCATCGACGTGGCGGCGGGCGAGGTCTCGACGTTTGTGGCCCAGGTGTGGGGCGAGGGCGGGCGCTTTGCCTATCTGCTGCTGACCGGGGGCGGCTGCCTGGTTCTGGGCGAGCGCTTGCAGCGACAACTGTGCCACGCCGTGGTCCTGGATGATCCGGTGACAGCCAATGCGCGTGGCCTGGCCAAAGC
>JAMJFU010000072.1 GCA_023544525.1 Anaerolineae bacterium | reverse complement strand
GGCCTGCGCGTCTGTTGATAGAGACGTGGGGATTTGCCAACCATCTCTGTGCTGTTCTGCTGGCAGCACTGGCGTGATCTAGGCCCGCTTCCAGATGCTTTGACAGCTTGAGGCGAATTTGATTGTGGTGTCCGGGATGAGGCTGCTTGCTCGGGTTTGCAGCCTCGTTTCCTTTGATCGTTGACCCGGTGCGCAGGCTTGCTGGGGAGGTTCCGGCGCCTCAATTGACTTTTGGGCCGTTTTGGGGTAAGATGGCGAGCGTGGATTTCGGATCGCGCTGTTGAATGGGACGTCGAACCAAGAAAGGGGGCGAACTATGTTCCAACGCGTGACACTCATTGGGCGTGTCGGCCAAGATCCGCAGATGCGTTACACCCCTGAGGGGGTGCCGGTCACCAGTTTCAGCGTGGCGACCACAGAGACGATCTCAAAGACAACGTTCAGCGGAAACGAGCGACCCTGTCCTCAGGGGTGGAAGGAATCCTACAACGGTCGAAATTGGGAGATCACGACCTGGTGGCGTGTGACCTGCTGGAGAAACTTGGCAGAGACTACGAACCAGTACCTGAGCAAGGGCCGCCTGGTCTTTGTCGAGGGCACCGTCTCAGGTGAGGCTTCCGATGGGACGCTGAATCCCCGTATATGGACCGGGCAGGATGGCGTGGCACGGGCCAGCTTTGAACTCACAGCGCGTGACGTGAAGTTCCTTGGCGGCCGCGAGGAAGGCGCTGGTGCTTCACCGGCGGGCGAGGCACCACCCGAAGGCTTCGAGGAAGACGCACTGCCATTCTAATTCATCCAAGACTCGAACAAGCTACCGGGCGTCGTGGGTCCTAACGGGTCGGCGGCGCCCGGCTTTGCATGAGCGCATCATGTGCGCCCGCCTGCAGGCATGCTCCCCCTGCCTGTAGCGGGCCAGCCTTGGGCGCAGCAGGAGTTTACCTATGGCCAACCAAAAACAGCAAAGCAGCCCCGGTCCCAAGAGGCAGATCCAGATCGAACTGCCATCAGACCTCGAGGCCACCTATGCGAATTTCGTGCTCATCACCCACTCACCCTCCGAGATGATCATGGACTTTGCCCGCATGTTGCCGAATACACCAAAGACCAGGGTCTATGCGCGGGTCATCATGACACCCATGAATGCCAAGCTGTTGCACCAAGCCCTGGGCGACAACCTGGCCAAGTTCGAGGAGAACTTTGGCGAGATCAAAACGCCTGACCGCGGCTTTGAGCCTCCCTCGGAGCGCATGGGCTTTGTGCGAGACTGACTAGGACCATGCCTCAACCAATTGTCGCGCTCGTGGGACGGCCCAATGTGGGCAAGTCCACCCTGTTTAACCGTATCGTCGGCCAGCGCCGGGCCATCGTCGAGGACGTGCCAGGCACAACCCGTGACCGGCTATATGGCGATGCCGAATGGAATGGGATATCATTTACCGTAGTGGATACGGGCGGGCTGGAGATCCTCGAGAGCCAGAAGCAGAGAAAGCCCCAACACCAGCCGGAACCCCTGTCCACGGCTTCGGTCGGCTTTATCGAGGAGATCCGCGCCCAAGCTGAGATAGCCATCGCCGAGGCAGATGTGATTGTCATGCTGGTCGACGTCCTTGACGGCTTGACTCCGGCTGACGAGGATGTGGCTGAGGTGCTCCGGCGCTCGAACAAGCCGGTCCTGGTCGCAGCCAACAAGGCCGACAACCCGGCACGACAGCAGGAGGCCTACGAATTCTACACCCTGGGCCTCGGCGAGGTCTATCCCGTGTCCTCTATCCACGGCCTCGGGGTTGGCGATCTCCTTGACGAAATCGCGCGCTCCGTTCCAGTGGCTGAGGAGGAAGAAGCACCGGAGGCCCTCAAGATCGCGCTCGTCGGCCGGCCCAACGTGGGGAAATCATCTTTGCTCAACAAGCTGTTGGGCCAGGAACGGGCGATTGTGAGCGAGATCCCGGGCACAACCCGTGACACCGTCGATACCTACCTGACCTGGGAAGATCAGCCGGTACTGCTCATCGATACGGCCGGGATACGACGCCGGGGTCGCATCGAGCGCGGCATCGAGAAATACAGCGTCCTGCGCGCCATGAAAGCGATTGGCCGGGCGGATGTGGTTCTGCACCTTCTCGACGCCCAAGATCTTGTCACCGCCCAGGATGCCCATATCGCCGGCTATGTCCTGGAGGAGAAGTGCAGCGTCATCGTCCTGGTGAACAAGTGGGACATGATCGAAAGAGACACGTACACCATGGATGCCTACACCAAGCAAGTCCGGGCCAACCTCCAGTTTCTCGACTATGTCCCCATCCTTTTCATTTCAGCACTGACAGGCCAGCGGGTCAACCAGGTATTGCCTTTGGCCCTGGAGGTGTATCAGGAGCGCCTGGTACGCATTCCCACCGGCGAGCTCAACCGCCTGGTGGAAGACGCCACGATTCGCCACGCACCACCTCACAAGGCTGGCAAGCGGCTCAGGATCTATTACGCCACCCAGGCCAGCGTGGATCCACCAACCTTTGTCTTTTTCGTAAACGACCGGCGGCTGGTCCACTTTTCCTACCAGCGTTACCTGGAGAATCAGATCCGCCGCAGGTATGGCTACATGGGCACGCCGCTCAGGCTGGTTTTCCGGACGCGAGCGCAGGAATAGGGACCTGGCACCATGCACATCGGCGTCTGCACGATTGAACTGAGGCTGCCAGAGAATCACTCGCTCAAGGGCAAACGCAGCGTCATCAAGTCGATTAGCACCCGTGTGAGCCGCGAGTTCAACGTCTCTATCGCCGAGGTGGAGGCCCAAGACGTGTGGCAGAAGGCTGTGCTGGGCGTGAGCTGCGTCTCTTCCAGCGCCGACTATGCACACCGCCAGCTGGAGCGGGTAGTGCAGTGGATCGAAACAAACCGCCCCGACGTGCTGCTCCTGGATTACTCTATCGAGCTGTTATAGCGTGGTGTGACCCCACCCTCCGAGGATCAGTCCGAGTAACGCCGTAGATAGCCCAGTGCCTGGTTGGTCTCGTCATCCATGACAACCTCCAGCATCTTGTGCTTGGCCACCGCCGGCACGTCGATCACCCGCACAACATGCTCGAAATCTGCTGCCTTGGGCACCAGATCGCTGAGCACGTTGGGTGAACTGCGGAAGAAATCCCAATTGAAGCGGATGGCACCCTGGTCAGGATAGACCGCCAGGGGATAGATCTTGGCTTCCACGAGATCCTGGAAAAAGTGGGTGCCATAGGAAGCTTCGGGTGCGGTATCCCCATCCGACAGGCCGATCTCGATCAACATGGCTGTCTTGTAGATGTCGGCATACGTCACCTTCACCCCCAGCTCCGGGTTGTTGCTCCCCCACCGGCCCGGCCCCATCAGGACAAAGCTCTTCTCGTCCAGAGCCTGGTTCACCCATCCGACCACCCGCGCCACCTGTAGCCTGGCAGCCTCGTCCGGTATTTGCGCGTAGGCCCGCGGATCGACAAAAACCACGTAGCGGATATTTTGCACGCGACCCTGCGGCACCAGGCGGTCAGCGGTAAAGAGGATATCCTTCTCCGCGACCGTGGTCGGCAGCTCAACGACCTGGGTATCGTCCTGGCGAGCCTGGGGGCGGCATTGAAGCAAGTGGATGCAGAACCCTGGTTCGGGATAGCTCTGCTCAATGGAAGCCGTGAACTCGACGTCTACGTGGACGCCAAAGTAAGCCGACAGCTTTTTGAGTATCTCCTTCATCTGGGACACAAACCGGGTCCGCGTCAGCAGGTTGTCAAAGGTCAGGACCAGGTCGTCCGGAGATAGGGCTGGCTCGTAGGCGAGCGGCGCCTGCAAATAATCCCCATGATCCACAGAGACCAAGAGACGGGCCGAGGGGAACTCCATGTTCAGTAGATCGGACACCGGCATGGTCCGAAATTCATTGTGGCCCAAGTCGATGACGTCCGCATAGCGCTGAGAGTAGCGCTTGATCTCTGCCAGGCCGACCTCTGGTCGCAATTGGGGATGGCTGAGGGCGACCATCCGTGGATAGTCGTGTGCAACCCGCTCCACGGCTCGCGTGCCCAGCCCGCAGACCAAACGCAAGAAACCGTCCTCCCGGCGGATCTTGGACGTCCAGCGGAAGGGGTTGTGGCTGAAGGCGACGCCGGCCAGCGTGGGAAAGAAATAGTCGCCGTGCCGCTGGCCCTGGACCTCCTGGAGCAGGATGGCCATCCGCTCGTCGTAGTCGAGCAGCCCCATCTGCTGCCGGTAGAAGAGGGCATCCGGACTAAAAACACTGGCATAGACACGGGTGATGGCAAATAAGAGGTCCTGGAGATTCTCCCTGGGCGTCCCCTGGTTGGGTAGGAAAAAGCTGTCGTATTTCCCGGCAAAGGAAGTACCAAAGTTGTCCTCGAGCAAGCTGGAGGAACGCACGATGAGGGCCCGGTTACCGATCTTTTCTAGCACCTCGCGCAGCCCATCGACGACCCGGTCGAGGAAACGCCCGCCGATAAAGGCTCTGCGCACCTGAGGATAGTCATCCTCGATCTCTTCCCGCGCCTTGTACTTCTGGTCGTTGAGGTGGAAGAGATTGTTCAGGGCCATAAAGTCGTAGAACACGTCTGTCCCGATAAAGTAGGACTCGGGCAGGATGACCGAGCCCCTGGTGCTCATCGACTCGCTGAGAGGGGCGCCTGCCAGGGGCTCGTCCTCTTTCGCGGCCAGAGTCAGGATCTTCCAGGCCAGCAGCATGCCTGCCGCTTTCCCACCTATCTTGCCCCGGCCTATGCGCCGGCTGAGGATGAATTTCAGATCTGCGATCGAGAACAGGTGTTTGGCGATGCCTACGAAAGCCAATTGGTCGCTGATCAGGCCTTTGATCAGCACGACGGTGATCTCTCGCAGGTGGTGTTCTACCCGGCTTCGCTCTGGCGATGCCAGCTTCTCGTAGGCTTCGCCGCGATCGAACAGGATCGACCAGGGTGCCAACTCGGGGTTAAAGCTCAAAAAGATGTCGTCCGGCGGTACGCGCCTGGCCAGCACGTCGCGGACGATGCGCTCAAACAGGGTATGGGGCAAGTTGTGGGCAAAGTAAAAGTCGGTCAGGTTGTCGCGATAATGGGCCACGCGGTCCTGCCAGATGCCCTCCGGTTCCTCAGTGAGGGGATCGGTCAGGCCTTCCCGGGCTTGAGAGAGCATGGCCTTGTGCTTGACTTCCTGCTCAAAGTCGCCAGGCGAGATGATCCCGCGGGCAAAGAGCTCGGCCCGCATCCGCTCGCGGATCACCGGTGCCAGCGTGGGGTATTGGCTGATCTCCAGGTAGATCTGCAGCACCTTGGGCAAGGCCTCTGGATCAAAAGTCATGATCGTGGTCATATATCAGCTCTCCCCTCGCGTATAGAAAGAAGCACCATCTCTGCGATGGTGCTCCCCATTGGAACGTGCTGGTAGCGGATACGGGATTCGAACCCGTGTCTTTGCCTTGAGAGGGCAATATCCTAGGCCTCTAGACGAATCCGCCCGGTCCCAAATGCGGCGCTATTGTACCAGCAGCCCCTGGAATTGTCAAAACCACATGCGGGACGGAACAGGGCACCGGCCAGTCTGCCCGGTGCCCTGTGGATCAGATTATCTTCTGACTTGCCCTACCACTCGTAGCGAACCGTATAGGTCACGACGGTCTCGCCGTCTGTCTCCACCGGCACGCGAAACTCGATGGTCTGGGCATCCATCTTTTCAAAGTCGTGGCTTGATTCCAGAATCTGCCACTGCGTCCAGCGGAACATATGCTCGACCACACGGACCTCGATGTCCTCGTCCTTGTGATTGCGCAGCGTGATCTCGTAGCTCTCCTCCATCCAGCCATCGTCATAATCGACCTGAAAGTCGGTCTGGATGCGCTCGCCGACGATATCGAAGGCGTCGCCCACATAGAGGCGGACCTGTTCGTCCTCAGGGGTATGGTCGATGGCATCTTCTCCCACCAGGAGCGTCGAGCCATCCACGTCCTCCTTGTAGACGCGCAACGTGCCCCTGGGAAGCGGCACACCCAGCCCCTGCTCCTCGCCGTTGGTGAACTCGAGCATGACCATGATTTTTTTGTTGGAGGCCGTGCCGTAACTGGGATCCTCCACCGGCTGGTAGACGCCCCAATACTGCATCTGTGCCCCATCGTAGACAAAGAACTTTTCTGCCGGCACATCGCTAGCTGTCACGAACTCGATCTGCTTGGTCTGCTGGTCCTTAACCGTCACAGGGCGTTGGACCTCATAGAGGTGGTACTCGAAGAAGGCGCGCTCCTCCACCTGCGGGGCGGCTTCGGCAGCAGCCTCGTAGACGATATCTTCTTCCACGACGCGGCCATCCGTGGCTGCACGGTGGATGTCACCGGCGATCAGTTTGAGCCTGGCATCCTCGTAGCCGGTCCCGCTGCGGTTGTCCAGCGTCACCCACCCATCGAGGTCCAGGCTCTGCTCGTCCTCGGCCAGCACGGCGATATAATTCGCTTGCCAGTTGATGCCACCAGTGAGATAAGTGACCTCTACATCCTGGCTCCCGCCCTGGACCGATTGTACCTGCCAGACCAGTGTGGGGCGGGTGATCAGCCCTTCGGGCAGCGCCGGGAAGGTGAACTCCTTGATCTGGTCCAGCTTGAGCACAGTCACCTGCCCATCGGCCGCCTCGAGGATGACGTCTTCAGCGCCACTGAGCAGGGTGCCGGCGTACTCCTGCCCATCCGCGGTCACGACGGCGATCTCCTGGTCGACGTACTTTTGGAGCAACTTGGCCGAGCCGACGATGTCGTACTCATAGTTCTGCTCCAGGACCACTGTGCCCTCGGGATCGCTCAGCGAGCGGAAGTGGACGCTGGTCGGATCGATCTGGGCCGCCACGTCCACGAATCGGACCTCGTTCAACCCCTCGGACAGCTCCATGCCGCGCCGGTCCTTCACCAGGGCCAGGTTCTGGTTGTAGACGGCCAGCTCCAGCCCTTCCTCCTGGGCAGCCGCTGGTGGCACCTGGGCCCCGCCTGACAGAACGCCAGCGCTCACCAGGGCCAGGATCGCCATCAGGCTCCAAACTATCCATCGCTTCTTTGTCATGAGATATCCTCCTTGTCTCGTGTGGCACTACTCATGGCCTATTTCCAAGACGCTCGCGGCCTCGGCAGGGTTCCAGAAAGGGCAATACTCGCAACGGTGGGTCTTGCCGTAGACAGCTCAGATGCCCGGCTTGCCAGCCAGGTCTCTCAGTTGGGCCTTGTAACGCGCCCGGATCTGCTCGAATAGGGTGATGTACCGGTCACTGCCATAATCCGGATAGGTCCAGGGCCAGGCACGAAAGTGACCGCGCTGGTAACTCAGCGTAACTTCGCCGTATATGCCATGGCCCAGGTAGAGGCGGTGGGCGTGATCCTTGGTCGTGGCCAGGACGAGTTTGTTGAGCGAGAGATAGCCCGGATCGATATTGATCCGGCGGCGGTCCACCTCAGCAAACGACCCCTCCAGGTCATTGGTCTGGCGTTTGATGGCTGGCAGCGTCCCGGGAGGGATGAGCCGTTCAAAGGTGATGACCTGGCGCTGCAGGCCAGGCCCGAACTCGGGCGCATAGTAGTCGGTGTGGTCGAACGGGAGGAGCTCCGTGCTGTAGTCGATGGGGCCATACGAAGCGGAGAGGGACGAACTGGCTCTGCCGAGCAGGTCGACATCCCCTGTCAACAAGCTGGCCACCAGTTTGACGGGCTGAGGTTCCCTCGCGGTTCCCATGACAGCTCCCTCCCCGATTATGATACTGTCAACGGTGGTTTCTGTCAAGCTGCCCTCGCTGGGTACATGCACGACAGAATTTTCATCAAGCTCGCCAAGGAAATCTTGACAACCAGAGCGATTTGGTATATTATGTCTGCAACAAGAAAGGCCTATTGGAAGGAGACCCGTCCGTGCACACATCGCGTCGCAGTCTCGTGGTCGCCGGCATCCTTGCCGTCCTGGTTCTCTCCTTGGCTGCGCAGCCAGCCCTCGCGCAAGCTCAGGTCCATGTCGTCCGCCGGGGCGAGACGCTTACTGCGATCGCCGCCCGCTACGGAACCACCCCCAAGTCCATCGTACAACTGAATGGGCTGGCCAATGCCAACTATATCTATGCCGGGCAGCGCCTCAAGATCCCGAGTGGGGGCAGCCCGGCGGCGAGTGCCCCCGGCACCTACACCGTCCGCGCAGGGGATACCCTGGCGTCGATTGCAGCCCGGCATGGCACGACGGTCAACGCCCTCGTCAGGGCCAACAGCCTGGCAAACCCGAATCGCATCTATCCTGGGCAGAGGCTCGTCATCAGTGGCAGCTCTTCCGGCAGCAGTTCTGGAAGCAGCGGTCGTGCACCGGCAGCTGGCACCGCTGGCACCTACACGGTCCGCGCAGGGGACACCCTGGCCTCCATTGCCTACCGGCATGGCACCACGGTGTGGGCCATTGCCAATGCCAACGGCCTGGCAAACCCCAATTACATCTACCCCGGCCAGAAACTGCGCATCCCGGCTGGGGGTTCTGCCCCGGCCCCGGCGCCAGCCACCGGCGGCGGCAAGCGCATCGTCGTCGACCTGTCAGCCCAGCGGATGTATGTCTACCAGAACGGGCAATTGCTCTGGAACTGGCTGGTATCCACCGGCCGGCCAGGACAGGCCACGGCAGTGGGTCACTACAAGGTCCTGAACAAGATCCCGAACGCTTACGCCTACACATGGAGCTTGCAGATGCCCTACTGGCTGGGCATCTACTGGGCTGGCAGCCTCCAGAACGGCATCCACGCCTTGCCGATCCAGGCCAATGGGCAGCGGTTGTGGGAGGGTTATCTGGGTCAACGGGTCTCCTACGGCTGCATCATCCTCAGCACGCAGAACGCGGCCAAGCTCTACAACTGGGCACCAGTGGGCACACCCGTCGACATTGTTTGGTGACCGGCAGCGACTATGGTATACTGCCTCCCCGTCACCACGATCTCGGGGCGCCATTAAAGCCCGGAGGTCCAAGCTGGGGGAGGATGCATGTCTGTCAAAGCCGAAGCAGGTACCCCGCCGGCCCGGGCTGAGGAGTTCCAGACCGGCCGGGTACTGACCATCACGATAGGGCACGCGGTCCACGACACTTATACCGCCTTCCTCGCCCCCCTGCTGCCTGTATTTATCGAGAACCTGAGCCTGACCAAGACCGAAGCGGGGTTGTTGACGGCCTTTAACCAGGCTCCCTCGCTGCTACAACCCGTCATCGGCCATCTGGCCGACCGACTGAGCTTGCGCTATCTGGTTATCCTCTCTCCGGCTGTCACCGCGACGGTCATGAGCCTGCTGGGGCTGGCGCCTACCTACCTGATATTGGCGCTGCTCCTGATCGTCGTTGGCCTCAGCTCTGCTACGCTCCACTCCGTAGCCCCCGTCATGGCGGGCCGTCTGTCAGGGCGGAACCTCGGCCGGGGCATGGGTTTCTGGATGGTGGGGGGGGAGTTGGGCCGTACCTTGGGGCCGATTGTCATCGTGGCTGGCATCCAGTTTCTAGGGCTGGGAGGAACCGCCTGGTTGATGATCGGTGGCTGGCTGACCAGCATCCTGCTCTTCTTCTGGCTGAAGGACGTACCCGGGCGCGTGGCAGATGGAGGCAACGGCTTGCCGTGGCGCCAGGCACTCCACGTCATGCGGCCGCTCCTGGTGCCGTTGCTGGGCATCATCGTCGTGCGCTCGTTCATGCAGGCAGCATTAACCACCTACCTGCCCATTTATCTCACCGAAGAGGGAGCCGAGCTCTGGTTCGCCGGGGTTTCCCTATCGGTGCTCGAGGCAGCGGGCGTTGCCGGGGCGCTCCTGGGCGGCTCCCTGAGCGACCGGCTGGGCCGGCGAGCCATCCTCTTTGCCTCCCTGGCGGCGACGCCCATCTTGATGGTCCTTTTCGTCTTTGCCAGCGGATGGCTGCGTTTTCCGCTTCTCCTGGCATTGGGACTGACCGCGCTGTCCGTCACGCCGGTAGTCATGGCCATTGTCCAGGAGTACGCACCGGAGAACCGGGCATTGGCCAATGGCACCTACATGTCCTTCAGTTTCCTGATCCGCTCCGGCGTCGTCGTGCTCGTCGGCGCGATGGGTGACATGTGGGGCATGCGCCTGGCCTTTATCGTCAGCTCCTTGATCCCCGTCCTGGGGTTGCCCTTCCTGCTCCTGCTGCCCTCCAGGCGAGCCTAGGCACCAACTGCGGTCATGGCCCCTGTTTGATAGGCGAGACCGGGGTGTGGTATAATCTTCACCGGGGGGAGCTCAAAGACAGACCATCTCGGTCCATGCCAGAAAGGCAGAAGGATGGCACGAAAGTACCGTAAGCTTGCCACTTCCAAGGATCTGACGCGCCTCATGACGCGCTACTATGCCACGCGCAAGATCGTCGGCAAGGTGCGTCCCCTGGCCTGGGTGACCAGCGGTGCGCCCGTGGAACTGCTGGCCGGCATGGGTGTGGAGACGGTCTATCCCGAGAACTATGGCGCGCTGGTAGGAGCGCAACGGGCTGCTGTGCCCCTGGCCCAGATAGCTGAGGAACGTGGCTTTAGCCCCGACCTGTGCTCATATGCGCGCTGCCACTTTGGATCGGTGTTGGATCCCAAGAACGCGCCCCAGGGCGGGCTGCCCAAGCCGGATCTGCTTGTGGCCTGCAACAATATCTGTGGCACGGTCATCAAGTGGTACCAGGCACTGGCTCAAGAGCTGAATGTGCCCCTCTTTCTATTGGATGCTCCCTACCAGCACGGAGCGGAGCTGGCGGACCACGCCGTAGACTATGTAGCCGCACAGTTGGAAGACATGGCGGGCTGGATAACCTCGCACACGGGCCGCAAGCTGAATGAGCGGAAATTCCATCGTGCCCTGGAACTCTCGAACGAAGCGGTTACCCTCTGGCGCGAGATCCGCGAGCTCTGCCAGGCGCGGCCCTCACCTCTGAACGCACCGGATCTATTCCTGACCATGGCGCCCATCGTGGTGCTGCGGGGAAGCAAGGATGCGGTGGGCTTTTACCGCAAACTCAAGGAGGAGGTCGAGGAGCGGGTGGAACGGGGCGAGGGAGCGCTTCTCGAGGAGCGCTATCGCCTGCTGTGGGACAACATTGCCATCTGGTACCAGCTCTTCCGCCTCTTTAGCCTCTTCACCGAGGTGGGGGCCTGTTTCGTGGTCGACACCTACACCAACGCCTGGTCCGTATCGGTGGATACCACCGATCCGATCCTGGGCCTGGCCCGGACCTATGCCACGGTCTATATCAATCAGAGCCTGCAGGCCCGCACCGACCTGGTCACGGATCTGGTCCAACGGTTCGAGGTTGACGGCATGGTCTTTCACTCGAACCGCTCCTGCAAGCCATATTCCCTGGGCCAGTACGAGCTGCTGGACCAGGTGAGCGCCCGGACCGGCGTGCCGGGACTGGTGATAGAGGCCGACATGTGCGACACACGCTTCTATGCCAGTGAGCCCACCAAGAACCGCATCCAGGCGTTCCTCGATCTGCTGGAGGCCAGTTGAGGGCAGGCCTGGCAGCCGGCGATACCCGAAAAGGGCAGCCCTGACCCTCCATGGATGGTACCCGTGATTGACCAGAAGCCGGCGTCGGGGGTTGAAGCACTCTGCCCCGTGAGGGGCTGTCGCGCGGAGGTCGGTTGAGCGGCGAAGCCATAGCCATATTGAGTGCCCTTCTGTGGGCGGTTGCCAGCGTGCTGCTGACGGTGGGGGCCAAGCGGATCCCCGTGGTCCCCATGAATATGATCCGTTGCACGATCTCGACAGCGTTCTTCTGGATCTTGCTGCCCTTTTACGGCGGGTTGGAGGCTCTGGCCGCGATCCCGCCCCTGGCATTGGTGTGGATGGTTGTCTCGGTGTTGGGGCTGCTGGTGATCGGGGATACGCTCTATTTCCGCAGCATGGACCTGGCTGGCGTATCATGGGCCATGCCCCTGGCCAGCATCAATCCGTTGTGGGCCGTGCTCCTGGCCAGCGTATTCGTGGACGAGCCACTGACCTGGAGCCTGCTGCTGGGTGCCCTGTTGGTCGTGGCTGGCGTCACCCTGCTGAGCCGTTCGGTGGGCGTGGCGACCGGGGGGCGCACCATTGAGCCCTCAGAGCGACGCACCGGGCTGCTGCTGGCCCTGATCACATCGGTCCTCTGGGCGGTGGGCCAGGTCGCTCTCAAACCGGCGACGGCGGGCATGCACTCGGTAGTTGCCAACAGTGTGCGCCAGCCGATGGGCTTGCTGATGCTCGTGGGGTTGACCACCGTGCAGGGACGCTGGCGGGATCTGCGCAGGCTCGACAGGCGATCGTGGGCGATCATCATCCTGGCGAGCCTGGTGGGAACGGGGTTGGGCACCTTGTTCTTCATCATGGCCATCCAGATGGCCGGGGCGGGGCGCACCGCCGTCCTGACCTCTTCGGCACCGCTCATGGCCATGCCTTTTTCGATGCTATGGCTGCGCGAACGGCCCACGCGCTGGACCGTGACCGGCACCCTGCTGACCACGGCAGGCATCGCGCTGGTAGTCTGAGCGATGGCCAACGCGCGGCTGATAGTTGGCACGTCCTGGGTTGAACCATGACCTTGATACACCGTTGGATCGTCGACCTCTTCGATGGCCTCGCCGCCTGGTTCTACCGCCGCAAGTACAAGGTGGTGGCTGAACAGCTAGGGCGCCCGAGCCACGAGGAGGATAGCCAGCGCCGGGGCCTGATCATCCTCGAGATCGACGGCCTGGCCTACGACTATTTCCGCCGCGCATTAAGACGGGGCCAAATGCCCTACCTGGCGCGCCTGCTACTGGACAGGAAGTTGCGGCTGGCCCGCTGGCGCTGTGGCCTGCCCAGCACGACACCCGCCGCCCAGGCGGGGATCATGTACGGCAACAACTGGGATATCCCCGGCTTTCGCTGGTACGACAAGGCCACCGGCAACTCGATCATGTGCAAGCTGCCCGGCACCGTGCGGGCCATCCAGGAGCAGATCTCGGCAGGGCGCAGGGGCCTGCTGCGGGGCGGGTCCAGCTACACCAACATGTTCGACGGCGACGCTCGACTGGCGCTTTTTACCCTCTCGGCGGTGGGCCGCGATCGGGTGTTTGAGAACGTTCGGGGCTTGGGCTTCCTCATCCTGTTTGCGGTCAGCCCGATCCGGGTCATCAAAGCGATAGGCATGAGCCTGTGGACGTGGCTGGTTTATGTCGTCAAGCGCTTTCGGTCCTGGCTGCGGCCCCGGGGATCGCATTTTACCTTTCTCGGCCCCTTGCTGGAAATCTTTAACAACATCATCTTCCGCGAGGTGACCACCTTCAGCGTGATGGTGGACCTGTATCGCGGGATGCCAGCCATCTATGCTGCCTACACCGGCTACGATGAAATCGCCCATCACTTTGGAGCAGACAGCCCCGAGGCATTCCGGGCATTGCGCGCGCTGGACAAGCAGATCCGGCAGATCGACCGCATGCGGCAGGTGTACAGAGAACGCCTTTACGACCTGTACATCCTTTCGGATCATGGCATGACCCCTGCCGTGACCTTCGAGTGGGCCTACGGCCAGTCGTTGCGCGAGCTCATTGCCCAGCACACGGGCCAGGAGGTCCACTCGGCGGAAGAGGAGCAGCGCGGAGAAGGGCTGCCCGCGGCGCGTGTCCACTTTCTGTTGGACGAAATCCGCGGCCTCGAAGACCGCCCTCACTGGCAGCTCTCGGCCCGATTGCTGTACGCCACCCGGCGGCGCCTGGAAGAGCGCCTGCTCGCCGAGCGACTGGAGGCAGAGTGGGACCTCAGCCGCCGCGGGGAAATCGCTGTGCGCAACTCGGGGTCGCTCTCACACATCTACTTCGACGTCACCCCGCGGCAGATGGACATGAGCGAGATCGTCCTGCTATACCCCACGCTGGTCCAGACCCTGGTCAGCCACGAAGGCATTGGGCAGGTCGTTGGGCGCGAGGGAGACAAAACCGTGATCGCCAGCAAGGGTGGCACACTCTGGGTAGGGCCAGACGGGCAGCGACTGGAGGGCGAGCATCCACTGTCGGGCCTCGACGACTGTGACTGGGCAACAGAGCAGATCGCACGCCTGCTCAAGTTCCCCCACGCGGGTGACCTGACCCTGCTTGGGGCCTGGGACGGAGAGCGGGTGGTCTGCTTTGAGGAACAGGTAGCCTGCCACGGCGGGCTGGGCGGGCCGCAGGACTATCCCTTCGTGGCCTTCCCGCCGCAACAACCCCTATCGCCGCGGCAGATCTCAAACGCCGAGGACATGTACGATCAGCTGATGGCAGTGTATGGCGGCAAGGAGCTGCTGGAGGACGCTGCACAGGCCGAGAGTATGGCCGAGGTGTAGAGAGTTGCCCGGAGCCGTCCGCTGGTTGCGGGCTGGCTTTATCCCCGCTGGAACAACCCCTGGCTGCCGTGCCCCTTGATGCCCAGCACCTGCCCATTGACGAAATAGGCAAAATCGAACGTCGTCAGGTCGCCCGCCTTTGCCCCCGGCACGGGCATGAGCCGTGCCGTCAGGGGCTTGTCCAGGCGCAGGGCCAGCGCTGCTACATCGAGCAGGATGCCGGCCAGTTCCTCTTCGCTTACGTCGCCGGGCAGGGGCACCGTGTCCAGGCCCGTGCCGCACACCGCAGAGTAAAGGAGCAGGTCGTTCACGGTGAAAAGGCCCTCGCGGCTGCGCGCCGCCAGCACGGCATCCTCCAGGACTGGCAGCATCAGGCCGCTGAAGCCACAGTGGGGATAGCGGGCCTGCCGCAGGCAGTCCGTCAAGAGGGCACTGGCAAAGAGGGTCCCGGGCGCGCCAAATCGCTCTACCCCTAGCCGCTCCACGGCAGCGCCGATGCTGCGCGCCTGTTCGGGGAAAGGCGCCAGCGAAAAGTCGATGCCGGCAAAACGGGTGCCGCGCGCCTCGGCAATAGGTTGCACGGCGGCGACCACCCTGTCCGCGTCTGCCTCGACCAGGCTCACCAGCTGTTGCCGCGCATGATCCAGGGAACCGGCCCCGGCGAACGCGTCGACTGCCAGGTCGGCGGCTTCGGTGGCAATCCCCAGGGCCGGCGGGCCGCCGTCGTGATACGCTGCCGGGAAGAAGGGAGTATGGGGCCCGACGTTGGCCAGCAGGGCCAGGCGCAGGTTGCCAAAGCCCAGGTCAGTGGTATGGGCAATCTCGCGGATGATGCTTGCCAAGCGCCGGATGGCCGGCATCGCCCGCGAGATCTGCCCACCGTGCCGGGCGACCAGCACCGTGGCAAAGACCATCTCTGAGCTACGGATCAGGCCAGGGATATGCGCCAGGCGCGAATCCTCCCCGGGCTCGCCGGCCAGGACCGGCCCCAGGGAGACATACTCAAAACCGGCGTCCGCGCACTGAGCCGCCAGCTCATGGGCCAGGCTGAGCGGGTCGCCAGGCAGCTGAGAGAGGGGTTGAGTGGCCAGCCGTGTAGTCTGGACCTCGAGGCCCGCGGCCT
>JAMJFU010000071.1:1645-15695 GCA_023544525.1 Anaerolineae bacterium | reverse complement strand
CGGAGGCTCTGGCCTACCCTTCGCTCTACGAGGGCTTTGGTCTGCCGCCCCTGGAGGCGATGGCCTGTGGCACGCCGGTCCTGGCTTCCAACACCACAGCCCTGCCGGAGGCCGCGGACAACGCTGCCGTGACGGTGGATCCCACGAGCGTCGACGCCCTGGCAGAGGGCTTGACACAGGTGCTTTTTGAGACGCAATTGCGCCACGAGCTCAAGGTCCGAGGACTGGCGCGTGCTGCCCAGTTTCGTTGGGACAGCACGGCGCAGCAGTTGCTGGATGTGCTGGCAGGAGGGGGCGACGGCGACCCATGATAGGGGAAAGATCTGTCGCACGCGAAGGCGGCAGGCATATCGCTTCTGTTTCCGGGTGATTTGGCGATGAGCGCAGCTCGTGGTACGATACAGCCGGAATGATCGGTCTCTCTCCAGCTCGCTGAACGCGGAGTGTGCCAGGGGATGTGTCCTGTCTGAAGGTCAATCCCATCGCTCGGCGTGTTCGAAGGAGGGAGCAAATTTCGTGGAGGAGTAGGCCTGTTGGGCGAAATCACCCTGGGTACGGCCAGCGCCATACTGCTTGCACCACTGGTCTTCCTCTTGCCGGGTGGGGCACTGCTGGCACTTCTGTTTCCGGCGGAATCGTCCCCGGGCAGCTACCGCGCCGATACTGCATCCTGGTTGATCCTTGCGGCAAGCCTCACCGTGGCCTTGACGCCGGTCGCCTTTCTTGCTCTCCACCTGTGCCGGTTGCCGGTGGGCCTGGCTGCGGTCCTCGGTGTCCTGGCAGTGAGCCTGGGGCTGATCGGCTGGCGGAGAGGGCCTTTATGGTGGGCCTGGCTGAGGGAGAGGCTGGCGGCGCCCAGGCATCTTTGGCTGAAGTTGCTTGATGCTCCGCTGGCGGCCCTGATCCTGGTCACGGTTCTAGTAACCGGCACCCGAGTATGGGCCGTTCGCGGGGTAAACTATGGCGCCTGGGGCGACTCTTACCACCATACCATGATCGTGCAGTTGATCTTGGACAGGGCTGGCCTCTTCACGTCGTGGGCGCCTTACGCTCCCTTGGAGACGTTCACCTACCACTTTGGCTTCCACACCAACGTCGCATACTTCCAATGGGCTACGGCCTGGCTTAGCGGCAATGCCACACCGCGCACGGTGGTCTTGGTTGGGCAGTTGCTCAATGTCCTGGCGGTGTTGAGCCTCTACCCATTGGCCGTGAGGCTCAGCGGAGGCCGGCGTTGGGTTGGGGTATCGGCCGTGCTGGTCGGCGGGCTGCTCATGTCCATGCCCGCATTCTACGTCAACTGGGGGCGGTACACACAACTGACGGCTCAAGTCATACTGCCAGCCGTGCTTTGGTTTCTAGTCGAGGCTGCGGAACATCCACGACTCAGCATCCGCCATTGGGCACTGGCCGGTCTGGCCCTGGGCGGCCTGGGCCTGACACACTATCGCGTCACTTTTTTTGTGCCCTGCTTTCTGCTGCCTTACCTGGCCTGGCGGTTCTGGCTCCTCCGCGGCGATCGCCGCCGGGCAGCCAGTCTCCTTGCCGGACTATCTATCGCCGCGGTCGTGAGCCTGGCGATCGTGACACCCTGGCTCATGAACCTGTTCAATGGCCGGCTGCCGGACGTCGCGGCGGACGTGGTCACGGATCCGAACGCAGGAGATAATCTCAGGCAGGTCTTTCTCTACAAAGATCCGTCACAATGGGTGGCGTGGCCACTGATGGTCACGGCAGGCTTGGCAACGGTCCTGGCGCTGGTGCGGCGAAGCCCGGTGCTACTGGTCACTGGCTGGTTGGTGATGCTCCTTCTGCTGGCCAATCCTCACTGGCTGGGTCTGCCAGGCACCGGACTCGTGGACAATTTCACAGTCTTGATCGCTTTGTACATGCCCGTGTCGTTGCTTACGGGTCATCTCTTAGGTCAGGGACTGGACTTCGCACAGCACCGTTGGCGGCCAACCGGACTGATAACAATCCCGCTGGTCATCGGCCTGGGCGCATTGGGGGTCCGCGCCCGGGCATCTGCGCTCCAACCTCAGTTTCAGATGGTTACCATCGCCGACGCAGAAGCACTGCGTTGGATCCAGGCCAATACAGGTGTCGATGCTCGTTTTTTGGTCAACAGCTTCTTTGCTTACTCGGACGCTTACCTCGTCGGATCAGACGCCGGCTGGTGGATTCCCCTTCTCACCGGCCGACGGAACACCGTGCCGCCATTGCTTTATGCCAGTGAGATGGCAGCAGACCCCGACTACATCGAGAGAGTGAATTCGCTGGCCCGTTACGTGGAGGATGCCGATCTGGCTGATCAGGCCATGGTCAAGTGGTTGTCTGAACAAGGAATTAGCCATGTATATGTAGGCGCCCAACGCGGGCGCGTCAACGAGCCAGACTCGCCTCTGCTGGACACGGAGGTGCTTCAGAGCAGCCCTTACTATCGGATGGTCTATTCGCAGAACGGCGTCTGGATCTTTGAGTTGTCACTGACACCAGATGAGCCCAACCTCAGCCCGGGATTTATACTGCCAGACAGCACAGAAGCAGGCGCGGATCTGCCTGCTCTGGCGGCCCGCAGCGCCTAGAATGGTTGGGCGTCCAGTAAGGGAGGGATAGGTGATCAGCATCGTGGTCCCAATGTACAACGAGGAGGCGTCCGTTGGCGATGACTTGCGCAGCATTCAGGCGACCATGGCCGAGAGCGGCTTGGAGTTCGAGATCATCGTGGTGGACGATGGTTCCACAGATAGAAGCGCTGAGATAGTGCAAGGATTCGAGGGAGTGTGCTTGCTCCAGCACCCGCGGAATCGCGGCACCGGTGCGGCCCGGACCACTGGGCTGCGCGCTGCCCGCGGTCACATCGTCGTCATGACCGATGCCGACAGCACCTATCCTAATCACGAGATTCCCAGACTGGTGGAGATGGTGGAGAGCGGCCACAGTATGGTCATCGGTGCCCGGCGACGGGAGGCAGGCACGCTACCTTGGCTGCGCGCTCCCGCCAAATGGTTCATCCGCAAACTGGCATCGTATCTTACAGCAACGAGAATCCCTGACCTCAACTCTGGCCTGCGCGCCTTTGAGCGGGAGACCGTTCTCCGCTACGTAAACCTCCTACCAAACACGCACTCCTGGGTCAGCACCATCACCATAGCCCTCCTCAGCGATGGCTATTCGGTGGCCTGGCATCCCATCGACTACTACCCACGCAAAGGGCACTCATCCTTCCACCCAATAGCGGACACCTATAACTACATATCGCTGGTGGTGCGGTCGGTGACCTACTTCAACCCCTTGAAGGTCTTCCTGCCGATCAGCCTGTTCTTCGTGGTTGCGGGGCTGATCAAGATGATGCGCGATTTCATTTACTACCAGGGCTTCTACGTACCGGCGATCACCCTCACACTGCTGGTGACGGGTATCCAACTGGGAGCCATTGGCATGCTGGCCGATCTTATCGTCAAGCGGAGCCGTCTGTGAGAAACTGGCTGCCCAACCGGACTGCGCCTGGCAGCCGGCCCTTGAGTCGCCACCGGTCGCCAGTTCACCATAAGGGATTCCCGCGAATCATGGCTGCCGCTACGAGACAGAAACAGGAACAGCATCTCTTGACCTGGCAGTTGACCGTCATATCCTTGCCAGGGCTGGCTGAGCGATGAACCTTATTCAGACGCCCCTGATCGCCTATTTCCACCGCATCTACCTCGACATGGTGAAGCGCCTACTCGCCGCTGAGGCTGAATCAATGGAACCCTGCAGAGGCGGCGTTCACCTGGACTTGGGTAGCCATGCCGGCGAGAACGCAGCTCGACTGGCTGCCGCAGGCGGCTTATCGCCCACATGGGGCATTGATTACGACGTTGACTTGTTGCGCGAGGGGTTGCAGACGCGGGGAATCTTGGGTATCCAGGCCGATCTGAACAGCATCCTCCCGCTGCGCAGCGCGGCATTCGATGCAGTGACGGTCATGGATGTCATCGAGCACTTGGTCAGCACGACCACATGTGTCAGTGAACTCTACCGCGTTCTCAAGCCGGGCGGTTACGTCCTCCTTGCCACGCCCAACCTGGCTGCCTGGCACAACATCTTTGCCTTACTACTTGGGTTGCAGCCCTTCTCCGGCCCCAGCGTTACTGACATGACGGACGGTGAGATCGACCTGGTACGCCGGCTGCACCGCCGGGCTTATGACATGCCCGAGGAAGGCAAGGCTGAGCGGCCGAAGGCTGCCGAGACAGTCCATCGCCACGTGGTCGTCCTGGCCTACCGTACCCTGATCAACACGCTGGAACGCCATGGCTTCGCAATCGAGTCCGTGCGGGGTGTTGGCTACTATCCCTTGCCCCCGTTCCTGGCACGGTTGGCCGAGCGACTGGATGTGCGACACAGCGTCCATTTGCTCGTGAAAGCACGCAGGCCGCGATGAAACCTCAAGTGAGCTCAGTCACGTTTCTCACCAGTTCTTTGCGGCTATCGGGGGGAGTACTGGTCCTGGCACATCACGCCAACGGGCTGGTCGCCCGGGGCTACCAGGTGGGATTCGTCGCTTCTTCGGGTGGCGCCGATCCCGAGGTTAGGGAGATTCTCTCACCCCAGGTACGGATCTTCGAGGCAGGCCTAAGCCTGGAAGAGGCGCGTCACCGAGCCGGCATGGTGAGGTTAGCCTGGCAAATGGCGCGCCTGGTTCCCTCATCTGACACACTGGTTGCCACGCATACCCCGGCTGTTGTCCCAACCCTACTGGCTCACTACCTGTTTCGCCGCGGGCGTCGGCTTATCTGGTTCCACCAGGACTACGCAGAGATGTTCGCCGGGCGCCCACTTGAGCAATGGCTGCTGTATCGCGCGCCACGATGGTTCGAGCGGGTGATCACCGTCTCCCAGGCCTGTGCCGATGAGATTGAGCATGCATCAGGTGTGAGGGCCACGGTCGTGCCCCAAGGTCACTCCATCGCCGGTGAGCTGACCAAGGCTGCTCATCCACCGCCTGGCGAAAAGGTGTTGATGTACATGGGCGACCGGAGGCCACGCAAGGGCTGGGACGATTTCATCGTCGCTGTGAATATGCTGCGCGAGCAGCATCCCGATTTGAGACTGAGCATCGTCAGCAAAGATCCAGGGCCACTGGATGAATTGACTCACTACGACCTCTACGAGCGACCCTCGTGGGACAAGGTCCTGGAACTGTACCAATCCTGCCACCTGTTTGTTGCCTCTTCCTGGTGGGAAGGCTTTGGTCGCCCTCCGCTGGAGGCCATGGCCTGCGGCACGCCGGTGGTCATGACTGACTCGCGAGGCGTACGAGAGTATGCCCGCCATGAGGTCAATTGCCTACTCACGCCTATTCAGGACCCGCCCGCTTTGGCGGCAGCTATCGACCGCGTTCTGAGGGACCCTAAGCTGGCCCATCGCTTGGGTGAATCTGGGCGCCAGACGGCCCTTAAATTCACCTGGGAACGGGCTGTGGATCAGTTCATCGACGCCCTGGAGGACGTGGGATGAGCCCACCGCTCGTTGGGGTTGTCATTGTCAACTGGAACCTGGCCGATGACACGCTGGAGTGTCTCGACTCGGTCTACCAAATGGGCTATCCTGTCTTCCGGGTCATCGTCGTGGACAACGGTTCGACCGACAACTCGCCGGCGCGGGTCCGCGCAGCCTACCCACAGGTAGCTCAGCTTGTTAACAGCCAGAACCTGGGTTTTGCTGCGGCGGCTAACCAGGGCCTCGAATGGGCCGTAGCTCAGGGGTGCGCATACGCTCTTGTGCTGAACAACGACACAACCGTGGCCCCCGATCTGCTGGACCGGCTGGTCGGCGTCGGCGAGAGCGACCCACGGATCGGCATCGTGTCACCCCGCATTTTCTACTTCGACCAGCCACACCGAACCTGGCATCTGGCTGCGCGTTGGCATCGCTGGCTGCCGATTCCAGTCCAGGTCTGGCAGGCAGACGCCGGGGTCGTGGAGGCTGACTTTGTGAGCGGGTGTGCAATGCTGCTCCGGCGCGACCTACTCCAGGCGGTAGGCGGCTTCGATCCAGATTTCTTCATGTATGGTGAAGACATCGATCTCTGTGCTCGGGCGAGCCGGGCTGGCTACCGGGTGGTGGCCGTGCCCCAAGCGCGGATGTGGCACAAAGTCTCGGTCAGTGCCCGCAAGACAACCGCAGATTCGCGCTACTGGCGAGCCCGCAACCAGATCGTGGTATACCGCCGCTATCCGCATGGCCCACTCTCGGACCTGATGCCAGCCTGCGTCATCGTCAAAGCGGTCCTAGATACGGTGCGCACCCTGGCGCGAGGTCAGGTTGGCCTGATCAACCCGTTGCTGCGTGGCGTGCGAGATGGTCTGCGGGAGCCCGTGTCATGAGCAACGAGATAGACTACCGTCAAGCTGTCTTTGGCGCCCACTGGGCCTTGAGCCGGGGCGACCGAAACCTGGGCGGCATCAGGCTTGACCGGGCTCTAGGCGCTCTGGCACAGGAACCGACCGTCCAGGACGGCTCCATCCTTGAGGCAGGCTGCGGGGTAGGTCGCTTCACCGCCCCATTGGCTGCGAGTCTTCCTGGGGCGCGGATGGCTGCTCTTGACCTAAGCGCCGCCGCGCTGGCTCAAGCCACTCGTCGGGCCACTCGCCCCTACTACAATGTGGGCGACGCATTGGCCTTGCCCTTTGCCACCGGTGCTTTCGATGCCCTGGTCTTTTTTGATCTGCTCGAGCACTTGGTACGACCTGGGACAGCTCTGGCCGAGTTCGCCCGCGTGCTGCGGCCCGGGGGCGTGCTGCATGGGTACATACCTTGCGAGGGCCAGCCACCGACGCTCCACTGGCTGCTGAGACGCTGGGTACACCGCTGGACAGCCCGGCATGCCGGCCACCTTGCACACATGCGTCACACCCAGGTCACAGCCATGGTAGAGGCGGCTGGATTTGAGGTTGTTGGTCTGAGCTACAGCTACCATCTCTTCGGCCAGATCCTGGACGTGGCAACGTTTGCCGTCCGAGAGATGGTGTTTCGACGGCAGGAGAGTGGTTCAGATCGACCCAAGACATACTACGATCGCTCAGCGTTGAGCAACGGAGCATTGCAGCGTGCCTACGGGCCTGCCCGCTGGGCGGCGGAAGCGGTGACCTATGCCGAAGCGCGGCTGCTGAACTGGTGCCCTTGGGCGTTGGGGTTACATCTCACGGCACGCCGGACAAGACAAAGCTAGCAGGCCATATTGTCCAACACACCCGCTATGGAGCGAGAGGTAGCCTCGACAGTAAAGCACTCCTGGTAGAGGGCACGCCCTGCCTCGCCGAGTCGGCTGCGAAAGCCCCTGTCCTCTCGCAGTTCCACGATCGCAGAAGCCAGGGCCTCTGGATCTGCCATGCGGCAGAGGTAAGCATGCTCACCATGGACCAGCACCTCGCGATTGGCAGGACTATCACCGACGACTACTGGCTGGCCCATAGCCAGGAACTGAAAGGTCTTGGTGGCTATCACGCGGCTCGCCTTGGGTACGTCGGAGAAGTGACCCCCCAGGCAAAGATCAGATCGTGCGATTCGAGCCGGAAGCTCGGCGAAGTCTATCCAGCCTGGAAACCGCACGTTCGACAGACCCAGGTCGCGTGCCAAGCGTTTCATCTCCGTGAGTTGAACGCCATCCCCGGCAACGGTGATTCGGATGTCGTCGTGCCCGACCAGAAGCTTGGCGGCATGCATAATGTGCTCAACTCCGTGAAGGCGCAGGAACGAGCCATAGGTGAAAACGTCAAAGGTGTCGGTTGACCGCGACACTGGCCGTGCCGCGAAGTGAGCCTCGTCGCAGCCGACATATACGACTGACGTCTTGCCTGGCGCCAATCCGAAGGTCTGGATGAAGTAGTCACGGTGCGACTGCGTGTCGAAGAGCAGATGATCAGCCCAGCGGCAGGACCATAGATCTAAAGCGTAAGCCAGGCGGCCCATCGCAGATCGGGGCCGAAACCGGCCTCGATCAAAGCAAAGAGTGTCGTAGGTGGAGACGTAAGCATCCAGGATTAGGGGCTGGCGGGTGAGACCGCGGAGGGCAGGGACCAGCGGTTGCCCGTAAAAGCCCACGAGGACAAAGTCCGGCCTAAGAGGCAGGTGCAGTGCCGCCTTGCCCAACGCCCGTGCGTAGCGCCAGGAGGCCGGGCGCACCGAGTCGGTTGCGACGGTGAGGCGAGAGAAGCGGCCGAGAGCTTGCCGGATCATCCAATTGCGGATATAATCGGGCTCACGCCCTGGGACGAACAGGACGTCGAACGACCGACTTGAGCTATGTGACATGATAGGCATTATACCCGAGCGGATGGGATTTGTCGAGTGAGATTACGCGATCTCTTGATGCGCTATCTCCAGTACGTGGACGGTCACGTGGCTGATCGGAACCAGCGTGCGATGCTTGACTGCCTGGAGCAAGATAACCAGGCTCTCATGCTTGATTGCGGCTGCCACGCCGGGGCCAACGCCCGAGAGCGAGCCGACGCCAAGGGCCTACGGGCTGTGGCTGGCATCGAACTCAATGCGGTCGTAGCGCGCGAGGCTGTAGACCGCGGCCTGTGGGTCATGCAGGCGGACCTGAATCGCCCCATCCCCATGGCTGGGAGTCAAGTGGACGTTGTCATGGTCTCCGACGTGCTGGAGCATCTTGTGGAGACGGCAGGCTTTGTGGGAGAGGTGTATCGCGTGCTGAAGCCGGGCGGCTATGCTGTGATAAGTACGCCCAACCTGGCCTCGTGGCACAACATCTTTGCTCTATTGTTGGGGTTCCAGCCGTTCTCGGGCCCCCATCTGGCCCACTTTTCTCAGACCGACTTTGGGACAGTCCGCACCTTGCGAGAACGTACCTGCCAGTCACTTGTCGAGCAAGGCTGGGGCGAGGTCATGGGTGAACCAACCATGTATCGTCACATAGTCGTCGCCGCCTGCCGTTCCCTTGAGAGACTACTTGAGGCACAAGGGTTTTCAGTGGAGCGGATCGCTGCGGTGGGCTACTATCCCCTGCCACCGGTCCTCGAGCGGCTGATGACGCGACTCGACCCTTGGCATGCCAGCCATGTCATTATCAAAGCGCGAAAGGACCGTGACTAAGGTGCAGGCGAGTACCCGCAACTACCGGCTCGGGCTGGTAGCAGCCGCATGGCTCGCCCTCCTGGCTGGCGTCTGGTTCTGGATGTACAGTGGCGTACCGCTGCCGCGTTGGGTGGGGGTTGTCCGACTGGTGCGTGAGTTGGCACTAACGGCCTTCATGATAGGCGCAGCCTACGGCTGGGGGCAACTGGCCCTCCGACCTTGGCATACACCCCCTGGCGAGCGACCAGAGCCGCTGTGGGCCATAGGACTAGGATTCGGCGTGCTCTGGTTGGCGACCTTTGCCGTCGCTGCCCTACACCTGCTCGGACCCGCCTGGCCGTGGCTACTACTGGGCGGCGGCTGGCTGGCCCTCTCGACGACACCCCGTCCCCTGCCCCGTTCGCGCATACCCGATGTCTCGACGTGGTCGGCTGGTGAGTGGTTTCTCGTGGCTGTGATGGCCCTCAGCCTCGGTTACAGCCTGCTGGCCTGGGCACTGCTGCCACCCCTGGCATGGGATGAAGTCTCCTACCACCTGCCCATCCCCCAGATCTACATCGAGGCGGGGGGCTTTGTGAGTATCCCGACCATCGTCCACTCCAACTGGCCAGCGGGCATGGAGATGCTGGATACATTGGCCCTGCTGATGGGCTCGGAAATTCTGCCCCACTTGACGGTAACCTCGATGGTTGTACTGACCGCGGCGGGGTTGGCACGCTTTGCCCAGCAACGCTTCAGCCGCCGCACGGCCTGGCTGGCAGCAGCTATCTACCTGGCCATGCCCATGGTCAAATACCTATCGGGAGTGGCCCTCATAGAGGGGGGCCTCGGCTTTTTTGGCTTCCTGGCAATATGGAGCGGATACATATGGCTCGAGACACGGTCTCCGCGCGACCTGATCCTGGCGGGACTGATAGGCGGGCTCGCTGCCAGCATCAAGCTCACAGGCGCGGCGCTGCCCATTGCAGTCGGCAGCATGGGGTTTGCCTGGCTACTTCTTCGTCGCCCGCTTAGACTCCGACGCTCGGTGGCCCATGTCACCGTCTATGGTGGACTCGTCTTGATCGTCGTAGCACCCTGGTACATAAAGAGTGTGGTCTACACCGGCAACCCAGTCTGGCCGTTCTTATACGGGATACTCGGCGGACAGAATTGGGATACCCTTGGCGATCAGATCCACACCACCTGGCTGCATCGCCCCAACCTCCCATTCACCCCATGGAACTATCTGGGTGGACTCTGGCAGTCGATCGTCCACCCCGACGAGTTCGGTGGCCTGAGCATGGGTGCAGCAACTCTTGTTCTGGCTCCAATCTCTCTGCTATTTTGGCGACGAAAAGCCTGGCTTCTTAGCTACCTCGCAGCGGCAAGCACCGTGGTCTATACGGCCTGGTTCTTCACGACACACCAGACCCGCTTCTTGATGGGAATCGTGCCGGTGCTGGCACTCCTCGCTAGCCATGCTTTGGACCAACTGCTAGTGATCTGGCCCTTGTGGCTGGGCGGCATGGCTCGAGTGGCGTTGGTGCTCTATCTTGCCGCAGGTCTACCATTCCTGGACACAGACCAGCAAGTGCGAATCGCGGAGGGTTGGCCCTATGTATCCGGCCATGTGGAGCGCAGAGAGTTTCTGAGCGGGCGGGTGATGGGTTACAGAGCGTTTGCCTGGGCTAACGATCATCTGCCACCGGATGCCAAAGTGCTTCTGGCAGTCTGGGAGACGCGCGGCTACTACCTCGAGCGAGCCAGCATCTGGGCCAACCCGATTAGCCAGCGTGTGATCAAATGGGAGCAGTTCCACGACACTGAGACGTTGGCACAATTCCTGGGGTCCCTTGGTGTAAGCCACGTATTCTGGAATAAGCCACTGGAGATCGCAGACATTCCATACGAGGAACATAGAAATCGTCTACTAGAGGAGATGTTGGCCAAGTACGGCCAACCGCTCTACAGCCGTGACGGGTTCGAGGTCCATGAGCTCCGACTCACATACTGACGCACGCCAACGGCTACGCGCTCTGCCGTGGCGCCGGCTGATAGCCATCATATCCACGGCCACTCTGCTCGGCTATCTGATCGTGGCGTTGGCTACGAACTGGCGAGCTTTGGGTGAGTACGAATGGGAGATCTCGCCCGAATACCTGGTGGCCAGTCTACTGGCTTATCTTCTCTCGCTATTCTTTGGAGCCTTGGCCTGGCACCGTATGGTTTGGAGTATGGATCAGCGGGTCCAGGGGCAGCAAGGTATCAAGTTCTTCCTCCAGTCCACCCCGGCCAGGCGCATACCGGGCTTTGTCTGGTATGCCTTGGGCCGGCTCTACTTGTACGAGCGCGAAGGGATAGCCAAATCCACTGTCTCAGTAGCCTTGAGCCTCGAGTTGGTTACTATGATCATGGGCGGCATGATTGCCTACGCTGCTACCGCCTGGCAAGGAACGGCAGAAGTTGCACCGCTCCAGCAGTGGTGGCTTCTAGTGCCACTAGCAGCATTGATCGCCGTAGTCATCTGGCCTCAAGGACTGTATCGTGTCATCAACTGGATTCTGGTCCGCCGAGGCGAGGCTCCAATCCGCAATCAAGCGGATCGCCGTCACCTGCTGCATTGGAGCCTGATCCAGGCAGGAGCGTGGGCATTTGGTGGTTTGTTTGTCTTCTTCCTGGCGGCCGGCATCTACCCTGCGTTGGGTTGGGACCAGATCGTCTCTGTCATCTGGAGTTGGGCAGCTTCGGGTCTGGTGGCCCTGGCAGCCCTGATTGTCCCACTGGGTCTGGGTTTGAAGGAAGCCACATTCGCCTACTTGCTGTCAGCCTTTGTTCCCTGGCCCGTAGCTGTGCTGATTTCGCTCTTGGCGCGAGTTTGTAGTATAATTGGCGATTGTCTCGGACTGCTGATAGCCATCTTTCTTTGAAACGAAGGAGACGACAGACATGCATCAACGACATTGGGGGCTGCTACGTGCCATTCTTGCAGTTGTCATGCTAGGCGGTCTCGCCGCCAGTTGCGGGGAAGCATCACCTACTCCCGGCCCACAGCCAGAACCTACCCGGGCACCCACTTCAACTACTTTCACGTCCCCCTTGCCACAACCGAGCCCGACCATGGGTGAATTCCTGTCCGTACCCCCGGCCCCACCGCTTGCCCAAAGCACGCCCGATCCAGATCGAACACCGGTGGCCATCATCAATGCAGAGATCGGATCAAACGAAGAAGTGGTCACTATCCAGAATATCTCCTCCTCGGATCAAGACATCAGCGGGTGGATCCTGTTCAATCTCGCTGGCGATCAGACATTCCGTTTTCCAGATGCCTTAGTGCTGCAGTCCGGAGACTCGGTGCAGGTCTATAGCGCTATTTCGCAGGATCAGGTACCAGACGGCGCTTTCTTTTGGACCGAGGAGAAGGTCTGGCAAGAGTTTCCTGCCGACATTTTGCTTCTCAATAGCGTAACGCGACTTGTCTACTGGTACGTTGCCTACGAGTAACGGCTCCAGCACCTTGAATAACCCAAGTAACCCGAAAGTAGTACGTCAAACCTGCTGAGCCCGCACTCCGAAGAGCCACAATACTCCACTTTTGGTATTGACTGCAGGCTCTATGCCCCGTATAATGGAGCCACAGATAGGGCACACCAGTGGCTTGGGCTCACAGGAAGGAGGTGCTGCTGGTCACAGGAGATAGGACACAGCAGGGAGAACGGTCAGAAAGTCAGGCAGGCTCGCGGAGCCAGTTCCACAACATCAAGTGTGCAAGGAGAAGATTCAAATGAAGAAAACATTGGTCAGTCTACTCATCGCAGTGATGCTATTCGGTATCGTGCTCGTTCCGGCAGCGTTGGCCCAGAATCCGGCCTATTCCAGCATCCAGGTGTTGAACCTTGGCGCCACCGATGCGAGCATCTCCATTTACTACTACAACCAGGACGGCAGCCAGGATTTGGCCAGCCCAGTTTCGGATACAGTGCTGGTCGGTGAGTCAAACACCTACTTCCCGGTGCACGCCGCAGACGGGTTTAACGGTTCAGTCGTCATCGAGTCGACCGAACCGATCGCCGTCATCAGCAATATCCTCTACACCGCGCCGTTATTCCAGTCGAGCTGGAACGGCTTCGATGCCGGAGCCAGTGCTATCCGCTTCCCGCTGATCATGAAGGGCAACAACTCGAATAACACCACATTTAACGTTCAGAACGTCACCGCTGATCCGGTTGATATTCTGATCGAGTTTGTTCCCGAGCCCGGCGCGGGCTACGCTGCAATCACCAACGTGACGGACACCATTCCCGCCTTTGCCGCCCGTACCTACGATCAGGCGACCATGGGCGTGTTCAGTGGCGTCACAAAGTGGGTTGGTTCAGCCAAGGTCTCGGTGACAAGCGCGACCGGTGCCATCGCCGGTGTGGCTCAGCAGATTGATACTGCGCGCAACACTGGTACGGCCTACAATGCTTTCCTGTCCGGCGTCGCCACTGTCGAGATGCCGCTGGTCATGAAAGACAACAATAACATGTGGACCAGCATCAACTGCCAGAACCTGGGACCCGGGGCTACAGACATCACCGTGAACTTTGTCCCCGAGGCAGGCTATCCGGCCATGGCCGCCGAGACGAAGACTGCGGTTGCAGAAAATGGCACCGCAGTGTTCATCCAGTACGGTGCTCCCAAGTGGGTAGGCGCCGCGACCGTCACGAACACGGCAGGGAACCAGTTGGCCTGCATCGGTAACCAGTCGAACCTGGTGAGCTTCTATGCCTCGGCCTACGAAGGCTTTGACAGCTCTGCCGCCAGCAGCGCCATCGTCTCGCCGCTGGTCCAGTTCCAGCCTCAGGCGGATGGCAACCTGTGGACGAGCATCAACATCAAGAACCTGGGTGGCACCGCGACAACGGCTACCGTCGACTTTAAGCCGGCACCCGGATTTGGCGATGTCGCTAACATGACCGTCGGCATCGACCCGAATGCCCTCGGC
>JAMJFU010000071.1:0-1634 GCA_023544525.1 Anaerolineae bacterium | reverse complement strand
TCATCCTCTTCTACGACCCGTACGGCAACGGCACCAAGGCCATCGGCGGCGCTGAGATCACCTCGAGCAACGGCAACATGCTCGCAGTTGTGGTCAACCAGCAGAAGCTCAACTACGTCGGCGATGTTTACTCCAGCTACAACGGATTCGCCAGGTAGTAGGCATCAGCTCAGCCAGTAGAGTATCGAACGTAGAGGCAGGCTAGCCTGCCTCTACGTTCTTTGTTTCCCGGGATGCGAGCATCAGGAGAAACATGGTGAAATCAGCATCCGGGCGGTGGGTGTGCCCGATAGCTCTGCTTGTGGTCATCCTCGCTTTCTTGGGATCGGACGTGACCCAAGCCCAGGGACCCGATCTATGGGGACCCACATTGAACCTAAGCCAGCTTGCGGGACAGTCGACCAACCCAGCAGTCGGCTATGAGCCCACCACAGCAGGTTACTTTGTGGCCTGGGTGGATGATGGGCTAGGCGACCGATCCGAGATCCTCGGGCGCCGCTGGAATCCAGGGAGCGGGTCATGGAATCCAGGGCTTGGCTCATTGCCCGAGAACCTATCCAACTCGCCTTGGACCGACGATGGCCCGACTCTCTCCCCAGATGGGCAGGGGGGCATGCTCCTCCTGTGGACCCGTCGCTACGCGCAGTTCCAGGGTGCTCCGGCGGACGGTACAGACCTGATGTGGCGCCTTTGGAGCGGCTCGGGCTGGTCTGTAGAAGCAGTGCTCATGCACGCTGACACCTACCTCCCGGGCACATTCGGCGTTATCCCCGTCGCGATGCCCGATTCCCTTATGCTGTTCATCGTCTTCGACCGCGGATACCGGACCGTATCCTATCAGAACGGAGCCTGGGGTGAGGTTAGTCCTTGGACGTATCTCAGCGTCAGCCTAGCAGAAATCGTGAGAGACAGCGCTGGCACGTTGCACGCCGCAGCGTTCGGGGAGAACAGCTCCCAGACGGGCTGGGACAGTTGGTTCTTGGATGCCTACTACCTAGCTTACGACGGCGCCACCTGGTCGTTTCCGCTGAATATGTCAGGCACCAGCGGTGTAGCACATGACGTGGGCCTGGCCCTGGACCAACAAGGCCAGCTGCACTTTCTCTGGTCCGACGCAGACAGCATCTATTCGTCCGAGTCGCTCAAGTCGGCCATTTGGGAGCGTATCTATCAGACCAATGTCTGGACGGACAATGCTGAGGTCACCGAATACAATCTGGATCAGGCGATCCATGACTTTGCACTGAGCACCAGTAGCCAAGGAACCCTGGAGCTCGTCTGGAACGAAGGTCTCATCGTGAGTGGCATGCATACTGGCCTCGACGTCTACTACCAAGAGCGCACGCTGGCAGCCTGGAAAGCTGAGGAACTGGTCCATACCTCGGACCTGCTCAGCATGTATCCTGTCCTCGCAGCGGGAAGCTCCAACCGCATGGTTACTTGGCAGGAGGGGATGTCCACTGAGCGAGAGGTGTTCTTCCGGACCGATGCTTTCCCTAGGATACGGACTTACATGCCTGTGATTTCCAGGTAGGATCCCTTTCCAAGCGCAAGGTCAGGCTCTGGCAGCTGCTATCGCACGGCAACCGCCAACCCGCCCCACCACCTTGCCTCCCCTGCCGCCGCATGTTATA
>JAMJFU010000070.1 GCA_023544525.1 Anaerolineae bacterium | reverse complement strand
TTCGGTTCATGTGTCCCATTCCAGCGTGGCTGTGCCCCGGAGGCCGCATCAGGACAATGGAGAAGGCGGAGGTATATGCCACCGTGTTGTCTGCGTCGAACGTATGAGCCCGGTCGAGATCGAATTGTATTTTGAGGTCGTGGCCCAGTGGCTGCTGCAAAAGCATGAAGGAGAGGCTCGACCTCTGCTCATACGGCTGGTGGGAACCTACGACACTGGTGTGCCGCCCACATTGGACGAGCAGGTTGGCCGGCTCGTTGCCCTGGTTCATCTGGAGCGTGCAGGGGCGAGGGACGTGCGGAGGCAACGACCGGTTGAGGGCCTGCGGGAGAACTCGTTAGTCACAGGTCTTTGATGTTCGATGCAGATTGGGCATGCCCTCCACGAGCGGTTTGACAAACCACCCCTCGTCATGTACCATGGATACTGGAAGAGGACACAGCAGAGACGCCATGCCTGATCCCGGCATCGCGATATCCGACCGCGACTCCGGAGAGCTACATCCACCCTGGAGGGAGGTACCATGCCAGATGCCAAGATCCTCGTCGTCGACGATGAGCAAAGTATCCTTGACCTGGTGACGGCCTATCTGCGTCGCGAGGGCTATGAGGTGCACACAGCCTTGGACGGGCCGGGCGGCCTCAGGGCTGCACGTGCCTTCAAGCCGGACCTGGTCATCTTGGACATCATGCTGCCAGGCATGGATGGCATTGAAGTGCTTACTTACCTACGTCGCGAGTCGGATGTCTACGTCATCATGCTTACGGCCAAGTCGGAAGAGACGGACAAGATCATTGGCCTGTCCGTGGGGGCTGACGACTATCTGACCAAGCCCTTCAGCCCTCGCGAGCTCGTGGCCCGCGTCAAGGCTGCTCTGCGGCGGCTGCACGATGGCACAGGTCCTGCTGACACGAGGACGCTGACTTTTCGCCACCTGCGCGTCGACCCTGGCAGTCGCCAGGTGTGGGTCGACGGTGAGCCGATAGAGCTAACCAGCACCGAGTTCGACCTGCTCAAAACCCTGGCTGAGCACGGCGGCATGGTTCTCAGCCGCGAACAGCTCCTGCAACAGGTGTGGGGCTATGACTTCTACGGGGAAGAGCGGGTCGTAGATGTGCACATCGGTCACATCCGGCAAAAGCTGGGCCACGATCGTTTCATCGTCACCGTCCGCGGGGTCGGTTACCGGTTCGAGGACGAGGAGGCGTGACGATGCTACGGTTTGTGCGCCGGCACCTGAGCCTGAAGCTGTTCCTGTCCTACCTGGTGATCATTGTTGTGGGGATCGTAGTCTTGGCTACAGCGGCGGAGCTGGCGGTGCCGACCGCCTTCGAGCGGCATATGGCCGCCATGGCCGAGATGACACTTGCACCTGCGCTGCGCTCTGGCGCGAGTGCAGGTGTGGGCGGCATGTCCCGGAGCCTGGAAATGGACTTCTTCAGTAGCTTTCGCAACGCGGTTACCGAGGCCCTCCTCCTTGCCGGGTCAGCTGCCTTTGTCGCGGCAGTAATCCTCAGTATCTTTGTCTCCCGACGGGTAGTGCTCCCGGTTCAAGAGATGCAGACCGCCAGCCAGCGCATTGCTGATGGCCACTATGAGGAACGAGTGGCTGTACCGGGCGGGGCTAGTCGGCAGGACTTGGACGAATTGGGGCGCCTGGCTCTCAGCTTCAACCGGATGGCCACACAACTGGAGCAGATCGAGGCCATGCGACGCGATCTGATCGGTAACGTCGCCCACGAGCTGCGCACCCCGCTAACCTCCATCAAGGGCTATATGGAGGGCCTCATCGACGGCGTGTTACCTGCCGAGGCGGCCACGTTCCAGCAGATCTACCGCGAGGCCGACCGGTTGCAGCGGCTGGTCCGTGACCTCCAGGAGTTAAGCCGTGTGGAGGCGAGCGCCTTCGATCTGGAGCCGCGGCCCGTGCCGGTCTCCCGCCTGGTGGACAGTGTCGTGACCCGGCTGGAGCGCCAGTTCGACGAGAAAGGAGTGGCTCTGGAACCCGACGTTCCGCAGGATCTACCGCCTGTCCGCGTGGACGAGGATCGGATTGGACAGGTGTTGCTGAACCTGGTAGGCAATGCATTGCAGTATACCTCCCCTGGTGGCCGGGTCCGCGTCCGTGCCCGGAGTGAGGAGAACATGGTGCGCGTCACTGTGGAGGACACCGGCGCCGGCATCAGCCCTGAGCACTTACCCCACGTCTTTGAGCGCTTCTACAGGGTGGACAAATCGCGCTCCCGGGCCGGTGGCGGCAGCGGCATCGGCTTGACCATCGCCCGTCACCTGGTTGAAGCCCACGGCGGCTAGATTGAGGCTGCCAGCGATGGACCGGGACGGGGGAGCACATTCTCGTTCACCTTGCCCACGGCCTGACCCCAAACTCCTCGTCTACCAGGAGCGATGTCCCGACGCACGGGACATCGCTCCTTTTCTTTACCAAATCTTCAAACGGACTTCATGGTTCCTTTAACCCACTCTGCTATACTATCCTCAACAGTGAGAACAGGGGAGCAGCCTACATGCTGCTCCTAGAATGAAAGGGAGGACACTATGATGGGTGGTTTTGGAGGCGGTATGGGAAGCCTGGGCCTGGTCGGCGGTCTGCTCAGCACGCTCCTGACAATAGGACTGTTGGTGGGCCTGGTGTTTCTGGGCATCTGGCTGTGGCGCAGGTTCGGCACCTCAGAAGGAGCCGGCACCTGGACGTTGGCTCAAGAAACCCGGAAGACGCCGGCCCGCGACATTCTACAGACCCGGTACGCTCGCGGTGAGCTGACCCGTGAGGAGTACCTGCGCATGCTGCATGACCTGGCTTGAGAGAATAGAGAATCTGCGATCACGACTCGACATCCTCTCCACGCCTTTGTGTTGACAGAGAAAGGCAGGGCCACGGCTCCACAGGATGTATCCAAACATGTACCTCGTTAGTATATCTCGATACATAGACGCTGCGAGACCGTTATGATACGATATAGTGGGAGGCTTCTGCCGCTCGTGAACTGACCCTGCTCAAGGCGCAGGGCAGAAGGAACGTTTTCAGAGGAGGATACGTTGACTGATATTCCTGACACCAAGCAACAAAGACAAGAGATCGAACGATTGCGAGATCCGCCCGTGGCCCGGGCCCTGTTTGGCCAGGTGCGATGGGCCTGGATCTGGCTCATTGTCCGGCTGTACGTGGGTTGGCAATGGCTGACGGCTGGCTGGGACAAGCTGGGCAGTGCGGCATGGACGGGAGACAACGCTGGCGCAGCCATCACCGGCTTCGTGCAGGGTGCCTTGGCCCAGACAGGGGGCGAACACCCCAGCGTGCAGGGCTGGTACGGCTGGTTCTTACAGACTCTGGTCCTGCCCTACGCCGACGTGTGGGGCTATGTGGTGACCATCGGCGAGATCCTGGTGGGCGTTTCCCTCATCTTGGGCATCCTGACCGGGATCGCAGCCTTCTTCGGCAGCTTCATGAATATGAATTACTTGCTGGCCGGGACGGTGGCGACCAACCCCATCCTGCTCTCCCTGGCCATCCTGCTGGTGTTGGCCTGGAAAACGGCCGGCTGGTGGGGTTTGGATCGCTGGGTGTTGTCGCTTCTGGGCACACCGTGGCGGCCAGGCCTGGTCTTCCGAGAGGAGCCCGCCGGCAGGCAGCCGATGACGGAGCGCCCGAGCGAGAGCTGAGCAACCAGGCTGGGAAAGGAGATCGACATGATCAAGGACATCAAAGACTATGCGTACCGGGCAGAGCTGGACCTGCCCTATGAAGAGGCTGTGGAAAAAGTGACGGCAGCCCTGAAGCAGGAAGGCTTCGGCGTGCTGACAGAGATCGACGTCAAGGCCACGCTCAAGAAAAAGCTGGACGCCGACTTTCGCCGCTACGTCATCCTCGGTGCCTGCAACCCACCGCTAGCCCACCGGGCCTTGACGGCCGAGTTGGAGATTGGGCTGCTGTTACCCTGCAACGTGATCGTCTACGAGGAGGATGGCGGAAGCGTTGTATCGATCGTGGATCCCGTCTCGATGCTGGGCGTGGTCGAAGACCCGGACTTGGAGCCGGTGGCTGATGAGGCCCGCGAGCGGCTGAGGCGTGTCGCACAAGCCCTGAGAGTTTAGGCATCGGCGGCGGCGATGATCTGGTCCCCTGGGGGGACCCAGGGGACCAGGGGCAGCGAAGGAGGAGGAAGGATGAAGGGGTTTCTTGTCTGTCTACTATTCGTGTCTGTGCTCCTGGCGGCATGTACGGCGCCATTTGGACTTGGGCAGCAGCCGGGAGTCACCTGGGCGCCAGGGAGTTTTGATTCAAACGGTGAGCGCATCTATTTTGCAGCGGTTAACGACCAGGACGAGCGAATCCGTTACAGCGGTGGACCAGATCTGGGAGGCATGATGATGGGTGGCTACCTCACCTGTGCTTCCTGCCACGGGCCCGATGCGCGGGGTGGCGTACACGTGATGCATATGGAGACGATGGATGCGCCTGACATCCGTTGGTCGGCGCTGGCGGCGCACGAGGAGGAAGAGGAGATACACCAGGACGAGCACGAGGACTACGATCTCGAGACATTTCGCCTGGCGGTGGTTGAAGGCCGGCATCCCGATGGGGAACCCTTGAGCAGCGACATGCCGCGTTGGAGGATGGAGGACCAGGATCTGGCCGATCTGGCCGAGTATCTCCAGTCGCTGCCGTAAGCGACCAGGAGGGAAGTTGATGGAAGCAGGGCAAGAAGCAGCGAGGAACTGGCAGCGGCGGTGCATTATCATGGCGAGACGTGGCGGGCGGTCTCCTCTGTGCCGCTGCATCCCGGCCAGAGGGTCGTTATCGAGGCCGTAGAAGGGCTGACACTGCACGTGGCCGCGCGAAGGCAAGATTGACCCGCGCCAGTGCTCTGGTCGCGCCAGGGCCGGCCGCGGATTGGTACTGATCTGGGAAAGAAGGCATGGAGGTTTCGAAGAATGATGATGGGTGGTGGTTTGTTGATTGGCTTGGTGGTCCTGGTTTTGGTCGTGTTGCTCATCGGTGGCGGCATTGCAGCCGTCGTCTGGTTCGTGGGGCAGAGCTCCCGGAGCCCACGTGAGGGATCGGGACAGGAGCCCCGCCGGGAGAGCGAGGCCTTGGAGATCCTGCGCCAGCGCTACGCTCGCGGTGAGATCGATCGCGAGGAGTTCGAGCGGATGCGCGAGGAGATCAGAAGCTGACTGAGACGAGGGAGTCCCCGGCTGTCCCAGTGCTAGACCAAACCCTGTACGCCCCAGTTAGAGGCAACGCACTTGGTCAAAGTGCGTTGCCGCGGAAGGAGAGTTTAGAAAGTGAGTGGCATTATATCGAGATTCAAAGCGATCTTTCAGGCCCAGGCAAACGCTGTGGCGGATCAGATGGAGGATCCCAAGGCCAGCCTGGAGTATAGCCTGACTAGATTACAGGAAAACCGCCGGCAACTGAGCCGCAGTTTGGTCGAAGTGGCGGCGGCCAAGGGCCGCCTGGAGACTCAGCAAGGCCAGATGGCCACGGCCGTCGAAAAATACGCAGATCAGGCCAGGGCCGCTGTGGAGGCTGGGCGTGAGGACCTGGCTCGGACCGCCCTGGAGCGCAAACAGGAGGCGGAAGCGCGCCGGGCTGAACTGGAGTTGAACATCAGCAGGCTGGAGGGCCAACTCGACCATCTAAAGCAGAGCCAGGTGAACCTCGACCGGAAGATCGAGCTGTTTCGTTCCAAGAAGGAAGAACTCAAGTCGATCTATAATTCGTCGCAAGCGCAACTGCGTGTGCGCGAAGCGCTGTCCGGCGTTTCTGAAGATCTGGCCGACGTGGGCAACACGATCCAGCGGGCCGAGTCGCGCATCCAGGAGATGCAATCGCGGGCGGATGCCATCGATGCGCTCGTTTCGGAAGGGGTGCTGAGCGACGCGCTGCAGCCAGAGGGCGATGACATCGATCGAGAACTGGCGCGCATCGGCCGTAGCCAGGCAGTGGAGGACGAGCTGGCGCGCATAAAAGCGGAGGCGCAGCATGAGTAAGGAATTGGTAATCCGGCTCGCCGGCCGTGGCCAGTATCAGGTCCCTGCAGGTGGAGAGGACCTTTTGAAGGAATTGAACCGCATAGACAACGAGATCGTCGCGCGGCTGGCGCAGGCGCGGGGCGATCTCCAGGAGCTCTTGGAGCAAATGGAGTCCCGTGTCCTGGCCGCAGGCGAGCGCATCGATGACCTCGTGTCGTCAGACCTGATCCTGCCGCCGGAAGATCTGACGCTGGCCGAAGCCGCTGAGCTATTCCACGGCGAAGGGATCATTCCCCGTTGATCGGCCATCAGGAACGTGTGGAAAGAGGGGATGTTTAGGACATGATGCATGGGCCTTACCGCATTTTCGAGCGCTTGCTCGACGAAGTGTTGGACGAACAGCGCCGGCAGCGAAGGTACGACGAGCGACCGCGTGACCCGCGGGATGAGATCGAACAAGAAGTGAAAATGATCTATGCCCGGGGAGAGATCGACGCCAGCACGTATCACCGCCTGCTGGAGATGGCGCAGAGCGGCCAGCTTGATTGGGACGATCTGGCTCGGGTGCGTCGCGAGCGCGGGGCTGGGAAACGGCGGGAAGCGCAGGCGCCCCGACGTAAACGCGACGCCGAGATCGTGCGCAGCCTGAATCGACTTTACGGCCACCGCAGTCAACTGGAAAATGCACAAGCCGAGACCGAAGAGGTGCTCGAACGCCTGGAAGCCGATCTCAGACGGCTGCAGGAGCAGGCCAGCGAGGCCGAAGAGAAAGCCCAGTTGGCCTTGCCCGATGAGGAAAGAGCCCGGGCCTACCTGGCAACGAAACAGGAAGCGGTAGATCGGGCCAACACGCTGGAAGGGCGGATCGCGTCCCTGCGCCAGAACCTGCGGCGCATCGAAGGACTGCGCGACGAGCTCGCCAGCCGCGAGGCGGAACTGAAGGCCCTCGAAGCTGGCGAGCAACTGGCTGAATTGGAGGCGGGCATCCGGGAGGATTTGATGGATGCCCAGGAAGAGTAGAGGAACGGAGAGGAACTTGGGTCTGGAGGTTGATTCCCGTCACCTCCAGGCCCGCTTGCTTCTCTCTATGCCTTGCGCGGGGTGTCTGCGCATCGTGACTGTGCTTTGCGGCTTGGGCCAAGCCGTAAAGACAACCGCTCTGGTCTTTGTGGCCGGGCTCTACACTCGTGCCGCCGTGGAGGACCTGTTGCGCGAGGCGCACGAGAGGCCGAGGACAGCCGCTGGTCAGCGCTCAGCTTCCCAGGAGGGTTCGCCCTGTTTGTCGTCGTTTCGGTTGGGCTTGGTTGGGGTGACGAGACCTGATTATCTGACTAGAGGAGGACGATTTGCCATGAGGAAACTGATATGGCCGTGACCGGGGATGGGTACATGAACGTAATGGAAGTGGACGGCGGGTTCAACGCCTGGAAAGCCAACGGTTACGAGCTGCTGGACAAACGATAAAGTGTCTCAACAGATCGACAAGCGGGAAACAGCCAGGACCGAGGCACGCTACGACCGGATTGCACCCATCTACGATCTGATGGAGGTGCTGCCCGAGCGGCAATTTCGCTCCTGGCGGGAGAAGCTCTGGGCGCAGGTGCCGAAGGGCCGGGTGCTGGAGGTGGGGGTCGGCACCGGAAAGAACTTCCCTTACCATCTGCCGGATTTGAACGTGGTAGGCATTGACATCAGTGAGCGTATGCTGGACCAGGCCCGCCAGCGGGCCGAGGAACTGGGCCACCCGGTTGAGCTACATCAGATGGATGCCCAGCAGCTCGATTTTCCTGACGACGTCTTTGACGCCGCTGTGGCCACCTTTGTTTTTTGCTCCGTGCCCGACGCTGTCCAGGGCCTGCGCGAGCTGGGGCGCGTGGTCAAGCCGGGCGGCAAGATCTTTTTGCTCGAGCACGTGCGCATCAACGAGCCGGAGATCCTCGGCAAGGTGATGGACCTGCTCGACCCGCTGGTGCTGCGCCTCATGGGGCCGCACATCAACCGCCGCACCGAAGAGAACGTGCGCCGCGCCGGGCTGGAGGTGGCGCGGGTCGAGAGCCTGGCAGCGATGGACTTGGTCAAGCTTATCGTCGCCAAGCCCGCGAGAGCCTCCCACGGCCGACAACTGAACAACAACCGCTATGAGGGAGACGGCAGGGAAGAAGCCATTTTTGAGGAAGGCTGTATGGACGCCTAGCTCTGCACGACCGTATTCACAATTGGCCTTTTTCGAGCAGCAGTTGAAGGGAGAAGTGTGATGAAGAAAAGAGCAAGATTCCTGGGGTTGTCCTTGATTCTCATCGGGCTGATGCTGGCGGCCTGTGGGCCCTCGCCCACGCCCACGGCGATGCCCACAGCTACGCCGGCCGTCTCGCCCACACCCCTGCCCGCTGAGGTCATGGTCGTCCAGGGTCAGACTATCTATGAGACCGCTGGTTGTGCCAGTTGCCACGGCCAGGACGGCGAGGGGCTGGATGGCCTGGGACCTGCCCTGGCAGGCCACTCGCGAGCGGCTGTGTTCCAGCAGGTGCGCGACCCGCGCCAGGTGCCAGAGGGCGACGTGCAGATGCCGGCCTATGGCTCCGACCAACTCAGCGACGAGGACCTGGAAAAGATCGTCGCCTGGATCGAAAGCCTGGGTCCGCCGATGGGCGCCGGGCCGTTCGTCGGATCGATGACAGAAACAGCGCATCTGCGCTTGGCTCTGATCTCGCTACAGGCAGAAGGCGTGGACGATGCCGTTGCCCATCTCGAGGACCTGGTCGCCACGGCCGAAGGGGAGACGCGCGAGCAGGCACAGTCCATCCTGGACCTGTTGGAGCAGGGCGAGCTGCACGACGCCGAGCACGAGCTGGAAATCATGCTGGCGGAGGCGGAGGGCGGAGACCTGACGGAAGTGCAGTTGCACATCGTCCTGGCCCTCAATGCCCTGCAGGGGCACAACGACGAGGATGCCGTCCGGCACATCGAGAACGCAGTCGGCGTTGCGAGTGGCGGGGAGAAGGTGCAGCTTGAGGCTCTTCTGGAGGATCTCAGGGCGGGCGAGGCGCACGACGTGGAGCACGAGCTGGAGCGTCTGCTGGGCGAGGAGCCGCACGAGCTCTGACCGACGGTTTGACCTGGCGCAGAGGTCAGACAGCAAACTCTACCATCGCGAGAAAGGTGGCTGAGAGGTCGCCTGCTGTCTACTGGCCTCTTCTGCCGAATAACTCGTCCCTATGTCGCCTCACCGGCGCTTGTCATCCTACGGATGCGAACCATCAGCGGCCAGGCCACTGCCAGGGCAAGCAACGCCACGATCTGAGAATGCGTGAGTCCAAACGCCACGAGGCGGTACGAGCTGGTAAAAGCCAGGAAAAACCGCTCAAGACGTGGAACAGGCGCGCACCGACGAGGCCGGCAATCAGTACTCAGACGACCCCGTCCCAGGACGCTAGCGTGGGGTTGCAAAGAGAGGGGAGCCTCGGGCCGTCACCGGCCGGACCGGGGACCTGCAACCTGGTAGTTTCAGGCCGAGGTCACGGATAGGCCGCCGAGTGATCGAATCGGGGGGATCCGGTTGTCGCTCCTGCATCCAGGTGCCAGCCAGGAGCTATCGGGCCATCGCAATAGGGATTCCTGCCTGGTTCTCGATGACCGGTTGGTCGGGCGCCAGGAGCATGGCGGCCTTGATCAGGACAGAGACGAGCGCAAACCGTTCGTCTTCGTCCAGCGTCTCGTCATGCTGCAACGCGACCTGGGTCATCTGCCCGTAAGTGTGCACGGTGAACACCCGCGGCCCCGTAGCGACCCCGGCTGCTACCGGAGGATATGCCAGCAGTACCACGTACTGGCACGTGCACTCTTCTGTACCGTGATGCGGGCAGGGGCAGTGCTCCACATGGTGGTTGCGGGCACTCTGCAAGTCAAAGGAGCGAGTCACCCGATAGCCCCGGCGCTCGAGCAGCGCCGTAACTGCCTCGATCACCGGGTTGCTTGACCCGGCGAATGTCACTCCTTGCCTCATTTCACACCAGCCTTCCGCCTTTCGCAGCCTGTTGTCGACGTCTGCATACCCTGTGCTCCCAATTGCTGGCTCCCGAATTTCATCAATCCAGGTCTCGCCATTCCGTACTGTCTTGGCTCGCTGTCTATCGTTCAACTGTGACCATTATAAACTGGGAGAGGCGGTCTGTGAAGAGCCGATAGGCCCATAGGCAGCCGGGCAGAATGGCGCGTCCCGATGTTTTGTGCTTGGTCTAGCCCTTTCCTCTTGTCAACCATCTGCTTAATCCCATCGCCAGACCACCCATGACTACCCAGAAGAGAGGCAGGAAGAGGTTTGGAGTCCTGCGGTATGTTTCCCGGTAGGCTACGCCTTCGTGCGCCATCACGTAGGCCTCCGAAGCCATCTCCCACGCGGCCTGATGCGCAACGAATCCACCTATCCATACCAGCCACCGAGGTGCCGGAGGTTGCTGGCTGCCCCTAGGCCTGAGCAAACAGAGCAGGAGCGCCAAGGCCAGCGGCAGCATCTGAAAGTGGCCGAACTCGTGCAGGTGGCTCAGCCGCAGGCGGTCTTTGCGCGACAAGCCCCGGCGCAGGAAAAGGTTGACGAGCGGTGGATGGTTGACGGCAACGCCACCGACTCTCACCCGGTGCCAATACTCGTTTTCCACGACGATCTTCCCGGGCAGGCCGTACCAAGAGCGGACGTTCTCTGGTCCAAGACCCTGGCCAGGATGACCCATGGCCCAGCGGGTGACCACCAGCAACCCCAATGCCCAGTCTGGGATGGCTTTCTTTTGCCAGCCGGATCTCTTTCTCTTCTTCATTGTGTCTCCCCGGACGATACGTCTGCCAGGCCGTAGCGTCCCAGGGACGAAGCGGTCCTTAGTTTTCCGCCAGGTATAGGGGTGCTACCCCCAGGGTCCTGGCAGTCGCGTATACATACACTGATTTGATAGTTTTCGACATTCCAACATCGTGCCAGGGCCGTTCTCACTGGCCCTGAACTCTCTGAGTCCCTCTCAAGACCATCATACACCAGGTGGAGGATGGTGTGTAGGGCCTTTATGCTTCTCCTCTGACGCGCAATCCGACGGGTCAATCCGTACGCCAAACAGCTTGTTCTTCTGTCCCAACATTGGGAACCCGGGTTGACAGAACGGTGGCGATATGCTATCTTCGCTCTCAGGAGGATTTCGTGAAAAGATCAGAAAGAATCGAGGTTATTCTGGCCGACGACCACGCCGTCGTCCGTCAAGGGATCCGCGACTTTCTGGAAGAGCCAGGCGACATCGCCGTCGTAGCGGAGGCGAGCACGGGTGAAGAAGCCCTGGTCGCCATCCGCGAGCACCAGCCCGACGTCGCGGTCCTAGACATCCAGATGCCGGATCGCACCGGTTTGGACGTGACCCGCACTGTGCGCGCTGAGCAACTGCCCGTCGGTGTCCTTGTTCTGACCGCCTACGATGACGATCCGTTCATCGTGACCGCCCTCCAGGCCGGGGCCAACGGCTATGTGCTCAAGACGGCCGAGCCGGAAGAGATTGTCGCCGCCGTACGCGCAGTTCACGAGGGCCAGTCGGCTCTCGATCCGGCCATTGTGAGCAAGGTCATGTCCCAACTCACGGGCGGACCGCGACCCGGTTTAGTCGAACCCCTGTCGGCACGGGAGCTCGAGGTACTTCGACTGGCTGCCCAGGGCTACACGAACAAGGGAATCGGAGTTCAGTTGAATATCAGCGACCGTACTGTCCAGGGACACCTCGCCAGCGTCTATGGCAAGCTGGCCGTAGGTAATAGGACAGAGGCGGTCACGCGATCCATCCAGTTGGGGCTGATCTCGGCAGGATGAGATTGTTGCGCGGTCTTCGAGGACTGTCGGCCCAATTGCTGTTGTTCATCGTGCTGCCGCTGTTCCTAGCCCTATCGGCCATCGCCGTGGGCAGCGCTGTGGTCCACCAGCGCTCGATGCGGGCTGTGATCGGCGAGCGCGATTTGAGAGCCGTGCTCGCTGCAGCGGCGGGTCTGGCCACGCCAGCAGGGCGCCCGGATTCCCAGCGGATACAGGCCGTCTTGGACCCACTCCAGGCCAGTCCAGAGACAGCGGTGAGGTTGGCAGATGCCCAGGGACGCATCGTGTACGGCACCAGTCCGCAGGAAGTGGGCCAGGCCAGCTCACACCCCGGTGTCGCCAAGGCGCTGGCCGGCCAAAGCGGCCTGCTGTACCGAGCTGATCGGCCGGGTGGCCCGGAGCACGTGGTGGCCTATGCGCCGGTGCCCGTCGCGGCCCAGACGGGGCAGACGATCGATTGGGCGTTGGTCGTCGAAGAGCCGTGGAGCCAAGTCCTCAGCCCCTGGCTGCGGCTGACGCTTTTCGCTCCGTTGATCTTGGTCGTTGCCGTGGCATCGACCCTGCTCGCGCTCTGGCTGGCGGTGCAGCGTGTGATACACCCCTTACAACGGCTGGATGCACAGGTGACTGCCCTGGGTTGGGGGGACTTTGAGGCCGTGACCACCCCTGTCGGCGGCATCCAGGAGATCCAGGAACTGCAGGGTGCCCTGACACGCATGGCGGCTCAGATCCGTGCGTACCAGCAGAGCATGCGCGGTTTCCTGGGCGCGGTAACCGCAGCCCAGGAGGACGAGCGCAAACGCCTGGCCCGTGAACTCCACGACGAAACCGTCCAAGATCTGATTGCCCTCAAACAGCGCGTGCAGATGGCGCGCCGCAAAGCTGCGCACGAGCCTGGTGACTTGGACGAACGGTTCGCCGAGTTGCAGGCGATGCTGGAGAGCACAATGGATGAGGTGCGGCGTTTCTCGCGAGCGCTACGGCCCATCTACCTGGAAGAGGCGGGCTTGGTGGCCGCGTTGGAAGCGCTGGCTCGCGACGCGAATCAAGACGCGCTGCAAGTAATGTACGAGGTGGAGGGCCAAGTCCGGCGCCTGGCACCGGATACGGAATTAGCCCTGTACCGCATCGTGCAGGAAGCGCTACACAACGCCGTCCGCCACGCCCAGGCGTCCAATGTCCACATCAGTCTGACGTTCGAGGACGACGTAGCGGTCCAAGTCCGAGACGATGGCACTGGATTTGTGCCACCGCAAAGAGTGAGCGACCTGGTGGAAGCCGGGCACTATGGCTTGATGGGCATGCATGAACGAGCGCAGTTGGTGGGCGCCCATCTCGTGATTCGTTCTCACCCTGGCGCCGGGACCACCATTGAAGCGCACGTGCATCCCCGGAAACCACACGACTGACCCTTCTACCCCGCCATTTGGCGCATCGTCCAGGAAGTCAAATGGCGCTACTCTCTGTCCCGCCTTGATGCTATACTGGGCGTACCATGTCTGATACTACGTATCACGGCGATCGTTCTGCACCAGATCCTTCCGACCTGGCGGACGTGCCGACCAATGGTGCGCTGGGACGGCATCCTTTCGAGCGATGGCTCCTCGTGGGGATAGTCCTTCTCGTGTTCGCCGGCTTTGTGCTGCTTCCGTGGCCCCTGCTTGACAAGCTGTGGGCCATCGGTTACGGCATCTGCCCCCAACGCGCCAGCCACTCCTTCTTTCTGAACGGGCAGCAATTGCCGGTCGAGGCGCGCATGATGGGCATGTTCGCCGGGTTCCTGCTGTCGGTGTTCGTCTTTGCGGCGCTGGGGCGCGTCCGCGCCGGCCGGTTGCCCGCCTGGCCGATCCTGGTCGTCCTCGTCTTGTCGGCGGGGAGCATGGCCATCGACGGCACAAACAACACCTTCTACGACCTGGGCCTGCCCTACCTGTACGCGCCCTACAACCCTGCCCGGCTCGTCACCGGCCTGCTCATGGGCGCAGCCATGGCCGGGCTGCTGTGGCCCATATTCAACATGACCGTTTGGCGGGAATATCACGACGTGCCGGTCCTCAACAAGGCATGGCAACTGATCGCGCTGCTAGCCGTGCTCGGGGTCTTTGCCACTGTGATCCTGACCCGCGTGGACTGGCTGCTTTACCCGGTGTCGCTGCTCACCACGGCTGGCGAGCTTGCGCTGCTGACGACCCTCGGTGCCGTCGTCGCCGTTCCGGTCTTGGGCCGCTTTCGACGGGCGGAAACGGCGTGGGATCTGCTGCCGGCTGCCTTGAGTGGACTGGTGTTCGCCGCCCTGCTGCTGGGTGTCATGTCGGCCATGCGCTACGTGGTGATCGGACTGGCGCCACTCCCATAAGACATGCCGACGCTCACCAGGCGATCGATACGAGGAGGTGTGAAGTGAGCAAGGCCCAAGAAGAAACAAGGATCTGTCCGCATTGTGGTCAGGCGCTAGCTGAGAACGTGCACGGAATGCGTCGGCGAGAAGCTCGTCGCGTTCCCCTTGCGCTGCTCGCCATTGCCGTCCTGCTCGCGGGCGTGGTGGCGTGGGGAGTGTACGCATGGGATGGAGAGCTGCCATCTCGGGCACGTGGAAGTGAGCCGGCAGGTGCGGGAGAACAGGTGGGCCCGGAAGCCGAACAGGCCCAAGACCAGGTCTCAGCCGGACCGCCTGCCGCTTCTGATGGCCTGTCCCTCGCGGAACAGGTCCAACCGCCTGGCGGCTACCCGCTGCCTGCAAGCTATGGGAACCTTGGCCCCGAGCTTGTGCAAGCAGGCGCCATCGACTACGATCGTTTTGCCCAGCTTTACCTACAGAGAGGACAGCCGCTCACCAGCCTCCAGGTTGGGATTTTGAAAGAGGGTAGTGACAGCCAGGTGGTGATCGATCCCGAGAATGCCCACTTTCTCCTGAACTTGTTCTGGGCTGTCGGGTTGACCAATCAGAACCCCATCCTCGTGGAGGGGCCGATGATGCAGCGCGGCCGCGAAGGGGTGGGCAGCTTCGCATCGACGGGCGGCTGGACGTTGGGCTCCAGGCAGGCGACAGAGCTCTATTCGAGTGTGCCGTTGATCCAGTTGACCGAGGGGCAGCAGGCACGTGTCGAAGAGGTGGCCAACGCCATCTACCGCCCGTGCTGCGGCAATCACACCGCCTTCCCTGACTGCAACCACGGTATGGCGATGCTGGGCCTGCTGCAGTTGATGGCAACAGACGGGGCGAGTGTCGACGAAATGTTCCAGGCGGCCAAGTACGTCAACGGGTTCTGGTACCCCCAGCAGACGCTGGAAGTAGCGCTCTACTACCAGGCCACCGAAGGCGCCAGCTTTGCCGATCTCGACGCGCGCCAGGCCTTCGGCGCCGAGTCCTTCTCGGCGGCAGGCTTTGGCCGGCTCCATCAATGGCTGGCGCAGAACAACCTTCTCAAGCAGGCGCCGAGCCAGGGGGGCAGCTGCGGGGTGTAGCGGCCGGGCGTTTGGACCGCGACAAGTCGCGAAACAGACGAAAGCCACGAAAGGATGATTCCCTTTGACTACCCCGGCGCCGCCGGGCCCGAGGGAACGTGGCAGGCGGAGGTGCCGGATAGAGTGCGCCCGGCCTGATGCTGCCTGGCGCGCCGGATGTGCACGAGCAGGTAGCCGATGCCTGCCAGGTTCGACAGCAGCCCTACAACCATGAACGGTACCTTGTACTCTGCCAGGAAGATGGTGGCACCCGACAGCCCGATCAGGGGCAGCACGTCGGTCACGTGATGCGCGCAGCAGGCGACCATCGCCGCAGTCGACATCCCGGCGCTGGAGCCCGTCACCGCTGCCGGCGCTTTCACGCCCCTGTGTAGTCCACGCAGGTGGGTGAATAGCCCGGCCTGGGTGCCAAATCCGGCGATGATCGGCGCCACGAACCAGCGGTCGTCCGCCAACAGCGACAGGGCGTGATCCCACGACTGCGAGATCAGCGACACCAATCCCAGGTAGAATAGCAACATCACGATCGACGCAGCGAGCCCTACAGCGAAGGGTAACGCGAGAGCACGGTGCCAGGCCTGCAATCTATCCGTCATTTGTGCCACGATTCCTTCTGCCTCCCATCATTCGAATGCGGAAGGCGCGCTGCCGCCGGGCATGTCCCAGCGGAAC
>JAMJFU010000006.1 GCA_023544525.1 Anaerolineae bacterium | reverse complement strand
TGGACGGCATCGCTCGGAACAGGTGGACGGCATCCATCGGAATCAGTGGTCGGCATGGCCCGGATTATGCACTTATGCCGATCCATCTCATATATGTCCTGCTTAGTGTAGCCATTTCTGTTAAATAATCGTTTCTCCCGCATACATGCCTTGACATGCACATGAATTAAGAACAGCCGTAGTGGCTGCACTAATATACGGAGCATCTCCAAAGCTTCTATGTGGCGGATTCCGTCTACCAGCAATCCTTCGCCTTGTTTCCAACCTGCATCCACTAGAACAGCTTGGCAGAAGCCTTCCCATCCCTCCTCGATCAATTCGCTGCCCAGAAGTTGTAGTGTTTCACGCGATTCTGGATCTAGCCCCCTTTGCCTAGCCTCTTTTCTAACAACACGGCCGAAGCTGGCAAGCTTCCATCCTAGCGACTTCGCCACTGCCTCTGTGATTGTGGTTTTGCCACTGCCGATTGAACCCGAGAAAGCCAAGACAAACGTGTTCACTGAAACAACACTTTGTTGTCACTACCACTCAGCGTCGTCCGTAGCACAACCCATCCTCGCCTGTCTCTCTTAGGAACCAGGATAGGGTCAATAGGAGTGACAGTCGATAGGCGCATAAGTGTGGCAAACGATGCGTGCTTTCGGGTCTCCCAGAATTCGGGATCCTGAGCACAAAGCGCTTGAGCAAATTCAGTACGCAAGCCATGCCACGATGCCGCGTCCAGATTGTAGAACCACACATTGGAAACAAGGCAAAGTCCAACGACTGGACCTCCAGAACGTTTCAAGAATACTATGTCTCCTGCAGCAATCTGACCATAAGGTGCCCTACGATGAACACTGAATCGAGACTCCACAGTCTTCTTTTCCTCAAGGATATACCTCAAGTATGGTTCGATGAACACTGCCAGATGCAATCCAATAGGAGATGTGTCATCGAAGACAATCTGCCGCAAGTGACTCTCCCAAAAGCTGTCGCCTGCGACCGCTGATAGAACACTTTCGACTACAGTACTCTGCCAGTTGCACATTTATTGATCCTTTCATGAAACCAGCTAGAATGGCTAGAGTGTCCCGAGAACATGGTTCTGACCACGGGGCTCCGATTTTTCCGCCTTTGGATGCCTTTGGTGCCGGAGTGGGACTTCTGTGATGGGCTTGTTCAGTTCTTGGCCTGAATACCTTGTTTCCAACTCCCTCAACCAAGCTTCCACCGCTCGATACTGGTTGTCGAGAGCTACAGAAGGAACTGAGTGAAGTCGGTCTTTCACAGGACCGTAAATCCCGATTTCAAGGGGGACAGTTCTTAGTGGCAAGTTCGGATCTAGCTGCTGTAGCCTGTCCACGAACCTTGCCATAGGTTCACCAGTCTTGTTCGCAATAGGAGTCGTAAACGTGGCATAGCAGTACAGATCTAGCCCCAAGCGCAACAATCGCTCCATGAGCTCAAATTGTCGATCAAAGCGGTTAGGAGCTGCTCTAGTATTGAATGAGAACGAAAGTCCATCAAAGCCTTTGAAGCAGCAGACCCTCCCGTAGTGAGAGTAATCACAGATCAGGTCCATATCTTCGGAATTGAGATGTTTCCAGAAAAAACCGGTACTTAGGTTATCATCTGACCAAAGGTATGTCTCTCTGTCCAATCCGCGAGCCCGTAATCCTTGCATCATCCATGGCACCCATTCGGGGACTAAATCAGGATGCCCACCTGAAAGATCAATAACCAGAGGTCTATCTGATTCTTTCAGATATAAATCGATCAGCTCTTTCGGTGTTAAGAAGGCTGCATACCGTTGATCTGCAGAAAGCAGTCTATAGTCAACGAAGCAGTACCAACAGCGCCAATTACACGCTGCAATTTGGAAGACTTGTGCTCGTATGCTATCGCGAGCCTCCAACCCGAGGGCACGACACGCTGGTTCTATGGGCAACGGATCTGGAGGCCAGTTAGGATTGGTCGCGCGTCGAAAGTGTCGAACACGACCAAATCCATCGCAATTAGGCGGTGCAGTCAGATCCCCTTCTTGCGTAGATCCGTAGAAATTGGCGATAAGTAGACCACGGTCTTCTAGAGCTATCGCACGTGTCCTCATTTTCTGAGAAAATCTGTCGGTATCGATAAATTTCCTTCTCACTATCAACTCGCACGCGCTGTACGGCGGATAGGAGGAACTTTCTCGCCCCTTTCAGTTAGATCGGGCATTCTGTCATCAACGTACATCATCATCAACTCCACCAAGTAGTCCAATTCCTCATCAGACAGCTCAACTCCTTTGGGTATGCCATGCCAGTATTCCAAACAAGTCCGACAACAACAAGCCAAAGCATGTTGAGCGTAGAATATCACATTCCCTTCCCATGGCGTTTGCATCCCATCACGGAATGGATGCTGGGGTGCGGTGTATTTCTTGAGCCTATGTCTTGCCGCTTCACGCAGCCCCTGCCGACCTTTGCGACGTGCATGATTCATAGCTTTCAAATCAATCGATTTGTGCCAGTAGTGATGTCGCACAAGTTCGTACTTGAGAGATTCAAATACAAATGCAGCATCGCCAAGATTTCGTCTGTGAACACGCTGCCAGTCGATAAGGTCGGCCCCGCAATAGCGACAAATTCCGCGCTCTGCTTCTGACATACTACGAGACTTCTTGAAGCAATGCAGCCCACTCTCACAATCTGCACTGGTACAACTAATCTTTAAAGGCTTTAGTTCTCTGCGACGCGGTTGGCTTTTCGACATCTTGTCCGCTCCATTCTAATTTACTTCAACGCTCGAACCATCAATTCTCGATCCTCTAGAGTCAAAGACTCCAAGTCCACACGAGCTAGGAAAACCTGTCTTGCTATTTCGAGGGGGGAAGGCTCCTTGATCTGTAGGTTATTCGCGGCCCCCCACCAATTGATGTTTTGCCTAGAGAGCCTGAAAGCTAGGTAGTTGGATAGCACATCAACTGGGACATGTTCCGCAGCAGCTACTCTGAGCACGGCAGATTTTAGATACCTGACTTCGTTCCGTGCAAACTCTACGCTCATTTCGGCCAGTTCTTCTGCACGGCCGAAAAGCAGCAAATCAGATGCGAATTCGCTCGCTTCCCACTCCTCATCAGAGTCATCCTCAAACGGTGATATCTCAACAGTCTCAATGACACCTTCCTGCTCTTCGGAAAGATGTTGAACAACGTGACCCAACTCATGGGCTAGGTCAAATGACCAACGAGACTGGTAAGGAGTAACCTGTTTTAGTACAATAACACTTCTCCCTGATACTCTCCAGCAAGCACCATGAAAAGCGCCTGAATCATGAAGAGGAATGACGGGTATTCCGAGATCCCAGACATAGGATAACAGACTTTCAAGGGTCAGAGGCCCATACCTGTCAGCAATTGCTTGCCGGATCTCACTCGGGTTGCTAGGCAATCTACGTGGTTCAATGTGTGCAGTCGCTTGAAGAGCTAGAAGAGCTAGATAGTGTGCATAAACCGCATATGCGGTAGTCTGGACTTCCTGGGCACGCTTCTGGACTTTGAATCTTGCTGCACGAGCCATCGCACGATTGAGCTCCAAAGGATCGGAACCTAGCAAGGCATCTGGTGACCAGCCAAACACTCGTGAAACATGAGTAGCTGCCGAGTACAGCAACCCTCCAAAAGAATCCGCCTCCGCCGTGTCTAGCGACTCGAGAAGACTTCCAGGAAGTAATCGATCCATTACCCATTCTCTCTTGAGCCCTATAGATTCCACCCGCTTCAGAAACCCTGCCAGAGACGAAGGAATTGGCTCTGCTTCAGATAGATCCCTCAATGTGCAGCCCATTGCTGCAAGAATCTTCCTGAGAGTTGTGAAAACGACATCGTGATGACCGAGTTCAATCCTGGAAAGACTTTGGGGTGTGATCCCTGCGCGTATGGCCACTTCCTTGCTCGTAAGGTTCCTGCTCTTTCGAAGCTTTCTGAGTTGCCTACCTATTTTCTTGGCTTGATCTTCAGCAGCGTGTGTCCAATATGCTGCGAACTCCTGATCGGTCAACAGCCTTATCGTCGACCATGGAATCTCAATCTCACCGGAAGCAGTTGGGACTACAATCTCAAAGGCATTGAAATAGAGAGATTCCCAGGCAGGGCCGCGCACATCTGGTGGCAGCACCTGTCTTGCATCCAAAGCCACAGTCGTGCCATCTTCAAACACAACCTCAAGGTTTCTACCCATGTTCTCCACAGATGCTATTCGCTGATATGTCGGTGCGTCCCATTTGTTATTCATATTTGCTAATTCACCTCAGAGTTTAGCCTGTCCCAACAAGCACAAATCTCCTCAACCCCCTCAAGCAAGAATTGTCTCCCAGCCCTTGGAAGAGGTTGTCCTGCCAGGACGGCTAGTGTTGGCAAAGCCACAACGGTGTCTCCTTTGGCCCAGTGCACGTGACAATGTGGTAAATGATGCGGCTGGCCTATTTCTGAATAAACGTAAACGATATAGGATCCATTATCTAGTACGCGCATGTTACCCCATTATAAACGTATACGTCTATTTTGTCAAGTCAATCATGCCATATTGCGAGAGCAGGCCATTTTAACTCTGAGACGTCGCAGCTCTTTTTCCTATTCTCCAATTCAGGCGCGACTGGCGCTACCGCGCCGGGGCGCAGGGTCCGAGGTTTCCCTCGAATCGACTGTAATGAAGAGAAAGGGGTAGCTAATATGAGGAAAGAATTGCAGATCCCCAACGAGCCCCGTTTCGTCAGGTCTTTCGCCCTGGCCGGCAACGCAGGCGACACCCTCGGCCTGCTGTTCGAGCTCAGCGCTCTGGAAAGCAGGGGTCCATTGCTAGTACGCCGTACCCGTGAGGCCCTCGATCCGGTCTACGACCGAGCCAGTGACTTCAAAGACTGGGACCAGACGCACACCATCTCGGTCCTGCGCGAGGCCCTGGCTCAGCCGGATGCGGCGGCCTATCTGACCTATCGGGCCCGCGACAACCACCGTGCCACCCACACAGCCACCGAGTTTGCCGAAGCTCTGGCCGTCGTCGGTTGTGCCGCCGACACCCTGACTCTGCGCCGCCAACCTTAGGAGATAGAGGGCAACGACCTGTCCCTGCCTGAATGGCGGGCGCGGGTCTGGAAGCTACTGTTCGCCATGCCAGATAACTCCCTGACCAAGCCCTCCAAATGGCCAGCGACGCGAGCCGTGCCATGCACCTGCAACGAAACTGGCGGCCCGCAAGCCGCGACCCAGGAGCACGCTGGCTGGTGCCCTGCCAGAGGCCACTCGAAAGGAACCACGAATCATGAGCGCCATATCTGATTTGGACGCTCGATTGCAGGAACTTGTCGAGCGTTACTGCAACTCCCTGGAAGATCAGCTCTACGACCCCGACCCTCAAGTCGACGGCTATGACAGAGAGACAGAAGCAGCACATCCTCGACCTTCTCCGAGATCTCGCCCAAGACGCAGCCGACGTCGCGCTGGGCGGCGACCTAACTGAGGCATAATCCCTGTAATCTAGCTCAAACATGACGGCTCCCTATGCCCAACGCCAAAGTCAACGTCGGCCCGATCCGCTATCTTGTCTCCCAAAATGGCACAGTCCGCCGCGTGCGTCGTGATGGCATCCGTACCTGCTGCGGTGGCACGCGACAACAAAAGCGCCCCTTTGCTGCAACTCCCCTCGTCCAGGCCTACATGGCCAATGGCGGCCAGCGTCCCCGGGCCGCGACGAATCCACCTGGCCGGGAACCTGGACCACCGTCCCATCGCACTGCCCCGTCTGTGATTGCCCCCGATTCCAAACCAGCATCTCAACAGCCGGGCCGAACCCTGCTGGCGATGCAGCCTCGCCAAGTACGAACCTCTGGTTAATCACCACACGGCAAACCTTTATGCAAGGCCTCGCTGACCGGGCCCAGCGCAAGCCTTGTTAGTGGAGCATACCGGAGGTAAACCTGGTTATCGGTGATTTCGTGCAACCTTAGGCCGAACGTCAACAACACCGATTGTCGGCGGTCTCGTGCAGTTCCGAGCCAGACTGCCAAGATCGCGCTGACTTAGGTGCCACCTGGCTGCACCAGTTCGTCCGCACCGGGGTGCGCGATAGGGCCCACCGAAAGCCGGGGGAGGTGGCAGCTATCCGCACCAGCCCTCAAACGACAGCGGGCCCGAACTCCGTGGACCCTCCTCAGAAATAACCGGATCGAGCTGCCTCGAGGAATCCTGGTCCACCGTCACAGATCATCAAGCGTTCCCTCCAGCAGAACCGGATGATCCCCATATACATCACGCGACAAGGTGCAGCTGCTCTTCGGAACGTGTGGTCAGTTGAGGCAACTCGTCTTCTTGACAATGAAGCGCCTTTGTCCTAAGATGACTGAGGATGGGAGGATCCCGGGGTCACTGCATGGGGCTGCGGTGGTCGAACATGAGATGACCCTCTTGAAAGGCCTTATGCTCGCGGCCCTGCTCTGCACGTGAGCTCACCCAGTGTGTGGCTGGGCCCTTTGGTAGCGATGTTCATCCACCGCTGATTCGGGCCGGCGACTGCTTCCCTAGGAGTTGCTGATGACCAAACCAATCGCCATCATCGGGACCCTGGACACCAAGGGCCTCGAAGTGGCCTACCTGCGGGATCAGGTCCGATCCCGAGGAGCCAAGGTGCGGATCATCGACCCCGGCGTCCTGGGCAAGCCAGCCGTCGAGGCCGACTTCACCCAGGAACAGGTTGCCCGAGCCGGCGGCGGCGAACTGGCCGCCCTGGTCGCGGCGGGCGACAAGGGTCTGGCCATCCAGACCATGATCGACGGAACCCGGGCCATCGTCGTGCGCCTCTACGCCGAGGGCAAGTTGGGTGGTGTGTTGGCGGTCGGCGGGGGCCAGGGCACGGCCATCGGCACGGCGGCCATGCAAGCCCTGCCCATCGGCGTGCCCAAGGTGATGGTTTCGACCATGGCCAGCGGTCAGAACGTGTTCGAGCCCTATGTTGGTACCAGCGATGTGACCCTGATGCACTCGGTGGCCGACATCCTGGGCGTGAACGCCATCACCCGCAAGATATTTGCCAATGCAGCGGCTGCCGTGGTGGCCATGGCCGAGGCCAGCGAGCAGGTCGAGGGGAGCGGCCGGATGGTCCTGGGGGCCACCATGCTGGGTTTGACCACAGCTTGCATCCTGCGGGCCAAAGACCTGTTCGATGCGGCGGGCTACGAGTTGGTCGCTTTCCATCCCAACGGGACCGGCGGGCGCTCGATGGAACGGCTCATCGACCAGGGGCTGATACAGGGTGTGTTGGACATCAGCACCCAAGAATTGACCGGTCACGTCTGCGGGGGCCTGTTCGATGCGGGGCCCGAGCGGCTCACAGCGGCCGGCCGGCAGGGGATTCCCCAGGTCGTCGCGCCGGGCGGGACCGACTATATCGTCCTCGGCCCGCTGAACTCGCTGAGCGCGGAACAACGGAGCCGTTCCCTGATCGTCCACAACCCCAACATCACCCTTGTGCGGACGGCCCGGCGTGAAATGGCCGAGATCGGCAAGCTGATGGCCTGCCGCCTGAACCAGGCCCGTGGGCCGGCAGCCGTCCTGGTGCCTCTGGGCGGCTTCAGCTTTTCTGACCGGCCTGGCCATGCCTTCTTCGATCCGGAGGCGGACGCAGCACTGATCGAAGCCCTGGAGGGGTCCCTGGCGCCGCCCATCGAGCTGCATCTGGTCGAGGCGCACATCAACGATCCGCTTTTTGCCGATGCCATCGTAGAAAAGCTTCGGGAGTTCATGGCAGATCCGCGCCCACGTCGTCCAGGCGCGATGCAGGAGCAGCACGGTTGAGCCGGACCGAGCGCCGAACTGGCCGGACGCGGCAGGTTAATGTATAATGGGTTCCTGGTAAGACAACTGTCAATCAGATGTATGGTGTCGACTTGCCGCATAGATAGAGGTGATTGTGAACTTGGCTTTTCCCACCATCGATGAGCTAGAGAGCGTACTTTCTGAGCACGCCTACGTGACCGACCGCGTCCTGGCGACGGTCATCTTCTTGACGTTGCGCCTGGGCAAACCGCTTCTCCTGGAAGGCGAGGCGGGCGTGGGCAAGACGCAGGTGGCCAAGACCCTCTCCGAGGTGTTGGGGGCACCCCTCATCCGGCTGCAGTGCTACGAAGGCTTGGACGTCAACAGCACCATCTACGAGTGGAACTACACCCGGCAACTCCTCCATATCCGCATGCTGGAAGCGCAGAGCTGCGACATCACCGATGAGGTCGAGCGCGACCTTTTCGGCAGCGAATACCTCATCAAGCGGCCCCTCCTCCAGGCCATCGAGCAGACGGAGCGCGGCATTGCGCCGGTGCTTCTCATCGACGAGCTGGACCGTGCCGACGAGCAGTTCGAGGCTTTCCTGTTGGAGCTCCTGAGCGATTTTCAGATCACCATCCCTGAGGTTGGCACCATCCGCGCGGCCAAACCGCCGGTGGTGGTCATCACCTCCAACCGTACGCGCGAGATCCATGATGCCCTCAAGCGGCGCTGCATCTACCATTGGATCGACTTCCCGACCCTGGAAAAGGAATACCGCATTGTCACCCTCAAAGTCCCGCAGGCGCCGGCGCACATCGCCCATCAGCTTGTGCAGTTCGTCCAGGACCTGCGCCGGCTCGACCTCTACAAGCTGCCCGGGATCGCCGAGACGCTCGACTGGGCCCAGGCACTGGTTGCCCTCGACGCCCAGGCATTGGATCTGCCGCTGGTTGAGGACACCCTCGGGCTGCTGCTGAAATACCAGGATGACTTTGAGGTGGTTCGCAAGGGGCACGCACAACGCCTGCTCGACGATGCACGGCACAAGACCATGGAACGCGCGCTGCAAGGATGACCGAAACACCTGACTGCCACAATCTGCCCCACACCGTGCCCGAGGGAGACCTGGCCGGGCAAACGAGCGGGGGCTATCTGCTCGGCCACCTGCTCCGCTTTGGGCAGTTGCTGCGTGTCATGGGCATGGACGTAAGCACCCGCCAGGTCCTCGACCTCGTCGAGGCATTGGAGCACGTTCCCATCATCCAGCGCGTCGATTTTTACCACACCTGCAAGGCGCTCCTGGTCAACCGTCGTGAGGATTTTCTGGTGTTCGACCAGGCCTTCAACCTGCTCTGGCGGCTGAAGGACATTCCGGACGAGAAGAGTGGGATACCTGTCGAGTCGCAGCTAGAGCGCTTGCGGCTCCCGTCGGCGGCCGATGGCGAGTCAGGCGAGGGCGATGCGGGCGACATAGAGGACAAGGGTCATTCGAGGCCGGGCGAGGTCGACGAGGATGGTGGAGAGACGCGCAGTGTGCCCATGATGGTCTACAGCGCGCAGGAGGTTTCGCGCACGAAGGACTTTGGCGAGATGACCTGGGAAGAGATCCAGGAGGCCAAACAGGCCATCGCCAACATGGAATGGCAATTTGACGAGCGTCGCACCCGCCGGGTTCGCCCCAGCTACAAGGGCAGCCTCCACCTGCGACGAATGTTCCGGGACAACCTGCGCCACGGTGGTGAGCCGATCCGGCTGGCGTTCCGCCGGCGTGTGTACCGGCCTCGTTCGCTGGTTGTCCTGTGCGACATCAGCGGCTCCATGGAGCGCTATTCGCGCATGCTGCTGCACTTCATCCACGCGCTGACCCACGGCCTGAAGGACACCAACGTCGATGCCTTTGTCTTTGGTACCCGGCTGACACGCATCACCCGCTACCTCCGCTACAAGGATGTGGACGAATCGCTGGACGAGGTGAGTGATACGGTCCACGATTGGTCGGGTGGGACGCGCATTGGAGAAGCCCTCAAGACCTTCAACTTCCAGTGGACGCGGCGGGTGCTGGGTGGAGGGGCCGTGGTGCTGGTCATCAGCGACGGCTGGGACCGGGGCGACTTGCAGCTTCTGGCCCGGGAGATCCACCGCCTGCAACGCTCCGCCTACCGCCTGATCTGGCTCAATCCCCTTCTCGGCTCTGACGACTATCGCCCGGTGCAGCGTGGCATGGCCACTGTGATGCCTTGCATAGATGATTTTCTGCCGGTCCACAATCTGGCCAGCCTTGACCAACTGGCGGAGGTACTCTCGGCCGTCACGGAGCTACGACCGGTTCGGAAGCAGCGCGCGTGTGCCCCTGAGGTGGCCAAAGCTGAATCGGCCAAAGACGTGATCCCGTCGAGCCGCACGAGCAAGCCTACCCTGAAGCGCGCGCCTCTCGCCTGACAACCCCGGACGGCTCGGACCAGGCTACCAGAGAACCATCGATTCTTCGAGGATACGCTGTAGATCTTGCTGGCCAACCGGATCGGACTCAGCCTACCAGGCAGTCCACCCACCATCCACTAGCATGGTTGTGCCCGTGATCAGATCGGATGCGGGCGATGCGAGGAACACGACAGCCCCAAGAACGTCCTCCACCTCGCCGACGCGGCCCAGCGGAATGTTGGCCACGACCTCGTCATAGAAAGTCGCGTCCTCGAACATGTGCGCAGTGAACGGCGTCCTCAGAAAAGTTGGCGCCACGCCATTGACGTTCACGCCGTGCTTGGCCCACTCGATGGCCAGCACCTTCGTTAACTGGACCACGCCGCCCTTGCTGGCACAGTAGGCTGCCCGCAGCTTGCCCCCGACAAAACCCATCTGCGATCCAACGTTGATGATCTTGCCCTGCCCCTGCCTAACCATGACCGTACCCACCTTCTGGGAACAGAAGAACAGGCCTTTGAGGTTGATGTCCATGAGGCGATCCCAGTGCTCCTCGCTGACCTCCAGGGCTGGCTCAGGGATGTTTATGCCAGCGTTGTTGACCAGGATGTCGATCCGGCCAAAACGGTCCAGCGCTGCACCAACCATGGCCTCAATGCTATCCAGGGAACAGACCTCAAGTGCCAGCGGCAGGGACTCCCGGCCCATTTCCTGGATCTCGGTGGCCACCGGCTGGGCGCGCTCGATATCGCGGCTGGTCACAACCACGTGGGCGCCCGCGTCCGCCATGGCCAGCGCCACGCCGTAGCCGAGGCCCTTGCTGGCCCCGGTGACGATGGCGATCTTGTCGGTCAGTTGAAAGTCAGGAAACTTCATGTCTCCCCCTGGCGAATGGCTACTCGTCGAGGATGGCAACTGCGCGGAGGGGAGAGCCCGTCCCCTTCCTGATCTTGAGCGGCAGGGCGATGAAGGTGAACCGCTTGCCGACGAGCTTGTCCAGGTTGCACAGGTTCTCGATGTGAGTTACCTCCCGTTCGGCGCAGACGGTGTGGCAGGGATAGGTCTTGTCCAGCCACATGTCGGGGCTAGTGCAGTCCACGCCAAAGTTGACGGCGCCCTGGTCGATGATGTACTCGGTGGCGTCGCGCGTCAGTCCGGGCTGGTGGGTCATGTACTCTGGTGTGCCATAGTACTGGTCATAGTGGCCGGTGTAAAACAGCACTGTGTCGCCAGGCCGGATGTCTAGATTCCAGCGTTCCAACTCGGCCTTGATCTTGTCAGCACCGAACTGGTGCTGGTGAGGCACGTCGCTAACGTCGATGCAAATAGCTGGCGTGATGCAGCACTCAAGGGGGATCTCGTCCACCGAGGGTGCACCCGGCTTGCGGGAGAGGTGGCTGACCGAATCGATGTGGGTGGGCCCGTGGTCGCACATCAGGATGCCGCTCGCTTGGTAAGAGAAGTCTGTGCCCAACGACCGCTGGGTCTCTTTGTGAGAGACGTGGGTAAAGATGACGGTCTTCAGGTGCCCGGGATAGACCGGCATTCCAGTATAGATCTCCTGACTCAGATCGATGATCTTGCCCTTCAAGTCCATCAGGTTACCTCCTCCTTTGGTCTGCCTTCCATATGCCGACCGGGGACAGCGTCATCTCACCGCTGCCACGGTACAACGGGGATGCATGATAGCACATGCCTAACCGGGTGTCAAGACCAGCCACGAAAGCATCGATAATCGATAATCTACGCGAGCGTCCGGCAGGTTGACTGAAAGCCGCAGCCTGGGGTATAATGGGCCTGCCACATGACAGAGGAAGCGAAGAGGAGCGTCCCTTGAGCATAGATTATCCCACCGAGCTCCAAGCACGGTTTGAGCGACGGATCGTGGCGGGCGCCTACGGCCGAGGCCAGGTCATACGTGTCGACCACCTCGCCGCCCAGCTCAAGGCCCCGACTGACCAAGTGTTGCGCGTCCTCAGGACCGCCCAACGCAAAGGGCTTGTGGCCGATGCCGCCGAGGGGAGCGTCCGAGTCCTGGGCCTGCCGACAACCCGATTTGCCAGTGTCTTCACCCATACTGCCAGCTCGGGACTGAACCCGAGGTCCGAGGTACGCCAGGTAGAGGTGGAGCGTGCCACGCTCACGGTTGCGGAGAGGCTGCGAGTCGACGTGGGCAGCCCGGTCTATCGCTACGTGCGTACCCGCTGGGTCAACGAGGAAGCGCTTGCAAACCAGACGAACTATATGCCGTTCCAGGTCTGCCCGGGCCTTGAGCATGACGACGTGCGCCGCTACTCCTTCCAGAAGCTGCTGGAGGAAAAGTATGCCGCCGTCCTGGTCGAGATGGTGGAAGAGACCCGGCTCGCCGCCGCAAGCGTCCAAGACCAGGCGGTGCTCGGCCTGGCCCAGGGAGCCAACGTGCTGGTAGTAGACCGCATCGCCCTGAGCGCCACGGGCTGGCCCCTGGTGTGGGCCGAGATCCGCATCCGCCCCGATCGCTTCGAGTACGTGGCCGCCCTGTGGCCGGAGGGCGCCAAGCTGCTCAAGTAGCAGTCCAAATCCTGCGTGGGCACTGGTGTGGGGCCCACGCCGACAATTATGAGGAGGACAACGATGTCGATAGAGAATACCAAGATCTACCCGATCAACACAGGCTGGTGCGAGTCGGACCTGGGCACCTACATGTTCTTCAAGGGCGAGCCCGGCAAAAAGGTCCAGATCCCGGTCCTGTGCTTCTATGTGGACACCGGCGAGCACAAGATCATGGTCGATACCGGCCTGCCTGACGCGGAGCGGGCCACCAAGTACCACCACTCCTGCCAAAAGAAGGATTGCCTCGATAGCCCCGACGAACTGCGCAAGCTGGGCGTCGAGCCCGACGAGATCGATATCTGCATTCTTACCCACCTCCACTGGGATCACACCCACAACATGAAAAAGTACCGGAACGCCCGCTACATCGCTCACGCGACCGAGATCCGCTGGGCCTACAACCCACTGCCCCTCTACTACCGGTCTTACGAATCGCCCATGCTGGGCATCGAAGCACCGTTCATCGGCTGCCAGTTCGAGCTGGCGGAGGGTGTGGCCGAGATTGTGCCCGGCGTCACCGTCTTTCCCACGCCGGGTCACACGCCCGGCCACCAGTCGGTACAGGTAGAGACCGCGGTGGGCAACATTGTCCTCTGCGGCGACGCCGTATTTCGCTACCGGAACATGGAACCGCGCCCCGAGGAGCACTGGCGCTACTGGGTGCAGCAGCGTTTTGTCAGCATGATCGACGGCTGGCAGAGCATGGAAGAGATTGACCGGCGGGCCGACTTTGTCCTGCCCGGGCACGACGATGCTGTGATGGACCATCCCGTCTACCCCTACGAGGGGATGCCCCTGCGCGAGAGGCGCAAGCCGGTTCCCGGCGCGCCGTTCTACTTTACCGGGATCTAGGGCGAGAGAGCAGCCGGAGGACGGATGGCCACGAGAACCGAGTCACCAACGACAGGTGAACGATTGGATGATAGGGGGACGGTCGCCATTGTTGCCACACTGGATACCAAGGGCGAAGAGGCAGCTTACGTGCGCGACCACGTTGCTGCCTGGGGGCTGAACGCGCTCCTGATCGATCCCGGTATCCTCCCGGAACCGAGCGTGAAGGCCGACATCAGCCGCGACGAGGTGGCGCAAGCGGCAGGCACGACCCTTGAAGCCTTGCTGGAACGAGGTGAGAAGTCCTATGCCATCGCCCAGCAAACCGAGGGGCTGATCAAGATCGTCCTGGATCTGCACCGCCAGGGGCAGCTCCATGGCATCGTGGGATTGGGAGGTGGTCAGGGCACGTCTATCGGCACTGCTGCCATGCGCGCCCTGCCCATCGGCGTCCCCAAGCTGATGCTGTCCACCGTGGCCAGTGGCAACTTCCAGTTCGGGCCCTACGTTGGCACCAAAGACATCTGTATGATGCACTCGGTCACCGATGTCCTGGGCCTGAACGCCATCAGCCGGCCTATCCTGCGCAATGCAGCCAACGCCATTGCCGGCATGGTGCTCCGGTTCGAGGGCGAGCTCGAAACCACCAAGCCGACGATTGCCATCACCATGCTGGGCATCACCACGCCGTGCGTGATGCGGATCAAAGCCAGGCTGGAAGGCTTGGACTATGACGTCGTGCCCTTCCATGCCAACGGCACCAGCGGGCCGGCCATGGAGATGCTCATCCAGCAAGGCATGTTCGAGGGTGTCATCGACCTGAGTACCCATGAAGTCATCGATCAGCAGCACGGTGGCCTGGCCGGCGCGCCCGGCCGTCTGACAGCGCTGACACAGACCCAGATTCCGGCCGTCGTCTCTGTGGGAGGTAGCGACTATTTGCTGTTCGAGTCGATCCCAAAGGCGCCGAAGCGGTATCGGGACCGAGCCCACATGATCCACAACGCCCAGATGACCTGCTTCGCCCCCACCCCGGGCGAGATGGTCGCCGCTGCGCAAGAGATGATAGAACGGCTGAACCGCGCCCAAGGACCTGTGATCGTCGTCCTTCCAGCCAGAGGCTTCTCGCGACCCAATCAGCAGGGCGCTCCACTGTACGTCCCCGAGGGCAACCGGGGGGTCATTGAAGAATTCCAGGCCAACCTGCGTCCCGAGATCCCTGCACTGGTCACCGACCTCCACTTGAACGATCCACCGTTCGCCGACATCGTGGCTGAGTGCATGGAACGGTTGTTGCAGGGCGAGGCGCCCCACGACATCGTAGCCCGCCTCCAGAGGGGCGGATTGGCCGGATGAGCGGCTCGAACCACCGCATGCCAGATCCTGGATCCCCGAACTTTGAGCGCGTCCGCCGGACGATGTACCGCCAGGGCGAGGCTGACCGGGTGCCTCTCTTCGAGATGTCTATCCACAGGGCGCTCAAAGAGGCGATCCTGGGGCGTTCCCTGCGGACGCTTGAGGACGAGGTCGAGTTTTGGACGACTGCCGGCTACGACTTTGTGTCTATACGGGCGGGGGTGCGTTCTGTCGTGCGGGGCTACCACCCGCGGGTCCGGGAGTGGCAGGGCCAGCGCGGTCCCGATCGCGGATCTGCAGGCGGTTGGGTGGCTGAGGACAGGGCCCTCATCGGCAGCCGGAGCGAGTTCGACTCCTTTCCCTGGCCTCGACCCCAGGATCTGGGCGGCTATCCGGACTTTGAGGACCTGGATGGATACCTGACGTCGCTGGCTGCGCTCTTGCCCACAGGTGCGAAGCTGTTAATCCAGATTGGCTACGTGTTCATGGGCGCCTGGCAGATCATGGGCTTTGAGAACTACTGCTTGAAGCTGGCAGATGAGCCGGAGCTGGTGCGCGACCTGCATGATTGGCTGGGCTCGAGCCAGCTCGCGGTCCTGGAGATGCTTCTCCAGCACGAGTGCGTGGGCACTATCTGGCTGCCCGATGACCTATGCTACAACAGCGGACCGATGGCCGCACCAAAGGTCTATCAGCGATATGTCTATCCCTGGTATCGCCGGCTCGTGGATCGATGCCATGAAGCTCAGATCCCGGTTGGCCTACACAGCGATGGTGACCTGACCCGGCTGTTGTCCGACCTGGTTGCCTGCGGCTTCGACGCCATCCATCCCTTCGAGCCACCTATGAACGACATCGTGGCCGTCAAGCGCCAGTGGGGAGATCGCATCGCCGTGGCTGGTGGCATCGATCTGAAGGGGGTGCTGTGCAGCGGCACGCCGGCCGAAGTCGAGGCTGAGGTTCGCCAAAAGGTGGCCGCATTGGCGCCGGGGGGCGGTTGGCTTCTGGGCTCGAGTAATTCGATCCCCGATTTCGTGCCTGAGGAGAACTACCGGGCCCTGCTGGCGGCCGGACTCACCTACGGAGACTATAGACGAGAAACGAAAGGGAGCTACTAAACAGATGCTTGGCAAAGAGATCCGTATCGAGAGGATGAGGAACCCAGCCTCGGGCCGCATCTTTACCGTCGCCGTCGACCACGCGCCCAGCTACGGGGTCCTTCCTGGCATCGAGCGCATCCAGGCCGTGGTAGATAGGGTAGCCGGCGCCGGTCCAGACGCCATGGTGATGATGAAGGGCATCGCCCAGCGGTGCTTCGGGCCCTATGCCGGCCGCGTCGCCCTGATCATGAAATGCTCCACGCTGTCGCCCTACCATCCCCAGCACGACGTGTGGGTCAGCTCCGTGGAGGATGCCGTCCGCCTGGGCGCGGATGCCATCGCCATGGCCTTGACGGTAGGCTCTGCACAGCAGGCGCAACTTATCGCCAACCTGGGCGCCCTGGTCCGGGAAGCGGAGCGGGCTGGCATGCCTGTCATCGTGCACTCTTATCCCAACGGGGAGCTCGTGCCACCGGACGAGGTCTATACGGTCTCCCGCGTGGGCTATGCGTCGCGCCTGGTCATGGAGCTGGGCGTAGAGATCGTCAAGACCTTGTATACCGGCTCGGCCGAGTCCTTTGCCCAGGTGGTGGAGATGGCCAGCCCCGCCGCCGTAGTCGCGGCCGGCGGTCCCCGCCTGGAGACCGATGTCGACGTGCTCGAGATGGCCCACAATGTGGTGGAGGCTGGCGCAGCAGGCATCACCTTTGGCCGCAACATCTGGCAGTGTCCTGCCCCGGCAGGCATCATCGGTGCGCTGAAGCACATCTTGCACGGAAACGGCTCGGTCGACGAAGCCCTGGCGCTGCTTGCCGACAAGGAGTGCCAGGAATAGGTGGCCGGCCATCCCGTCGCGACCGGTGGCAGGTAGGCCTGCTCGTCTCAGTTCTGGGAGAGTGCGGCAGATGAAGATCGTCGTCATTGGCACCCTAGATACAAAGGGACCGGAAGTCGGTTTCGTCCGGGACGAGGTGGCCAGGCGGGGCCACGACCCCCTGGTCATAGACCCGGGCATCCTCGGAGAGCCAGCCCTGCCGGCCGACGTCACCCGCCAGCAGGTGGCCGAGGCGGCTGGTGTCCGGCTACCTGACCTCATCGCCACCGGTGACCGGCAGCATTGCCAACAGGCCATGATCCGCGGCATCGTCGAGATTGTCTCGCGCTTGCACGACGAAGGCCAGGTGGATGGCGTCGTGGCCGTGGGAGGCGCCCAGGGTACGGCTATGGCCACGGCGGCCATGCGCGCCCTGCCGGTCGGCGTACCCAAGGTCATGGTCTCAACCGTTGCCTGCGGCCAGACGACGTTTGGTCCCTACGTCGGCACCAAAGACATCACCATGATCCACTCTGTAGCCGACATCCTGGGCCTGAATCGCGTCACCCAGCGGATCCTGGCCCAGGCGGCAGCGGCCGTGGGGGCCATGGCCTCAGTCACAGCCGTGGCCGATGCTGGCCGTGAGCTGGTGGCCATCACCCAGGCGGGCATCACCACGCCGGGCGTCATGGCCATTAAGGAGTGGCTGGAGGGACTGGGGTTCGAGGTGGTCGCCTTTCACTGTAATGGCATCGGTGGACAGGCGATGGAGGCCCTCATCTCTGACGGCGTGGTCAAGGGAGTGATCGACTTTTCACCGCACGAGATCACAGATCTGCTGTTCGGGGGGCTGATGCCAGCCATGCCCGGCCGGCTGGAGGCCGCCGGCCAGATGGGCATCCCGCAGATCGTGACCCCAGGCGCGACCGACATCCGGCTGCACGGCAGGCCCGAAGAGCTCCCGGCCGGGCTGCGCCAGCGGGCCTGCGTCCAACACACGCCGACCCACACCCACGTGCGCACCAGTGCGGAGGAGATGGCCGCCGTCGCCCGCACCATTGCGGAGCGACTGAACGCCGGGAGCGGTCCCCGGGCGGTGATGATTCCCCAGCAGGGTTATAGCATGCTGAACCGGCAGGGCCAGGTGCTCTACGACGAAGCGTCCAACCGGGCCTTTGCCCAGGCCATGGAGGAGGCGCTGCTGCCAGAGGTCGAGTTCATCACCGTCGACGCGCACATCAACGACCGGGCCTTTGCCGAAGCCGTGGTGACGGCGTTCCTGCGTCTCCGTGGCGAGCGTGCAGAACCGGGTACTAAGACGGCGCGTCCGGGCAATGCAAAGTCTGCTGGAGACGAGCCGGCATGACCGTACCCATGACACCCCGTGAGCGCGTGCTGGCGGCCATCGAGCACCGCCAACCCGACCGGGTGCCCATCGATGTGGGGGGCACCTCCTTCTCCACGATCATTGGCCAAGCCTATGAACGGCTGAAGGCCTATCTCGGCGTCGACGGCGAGACCCGCTACATGAAACGCAAATCGCGCAGCGCCATCCTCGACGAGCGCATCGCGCTGCGGCTGCACACCGATACGCGTCCGCTCCTGGTCGGCAGTCCGGATGGCTGGCAAGACGTCTACTATGGCGATGGGTCGTTCCGGGACGAATTCGGCGTCATCTGGCGTAGGGCGGGCGACGGGCACTATGCCCCCACCGGTAACCCGCTGCGCGAGGCCACCCTCGGCGACCTGGATGCTTACCGCTGGCCCGACCCTCTTAACCCGGGGCGAACACGCGGCTTGGCCGAGAAAGCCCGCGCGCTCCACCAGCAGACCGACTATGCCGTCATACTGTCTCTGCCGGTGGGCTTTGTGCACCTCAGCCAGTACCTGCGCGGCTACGAGCAGTGGCTCATGGACATCGTGCTCAACCCTCGCTTTCTCGATGCCCTCATGGACCGGGCCCTGGACTGGTGGTTGGCGCTGGCCGGCGCCGTCCTCGCCGAGGTGGGACCCTACGTCGACGTCGTCGCCTTTGGCGACGACGTGGCCTTTCACGACCGGCCCATGCTCGATGCGGAGCGCTATCGGCGGCTATTGAAACCACGCCACCGGGAGATGGTCGACTGTATCAAAGCCCGGTCACAGGCAAAGGTGCTCTATCATTGTTGTGGGGCGGTCAAGTCACTAGTCCCCGAGTTCGTCGATATCGGCGTGGACGCCTTGAACCCCGTCCAGGTCTCGTCGGCCGACATGGATACCTCGGCGCTCAAGGCCGAGTTCGGCGAGTACATCTGCTTTTGGGGTGGAGTGGACACCCAACGGGTGCTGCCCAGCGGCACGCCGCAGCAGGTCCGGGCCGAGGTGCAGCGCCGCATCGTCGACCTGGCAGTCGGCGGCGGCTACGTGCTGGCCGCGGTGCACAACATCCAGGAGGACGTGCCCCCCGAGAATATCCTGGCCATGGCCGACGCCGCGGCGGGCCTATGATCCCAGGCAGACTGGGGACAAGTCCCCTGTTATCAGGAGGCCGGCAGTCATGAATGACCTGGTTTTCGCCTACGCTGAGGAGCTATTCGGCCAGGGGTATATCATCGCCACCTATTACCTGCAGACCGATCCCGGCATTGACATCGTGGCACGTGCCGCCTCCTTCGCCGTGGGTCAGAGCGTGGGCACCTGGGTTCCGGTGCCGGGCATCACCCGGGAAATGCTGGAGCGCCACATGGGCCGCATCGTGGCCATCTACGATATACCGCCCGTCGAACTGGAGACCGATCTGCCCGCAGAGCATCGTGCCTTTCTCATCCAGATCGCCTTCCCAGAGGCGAACTTTGGCCCGCAGTTTCCCATGCTGTTCACCACGCTGCTGGGCAATGACGTCTCGACCGCTACCCAGCTCAAGCTGGTGGACCTGGCCCTGTCGCCCAGTTTCGTCGCCGGCTTTGGCGGTCCCAAGTTCGGCATCGCCGGCCTGCGGGAGCACCTTGGCATTCCAGAGCGCCCCATTTTGCTGAACATGATCAAGCCCTGCACCGGTTTTGGGCCTGAGGTTGGCGCCCGCTTTTTCGCGGAATCGGCGCGCGGCGGTGTGGACATTATCAAGGATGACGAGCTCCTGGGCAGCACGTCGTTCAGTGCCATGCTCGACCGGGTAACCGCCTACCGGCGAGCTGCCCAGCAGGTCTACGAGGAGACCGGCCACAGGGCCGCCTACTGTCCCAACATCACCGACCGGCCCGAAAAGGTGGTGGAGAATGCCCGGCGCGCCCGCGAAATGGGGGCGGACATGGTCATGGTCAACGCCGTCACCGCTGGGCTGGGTGTGGTCCAGGCGGTGGCCGAGGACCCAGCGTGCGAGCTGCCCATCCTGAGCCACTATGCCGGGACTGGGTCGATGACGGAGAATCCCCGGGCCGGCATCAGCTCACCGCTGCTCCTGGGCAAACTGTGTCGCCTAGCCGGGGCCGATACGGCCATGTTCGGCTCGATCTATAGCCGCTATCCCCTGCTCCGCGAAAAGTACCTGCGCATCGCCCATTTCCACCGCATGCCCCTATTTGACCTCAACCCCACCCTGCCCTGTGTCGGCGGCGGCATCCATCCCGCCAACGCGAGGCGCATCATCGCCGACATAGGCCCTGACGTGATGCTGGCCGTGGGTGGTGCCATCCAGGGGCATCCTGGCGGCGCGGCGGCTGGCGCGCGGGCCATGCGCCAGGCCATCGACGCGGCTGTAGCGGGGCTCCCGCTGGCCGAAATGGCGCAGCAGCATCCCGAGCTGCAGCAGGCATTGGAGGTTTGGGGGGATTAGCACTCGGGCCAGGGGATCTTGATGGGAATTCGTGTATAGACCGTGAGAGGGATCGTACTATGAGATTTGAGGATGTGCACAACGTAACGATGATCGGTGCGGGAACCATGGGGGCAGGCATGGGCGTCTGCTACGCGCAGGCTGGCTATCAGGTCACCCTGTACGACGTCGTAGCTGATTCATTGGAGCAGGCGCTGGTCCGCATCGACAACAGCCAGCGCGTATTCGTCGAGGAAGGGCTGATCCCCGAGGCAGAGGCCCAGGCAGCGCGGGCTCGCATCTCGACGACCTCGGACCTGGCCCGGGCCCTGGACGGCGTCCAGTTTGTGCTGGAGGCTGCACCGGAAAGGATAGAGCTGAAGCAGGAGCTATTTCGCGACATGGAAGCCCTGTGCCCTGCGGATACGATCCTGGCCACCAATACTTCGGGGCTCAGCATTACGGCCATCGCCTCGGCTTGCGAGCATCCGGAGCGGGTGGGCGGACAGCACTGGGCCAATCCTGCCGAGATCGTGCCGCTCGTAGAGGTGATACGCGGCGAGCAGACCTCGGACAATACGATAGACGTCATCTATCGCATCACAGAGAAGCTGGGCAAGGTGCCGGTGGTCGTGCAAAAGGACGTGCCCGGCTTTGCCAGCAACCGGCTGCAGTTCGCCGTGCTGCGCGAGGCCTTGCACCTGGTGAACGAGGGCATCGTCAGTGCCCAGGACGCAGACAAGACGCTCAAGAACGGCGTAGGTTTTCGCTATCCCTGGCTCGGCCCGCTGGAGACGGCCGATCTAGGCGGGCTGACCACCTTCCACAGCGTCGCCCAGTACCTGCTGCCGGCCCTGAGCACCATGCAGAAAACGCCCGAGTTCTTTGACCGGCTCATCGAGGAAGGAAAACTCGGTATTGGCAGCGGCGAAGGGTTCTATGATTATACCGATTGCGACCGGGACGAGATCCTGCGCAAGCGGGATCTGTACTTCATCCGGCAACTGAAACTGCTCCGGGAGATCCAGAGCCTGTAGAGCCTGGATTCCACGCCTGCCAGGCAGCCCATGCCCCTGCGGCGGGCATGCCTTGCAGGCAGGGAGGTTGAGAATGGCAGAAAAAGCGGTAATCACTGCCGCACTCTCTGGCAGTGTGACTATGAAAGAGCATAATCCAAACGTGCCTTATACGCCTGAGGAATTTGTCCGCGAGGCGGTCCGGGCGGAGGAGGCCGGGGCAGCGGTCGTTCATGTCCACTTTCGCGATCCGGATACGGGCTTGCCCACCACCGAGCCGGCCATCATGTCTGACGTCGTGCAAGGCATCCGCGAGAACACATCGCTGCTCCTAAATCTGAGCACCGGCGTGAGCCTGGAGTCGACGCTGGAAGAGCGGAAACGGCCCATCGTCTATCACGATCCCGAACTGGCCTCGATCAATCCAGGCACCATGAACTTTTGCACCGTTAACCACCGCGATGGCTCCATCATCCACGACAAGACCTACTATAATCCGTTGGAGGCCACGCTGGCCTTTGGCACACAGATGCACGACAAGGGCATCAAACCCGAGATCGAATGTTTTGCCCTGTCTCACGTCCACAACGCGCTGTTCTTCTACGAGCACTATGATTTTCTCGTGCCGCCGCCACACTTTTCTTTCGTCTTTGGCGTCATGGGCGGCGTGCGTTTCAATGCCGACATCATGAGCAGCTACATCCACGCGATACCGCCCGGGTCGACCTGGCAGGGTATTGGGGCGGGCCCCTTCTGTTTCTCCGTGGCCATGGCCAGCGCCATCTTTGGCGGGCATATCCGTGTCGGCCTGGAGGACAATATCTATGTCGACCCACTGACCAAGACCAAATCGAAGGGCAACTGGGACCAGGTAGAGCGGGCAGTGCAAATCGCACGGCTGGCCGGCCGCGAGCCGGCCACGCCAGAAGAGGCGCGCCAGATCCTGAGCCTGCCCGCGCGGGCCGATCGAACGGCTTCATCCAAGTAACTTTGACGGCAAGAGGAGGTATGATGCGAAGCGATGCCATGAAAAAGGGGCCGCAAAGGGCCCAACACCGAGCGCTCCTGTACTCTATGGGCTACACCCACCGCGAGATCGAGCAGCCCATCGTCGGCGTAGCAAACGCCTACAACCAGATCATCCCCGGGCACGTACATCTGGATAGCCTGGTGGATGCCGTGGTGAGAGGTGTGGCCATGGTCGGCGGGACGCCCGTGGTCTTTCCAGCCATCGGCATCTGTGATGGGCTGACCATGGGCCACAACGGCATGCGCTATGTGCTCGCCAGCCGGGAGCACATCGCCGACTCGGTCGAGATCATGGCCTCGGCCCACCCCTTTGACGCGCTGGTGCTGGTTACAAACTGTGACAAGATCACGCCGGCGATGATGATGGCTGCCTTGCGGCTGGACATCCCTGCCGTGGTTCTGAGCGGTGGACCGATGCTGGCCGGCGACTGGCAGGGCCGCGAGACCGATCTCACCACCGTCTGGGAAGGTGTGGGCCAGGTTGCTGCGGGGACCATGACCGAGGAGGAGATGGCCGAGCTCGAGGAGGTCTGCTGCCCTGGTTGTGGATCCTGCGCCGGCATGTTCACCGCCAACTCGATGAACTGCCTGGCCGAAGCCCTGGGCCTGGCCCTGCCGGGCAATGGCACCATCCCGGCGGTCAGCGCCGCCCGGGTCCGGCTGGCCAAGGAGGCGGGGCAGAAGGTCATGGATCTGTTGGCGGATGAGATCCGCCCGCGCAGCATCGCCACGCGCCAGGCATTCCTGAACGCCATCGCCGTGGACATGGCCCTGGGCTGTTCGACCAACACCATCCTCCACGTGCCGGCCATTGCCCACGAGGCGGGCATCCCGATACCGCTAACCCTCTTCCAGGAGATCAGCGACCGCGTGCCCCACCTCTGCAACATGAGCCCGGCCGGACCCCACCACCTGGACGACCTGGATCGCGCTGGCGGTGTCCAAGGCGTGCTCCAGCGCCTGGCCGAGCAGGATCTGGTGGACGCTGGCGTGCTCACCGTGACGGGCAAGACGCTGGCTGAGAACCTGCAACACAGCAGGATCCGTGACGAAGAGGTGATCCGTCCCTTTGACCGGCCGGTTCACCTCCAGGGCGGCATCGCCATACTGACCGGCAACCTGGCGCCCGACGGCGCGGTCGTCAAGCAGGTGGCCGTGGCGCCGGCCATGCACCAGCGGAGGGGCCGGGCGCGCGTATTCGACGGCGAGGAAGACGCCGTGGCGGCCATCCTGGGCGGGCAGATCGAGCCGGGTGACGTGGTCGTGGTGCGCTATGAGGGGCCCAAGGGCGGGCCTGGCATGCGCGAGATGCTGGCACCCACTTCGGCCATCATGGGCACCGGCCTGGGTGATACGGTAGCCCTCATCACCGATGGCCGGTTTTCCGGGGTGACTCGGGGCGCGGCCATCGGCCACATCTCGCCCGAGGCAGCAGACGGAGGTCCCCTGGCCCTGGTCGAGGAAGGCGACACGATCCTGATCGATATCCCTGGCAGAAGCCTCAACCTGGACGTGGCAGAAGAGGAACTCGTGCGGAGGCGCGCAGCCTGGGCTCCGCCTGAGCCCAGGGTCAAGCATGGTTACCTGGCCCGCTATGCGCGCATGGTAACATCGGCCAGCACGGGAGCGATCCTGAAGGAGGACTGGTAGTCACCTGCGGATCCTCCTGACCGGCTTTCGCCGTAGCTGCTGGTACATATTGTCAGTGTACGTATCAAGTAGAACCTATGGAAAGGAAAGGATATCATGGCTGACGAGAAGGTAGTCAAGTACGACGAGATGGGCGTCATGGATGGCGGCACGATTGGGCTGCCGCGGGAGATGACGCGCGAGATATGGTTGGAGGAGGTTTTCCCCGAGTGGGGCACCTTCCTCAACTACGAGATCGAGAACTTTGACGTCAAGCCGGGGACAGGCGTCATGTGGTACTTTGGCGGGCCGTCTTGGGCGCTCAAGTCCAGAGGTGGCGCCGTGTTCACCGTCGATCTCTATGCCGGGCCCAGCATCTTTACCGACTATTCCTACTGTGGCGTGTGTCGCACCAGCGGTGCCGACAAGCTGTGGTGGATGCGGCTCAATCCCCACGTCATCGACCCCTGGAAGTTCGAGCGGCTGGATGCGGTATGTGTCACCCACCACCACCAGGACCACATGGATTTCTACACGATCAGTGCCGCCCTCCAGACCACCAACTGCAAGTTCATCGCCCCGCCGGAATCGGCACGGCGCATGATGAAGAACATGGGCGTGCCGGAAGAGCGCATGATCGTGGCCAAGGTGGGCGAGTACGTCGAGATCGAGGACATGCGCATAGACTTTGCGCCCAACTTTGACACCATCGCCACCAAGACCGGGTTTGACACGCCGGCGCCCTTTGAGGAGGTCGCCGTCAGCTTTATCTTTAACACCGAGGGCGGCAACGTGGCCTTCCTGGGCGACACGCTCTACCACAACGGCTACCGTATGGTCGGCGAGAAGTACAAGATCGACGTCTGCACCATGAACATGGGCAACAACGCCCCTGGCTACACAGACAAGATGTCGCCCTGGGACCTGTGGCGCATCAGTGAGGCCCTGAATGCCAAGGTCGTCATCCCCATGCATCACGACAACTGGGCCAACTGCTACGAGGACCCCGAGTACCTGGAGTACATCGTCAACAACAAAGCCAAGGAGAAGGGCATCGACCTGCGGACGGTGACGCTCTACCCCGGCGCCCGTTACGAGCACCCCACCGATATGGACATGGGGCGCTACGTCTATCCCGACTGGCGTGAGCGGATGAACTGGAAAAAGAGCGTCGAGTACGGCCCCGACGCCTGGTAGTGCTCCTCTTCCCTGGAAAGGGTGGGGTGAGGGGGAAGAAGTGGCACTGTAGCCAATTTCCCCCTCACCCCGGCCCTCGCCCCCGGGGCGAGGGAGATTGTCTACCCGGGGCGGAGGGAGAACGTCTACTACCGGCGTGGCACCAACCGCATGGGGGCCAGGCCCAGGATCAGGCAGCCCAGGGCCGTTACGCCCAGCATGGGCCGCAGACCAATCCCATCGGCCAGGATGCCACTCAGCCACGGCCCGGCGAACATACCAACAGCATAGACCGCCTGGTGCAGCCCCATCGCCGTGGTGCGTTCGGCATTGTCCACGTTGCGGATGCTCATGCCCATAAGTACCGGGTAGCTGATGCCAATGGCGACCCCGATAAGGAACTGGGCAACAAACACCAGCGGCAGCGAGGGCGCGGCCGCTGCCGCGGCAATTCCCACCGCCAGGATCAAAAAGCTGGCATACACCAGTTGACGAGCGCCTATACGTTTGCTCAGGGCTGCGGCCACCAGGCTGCCTACTGTCATCACGCCAATATGCAGGCTGACCAGGATGGACTGCATCACGTCGTCGGCACCCAGCCGGTCGGCCAGGATGGGTAGAAAACCAAAAGGCACGGCCCAGGTGGCGTACTGTCCGATCGCCGACAGCAAGGCCGGCAGCAACACGTCGCGCCGGGTGATCAAGCGGCCAATGTCCCGCGCCGAAGGCTGCCGGGGCGGGTGGGCGGTTTCCCGGGCTGGCAGTAGGGCCACGATCGCCAGGCCGGCCACGCCCGCCGCCAGGTAAAAAGCCAGCGAGTAGCCGCCCCACTTGTTGAGCGTGCCGGTGACGCCGGCCGACATCACCCGGCCTACCGAGCCGACCGCGGTCAACAGCGAGGTGGCCCGTACGGCATCGCCAGCCGGGAAAAAGCTGCTGAAAATAACCGTCAGCGGCACCCAGGTGGCTGCCGCCAGGCCGGTAATGGCCCGGCCCACCAGCAGCTCACCTGCCCCGCCGGCAGTGCCCATGATATAGGCCCCCACCCCCGACAGCAGCAGGCCGATGACGATAAGCGGCTTGCGCCGCCCCAGCCAGTCGGCGGCGATGCCGATGGGCAGCCGGGTGACCACCTGCCACAGCCCGTACTGGGCCAGGATGGTGCCCACCATGGCCAGGCTTTCGGTCTTGCTCTGGGTGTAGGTCGGCAGGGTAGGGAGGTAGAGATATAGCGAGATCCAGTATAGGAGCGTGACCGGGATGTACAGGCCGATTAGCAGCCGGCGGCGGCGCGAGGACAACTCAGGGGTTTGATCCATGGCTTCCATGTCTTGTTTCAATGGGCTGTGATTTGCGGCAGGATAGAGCCCCCCTGGGGCAGCACCAGCAGGCTGGCGCCGGGGCCTGACTCGTCCAGCGCCGCCGCCAGCGCCGCGTCGAGGTTGGCAAAGGGCGTCAGCCCGCAGCGGCGCACCAGCTCGTCGGGTAGGGCCGAGACCAGGTAGACCGCCGCTCGCCGCAGCACCGCCGCGACCGCCGCGGCCTTGTGCCCGCCCAACACAAACTCTTGCTGGATGCGCGCCAGCAGCTCGTCGGGAGTTGCGCCGGTCAGCCATGCCTCGAAAGTGGCATTGCCCAGCCCCTCGGGGCACTCGGCGGCCAGAATGAGCACGCCGCCGTCGCGCAAGGCATAGGCCGCGTTGTCCAGCGCCTTTTGCGCCTGGTAGAGGTTCAGGTCTTTGGGATGGCCTCCGGCGCTGACCAGCACCACGTCGGCCGGCCGCTCGATCTCGACGATGCCGCGCGCGGCCACCAGCTCGCAGCCGCGCCGGTGAGCGGCCGTCACGTCGCCAGCCACCGCGCCGGCGAGGCGGTGCCCGTCCATCACCACGTTGAGAACAAAATCCACGCCGAGCATCGCCGCGCCCTCTTCCAGGTCGGCGCGGACCGGGTTGCCCGCCAGTCGCCCGGCGCGCGCCTCGGGGCGGACCATCAGCGCGTGGTTGGCGTTGAGCGTCGCCCGCGAGGCGCAGCCGGGCAGCACCGCCTTGGCCCCCCCCGAGTAGCCGGCAAAGTAGTGCAGCTCCAGGTTGCCCAGGCAGATGCGGAAATCGGCCTCAACCAGGGGGCGGAATATCTCAACCGGTGTGCCGGCCGAGGTGACCCCCAGGCGCACACAGTCGGCCGGGTCATGATTGACAATGCGCAGCCGGCGATAGACCTCGGCGCCGACGGCGGTTTCCACCTCGCCGGCGGTCATGGGCCGGTGCAGGCCCCGGGCCAGGACAACCATCACCTCCTCGTCGCGCACGCCGCCGGCGGCCAGCTCGTCGAGCACCAGCGGCAGCAGCCGCTCGGAGGGGCAGGGCCGCGTCAGGTCACTGGTGACGATGTCTACCTGCTGCCCCGACCGCACCATCTCCCGCAGTCGTGCCGTGCCGATGGGCTGGGCCAGCGCCGCGCGCAGCAGCACCGCCTCGTCCGCGGGCTCGCTGTTTTGCCTGGGCAGCAGCACGCCCTTCAGGTGGGCATCCGGCACACGCACCTGCACTACCCCGTGCCCATAGGGCAACTCCAGCTCACTCATCCCCATACCCCATCCCTAGCCCCTCCGCCGCTCAGCCGCCCGTCGCGATGCCTCTACCACAGGCAGCGACTGCCCCGACAGAAAGCGCACCATCCCGCCGCCCGAGGTGCAGACATAGCCCATCCGCTCGCGCACGCCAAAGCGTTTGGCCGCCGCCACGCTGTCGCCGCCGCCAATGACCGAGTAGCCCGGCGCATTGGCCACCGCCGTCCACAGCCGCGATGACGCCGACTTTTGTTTTGCTCATGGTATTCCTCCCATATTTGGTACTGGGTATTGGATACTGGATATTGGATATTGGATATGGGAGATTGGGGACTTTAGATCTCCCCTTGGACCAGCTTGCGCACCCGATCGGCGATTTTGTGTTCGTCGATCATGACATAGTCTTCCATATTGCGGGCAAAGGGTGGCGGCACCGAGGGTGCACAGACGCGCTGGATGGGCGCGTCGAGATAGTCAAAGGCTCTGTCGCTCACCTGGGCCACCACCTCGGCGGCAAAGCCACCCCGCTCCGGCGCTTCGTGGCTGACCACCAGCCGGGACGTCTTTTTCACCGACTCGACGATGGTCTCCATGTCTAACGGGAACAGCGTCCGTGGGTCCACTACTTCGATGCTGATGCCCTCCGCCGCCAATAGGTCGGCCGCCTTCAGGGCCTTGAGGACGGCCATGGAGGTGGCCACCACCGTGCAATCGGTCCCCTCCCGCTTCACATCGGCCAGGCCAAAGGGGATGGTATACTCCTCCTCGGGCACGGGCCCGGTCGTATTGTAGAGCAGCTTCTGCTCGACGAACATCACCGGGTCATCCAGGCGGATGGCCGTCTTGAGCAACCCCTTGGCATCGTGGGGGGTGGCGGGCATGGCCACCAGCAGGCCCGGCAGGTGGTGGAACCAGGCTTCCAGGCTCTGGGCATGCTGCGCGGCCGACGACCGGCCCGGCCCGCCCTGGGTGCGCATCACCATCGGCACTTGCGCCTGGCCGCCCGACATATAGTGGAACTTGGCCGCCTGGTTGGCGATCTGGTCCATGGCCATCGTCGTGAAATCGATGTACATGTACTCGACCACGGGCCGCAGCCCGGTGATGGCCGCGCCTACGGCAGCGCCGGTGAACCCCTGCTCGCTGATGGGCGTCTGGATGACGCGGTCCGTGCCAAAGATCGGCGACAGCCCCAGCGTGACCTTGTAGGCACTGCCAAAGGGATCGGCGATGTCTTCACCCAGGAGAAAGACGCGCTCGTCGCGCTCCATTTCCTCCTTCAGCGCTTCCTTCAATGCATCTCGATAGCTGATCTCTCGCATGATCGCCTCTCCCTACCGCGGGTTGCCCGCATAGTCAAAGTGGACATAGACGTCGTCAAGGGCCTCCTCGGGCGCGGGGATGGGACTGGAGCGGGCGTATTCGACCCCCTGCTCCAGCTCGGCCTGCACGCTGGCGGCCATCGCCTCGTCCTCTTCCTCGGTCAGGTAGTCCCACGCCCGCAATTGCGTGCCCAATTTGGCAATCGCATCCTTCTCGCGCCAGGCCTTGCGCTCCTCGGGCGGCATGTACAGCGCCGGGTCGCCGACATAGTGGCCCAGGAACCGGTAGGTCTTGGCCTCGATGAAGGTGGGGCCGCCACCCGACCGGGCCCGGTCGACCGCTTCCTTCACCGAACGATAGACGGCAATGGCGTCCATGCCATCCACACACTCGCCGGGGATGTGGTAGGTGCGCGCCCGCTGGGCGAGGTCGCAGTCATAGGCCGTCTCTGAAAAAGGCTGGGACAGGCCGTACAGGTTGTTCTGGCAGACAAAGATGACCGGTATTTGCCACAACGAGGCCAGGTTGAGCGCTTCGTGAAAGCCGCCCTCAGCCGTGGCGCCGTCGCCAAAGAAGCAAACCGCCACCTGGTCCGTGCCTCGCATCTTGATCGACAGGCCCACGCCGGTGATGATCGGCAAGCCGCCACTGACGATGCCGTTGGCGCCGATGATGCCCTGGCTGAAGTCGGCGATGTGCATCGAACCACCCTTGCCCTTGCAGTAGCCCGTCGTCCGGCCATACAGCTCAGCGAACATGTATTTTGGCTCGCAGCCTTTGGCCAGCACGTCGCCGTGACCGCGGTGGGTGCTGGTGATATAATCGTCGGGCCGCAGCGCGGTGCACGTGCCCACGGGCACGGCCTCCTGCCCCTGGGACAGGTGCAGGAACCCGCCGATCTCGCCGTTTTCGAACAGCCTCTGGGCCGTGTCCTCAAAGCCACGGATCAAACGCATGCGGCGATACATGGCCAGCAGCTGATCCTTTGTGAGATCCTCCGGGATCTTTCTATCGTTCATGATCGCTCCGTTTCTCATTGTACATAGGAGATTAGATTGCTTTGCCACTCGCCCGGCATCCACAACCACGCCGGATCCTCGACCAAGTTGCTAATGCAATCCACAATATGCGATAATCGATTCTCGATTATTTGGCGCTTGGAATTATAGCCAGGATGGGACAGATCGTCAAGAACTACCTCTGCGGGGAAATCTACAGAAACGACAAACCCCCGCCCTACGTGGCGGGGGTGACGTCATCTGGACCGGCACTAGCCCATGCCGGTGCCCATCTCAGCCGGGGGCTTGCCCATATCCTCGATGTGGTGCTGCATGGCGTGGGCCGCCTTTTCTGGTTCACCGCTCTTCAGGGCAGCCAGCAGCTCGCCATGGCGGGCGGCGAGGTAGCCCGGCTCGTAGCTCATCTTGCGGTAGGTGACAATGCTCCAGGTGCCGAATTGCAGTGTCTTCCACAAGCGGTGCAGCGTCTGATTCCGCGAGATCAGGAGGATCGTCTCGTGAAAACGATTGTCCAACTTGATCAGCCGGTCCCGATCCTGCTGGCGCGCCGCTTCCATCATCTCGTCGAGGATCCCTTGGAGCCTATCCGCATCCTCGTCCGTCAAATGGGTGGCAGCCAGCCGGGCTGCCAGCGACTCCAGGGCAGCGCGCACCGTGTAGGTCTCCCACAACTCCTCATAGGTGAAGGATCGCACCGAGGTACCCTTGTATGGCTCACTCTCCAGGAAACCAAGGAGCACCAGGTCACGGATGGCCTCGCGCACCGGAGCCTGGCTTACGCCCAGCTCCCGCGCCAGGGAGCTCTCTACGATCCGGTCCCCAGGCTTGAATTGGCCGTTCAATACCGCCTCGACGATATACTCCTTGACGCGGTCACTGAGGACCACGCGCGGAATATGTTTCTCATCCCTCTCCGCATTCGAGTACGTGTACAACGAGCTCATGGTCTATCTCCAGCATTTGTGTCCAGTTCAAAGCACGGATATCATGCACCCGGCTCGGCGCACGGCCAGCCGGGATCCCAGGTCTGGTTCCTGGTCGGGCTACGCAAAGCTTGCCCGATAAACGATTATCGATTCTCGCCAACTATTCTACCACCGTTCCCATTCTTGTCAAGTTGGTCGAGCTTCCGTAGTGACCGAAGGCTCCTCCTGCGGGAGGCCCTATGACAGGCCAGGCCTGACGGTCGCGCGCGTCCCGGCCAGCCGTCGACACGCCCTGCCGTCAACTTGACACGGGTCCAGAATACGCTACAATTCTCCCACATCTAATCGATAATCGATTCTTTCGGACCACAGATGAGCTTTGGAGAGGAGAGCCACATGAAGTACATTCGGGAGCAGGACGTCGAGGGCGACCGCATTGGTCCGCCCCACCAGCGCGTCATCCGTCACCTGGTGACGCCCGAGAACATGGGCAGCAGGTATCTGTGGCTGGGGACAAGTTCAGTGGACCCCGGATTCACGAGTAACGCCCACGCCCATGACAATCAGGAGGAGGTATTCTATTGCGTCTCGGGCCAAGGCCGAATCAAGGTCGACGGGGAGGAAGCACCCCTCGAGCCAGGGGCCGTGGTCTTTGTCCCGCCCAAGGCTGTCCACCAACTCATCAACGACGGGGATGAAATCCTCAAGGTCGTCTCGGCGGTGGCTCCTCCCTTTATCCCGGAGAAATATCGCCAAGACCATTTGATCCAGAAATGACCTGGAAGGCTCCGCAACCGCAGCCTGGTGCGGAGCCTTTTCGATCGGGGGTGAGGAACGATGAACCTGAGAGACAAGGTGGTCTTGGTCACGGGCGCTGGCCGCGGCATCGGCCTGGGCATCGCCCAGGCCCTGGCCGCGGAAGGTGCCCGTGTGGCCGTCTGTGACATCAGCGCCCGCCTGCTGGACGAGGCCCTGACCCAGATCCAGGCCCTTGGCGGGCAGGCACTGGCCTTCGAGATGGACGTGACCAGCAAACCACAGATCTCCCGGGTCGTCGGCGAGGTGGTAGCGCGTTGGGGGACGGTCGACATCCTGGTCAACAACGCCGGCATCTACGAGGTCCTGCCCGTGGAGGAGATCAGCGAAGCCCAGTGGGATCGCGTGCTTGCGGTGAACCTCAAGGGCGCTTTCCTGTGCTGCCAGGCGGTGATCCCCGCCATGAAAGAGCAACGCTCGGGCCGTATCGTCAACATTGCCTCTTCGGCGGGCAAAACTGGCGGCACGCTGGCCGGAGCCCACTACTCGGCCTCCAAAGCAGGCCTCATCAACCTGACCAAACAACTGGCGCGGGAGCTTGGCCCCTTTGGCATCACCGTCAATGCCGTGGCGCCGGGCCGGATCGACACGCCCATGATCCACGCCGTCTCTGATGCCGAGAACGAAGCCTTCGCCCAGAGGACGCCCCTGGGACGGCTGGGCACGCCAGAAGACGTGGCCCACGCGGTTGTGTTCCTGGCTTCCGAGCGGGCGAGCTTTATCACGGGCGAAATCGTCGACGTGAATGGGGGCCTTTTGATCGACTAGGAGGGAGGTTGGAAGATTGGTAAATTGGGGATTGGTAGATTGGTGAATCCGTCAAATACCCCCAATTCACCAATCTACCAATGTACCAACCTACCAGCCGATCAGTCAACCGGTTTCAGCACGACCTTTAGCCCCTCCCCCTCCTCGGCGAGTCGAAAGGCCTCGCGCCACTCGGTCAGGGGCATGAGGTGGCTGACGAGGGTGCCAGTGTCCACCTGGCCCCGGGCCATGAGCGACAGCGCCCGTTGCCATGAGGTCCAGCGCTGGCCAAGAGAGCCGGTCACGCGTAGCTCCTTGTAGGCGATCAGGTCGAATTTGAGCTCGAAAGGGCCCGGAAACAGGCCGACCTGGGTGTACTGTCCCCCTCTACGCGTCGCTTCCAGGCCCAGACGGGCCGCCTGCGGTGCACCGGCGCATTCCAGGAATATGTCGGCGCCCTGCCCGCCGGTCAGATCACGGACGATTTCCAAGGTATCCTTGCGGTCAACGTTCACTGTCAGGTCAGCGCCGAAGCGTCGAGCCAGCGCCAGCCGCTCGGCGTCCTGGCTCGTGCCGCATACCAGGGCAAAGCCGCCCGCTGCCTTGACCAGTTGCAGGCACAGCAGCCCAACGGGGCCAGGGCCTGTGATCATCACCCGGTCTCCGGCCAGGATCGAGGTCAGCTCCAGGACGGCGTGGACGGCACAGGCCAGCGGTTCGGTCAGCGCGCCGGCCTGGAAATCGACGTTTTCTGGCAGCAGGTGCACCTGATGCTCGTTGACGACGCAGGCCCGGGCAAAACAGCCGTCCACGGCATACCCGACGACCTTGCGCTCGGCGCACATGTTATAGTGCCCCAGCCGGCACTGGAGGCAACGGCCGCAGGACCAGGCCGTCGTCTCGCACGTCACGCGATGGCCGGGGCGCAGGCGATCGACGCCTTCGCCCACCTCGGCGACCACGCCGGCGAACTCGTGGCCCATGACGACCGGGGGCTCGATGGGAATCGCAATTTGATCGTGATAGATATGTAGATCCGAACCACAGACGCCTGCGGCCCGGACCTCAACTTTGACCTGGCCCTGCCCGGCCGTTGGCTCCGGCACTTCTCGGATCTCGACATGGCCCTTGCCCGGCGCAAACTTGACGAGTGCTTTCAATGCTGACCTCCCTCGGCCTGGGGATCGCCCACTGTGCCGCTGATTGTACGCCACCCTGCCACACTTGTCAACCGATGGGACCGGCCGACAGTCGGAGTAGGCGAGTGCCAGGTAGCTGGTCCACAGAACCAGCGCTTCACCACGGCTAGGCCCGGACAAAGACAGTCCACAACCGGCAGAGTGCCGAACACCTGGACCGCAGCGAAAGATGATGATCCAGCCCAGCATCGCTCGAACAATCTACTCGCCACTTGACAGGCGTGAAAGCCTGTGGTAGAATTTGGGCGGATAATCGATAATCGGTTATCGATGTCCTTGCGGGCAGAACGCCCGTCCTGCAGACAACCTTGTTTTCCTCATACACGACACGATGCAACGTCGCAGCCGACATTCGGCATTGGCACGTGGCTTGCCAGAGAACCACGACTTTGCCTCAAGTCCAAGTAGAAAGGAGGGACAGGCGATTCGAGCTCAAGGGGGACAGGACTCCAGTGAACACCCAAATCGAACTTTGGAGGGAAAACGGAGGGTTTACTCATGAGAGAAGTCAGTTATTTCGCTCCAACTGAGGTTGGCGAAGCAGTGAAGCTGCTAGCCCAGCATGGCGAGAAGGCCGCGGTCCTTGCTGGCGGCACCGACCTCGTAGCCCAACTCAACTACTACGAGATCAAACCATCTGCCCTGGTCTATCTCGGCGGGCTGGACCTGGACTATGTCCGAGAGGAGGGCGGCAAACTGGTGATCGGTGCTGGCACGACCATCGCTCACCTGTTGACCGACGACCTGATTGCCCAGAAATTCAGCGTGCTCGCCGAGGCGGCGGCGACCCATGGCAGCCCTGCCATTCGGACCAAGGCCACCATCGGCGGCAACCTTGGGACAGCTTCCCCGGCGGGGGACATGATCCCGGCCCTCATGGTCATGGACGCCGACCTGGTTCTGGCCAGCAGCAAAGGACAGCGGACTGTACCGATCCAGGAGTTCTTCACCGGACCGGGGGAGACAGTCCGGACCGCAGAGGAACTGATCCTCGAGATCCACGTGCCGCTGCTCAAGGGCAAGGCGGTGTTCAAGAAGCTGGGCCGGCGCAAAGCGCAGGTCTGCTCCATCGTGTCCACAGCCGTGCGGCTGGAGATGGATGGTGGGGTATGCAAGGACGCGCGCATCGTCCTCGGGTCGATGGCACCGACGCCACTACGCTGCTCCAAGGCGGAGGCGATGCTGAAAGGCAAAGCGGTCGACGCAGCATTGGTTGCCGAGTGTGCCGCCCAGGCAGTGGCCGAGAGCACGCCCATCGACGACCAGCGAGCCACAGCCTGGTACCGGGCCAAAGCCGGCACCGCCCTCGTTGCCCGGGCGCTGGCTGAGGTTGCGGGCATCTAGCGAGCAAGGAGGCGAATCGACTATGAAGCAGATACTATCCTTTATCCTGAACGGGAGCCCGGTGGATGTCATCGTCACCCCCACCGAAACGCTCCTGGACGTCCTCCGGGAGAAACTCGGCGTGACAGGACCCAAGCGCGGCTGTGACGATGGCGACTGCGGCACCTGCACCGTCCTGCTCGACGGCGAGCCGGTCCGCTCCTGCCTGACCATCGCTTTGACCGTGGCGGGCAGAGAGGTCCTGACCGTCGAGGGTCTGAGTACGGATGGAGATCTCCACCCGTTGCAGAAGGCGTTCCACGAGCATGGCGCCTTCCAGTGCGGCTTTTGTACACCCGGCATGCTCATGAGCGCCAAAGCGCTGCTGGACCACAACCCCACCCCCTCACGCACCGAGATCCGGGAGTATATGTCCGGCAACCTGTGCCGCTGCGGGAGTTACGAAGAGATTATCGAAGCCATCCAGGTAGTGGCCGCTGGCGAGTATGCCCCCTCCGGGGGGAAGGAGTAGGAACCATGACCGAATACGTTGGTAAGGCAATGCCAAGATACGACGGAATCGGCCAGGTGAAGGGCCAGACCAAGTTCGTGGATGACTTTGTCCTGCCCGGCATGTTGTATGCCAAGGCCCTGCGCAGCCCGGTCCACAGAGGCCTCATCCGTGGCATCGACTTCACGGCGGCCAAGAACACGCCTGGCGTGGTCGGCGTCGTGACCGCCGACGACATCCCCGGGGCCAAACGCTTCGGCGCGTGTGGAGATCAGCCGGTCCTGGCCGACGAGTTCACGGCCTATCTGGGCGAAGAGATCGCCCTGGTGGTGGCCGTCGACGAAGACACCTGCATGGAGGGCATCGAAAAGATCAAGCTGGACATCGAGGAACAGCAACCAGTCTTTGATATGTTCGAGGCTATGAAACCGGATGCGCCCTTGGTCCGGCCCGACCTGAAGAGCAATCTCTGGGATTACGGATCGGGCATGACGACCCGGGTGATGTACATCGGCGATGTGGAACAGGGATTCGCTGAGGCGGACTTGATCGTCGAGGGCCGCTATCAGACCGGCGAGCAGGATCACTCGGCCATGGAGCCGATGGTCTCAGTGGCATACTTTGACGAAGCCGAGCGGCTGGTCATCCATACCCATAGCCAATGCCTCTACTTCCAGTTGGGCCAGTTGGCAGCCATCTTTAACCTGCCCATGAGCCGCATTCGCTACGTGGGCGGCGTCGTCGGCGGTGGATTTGGTGGCAAGAACCATATCCATGCCGACCACCTGGCCGGATTGGCCGCCATCAAATTCAAGAGGCCGGTCAAGTACCGCTACAGCCGGCGCGAGGATCTGCTCTACTCGACCAAGCGCGGCGTCTTTATCCTGGAGTACAAGACCGGCATCAAAAAAGATGGCCGGCTCACGGCCAATCATATCAAGCTGTGGCATGACTCTGGGGCCTATGGTGGCTTCTCACCCTACGGCGTGGAAAAATGCTCCATGTTTGCTTCCGGGCCATACCACATCCCCAACACGCGCATAGATGGCCAGTGCGTGCTCACCAACAAGGCAGGCTCGAGCTCGATGCGTGGTTTCACCATCATGAACGGCCAGTTCCCGATGGAGATGCAGATGAGCAAGATTGCTGACACCATTGGCATGGATCCGTGGGAGTTGCGCTTCATCAATGCCTGGCGTGATGGCGACATCGGGGCTTCCCGCTACGTCGTCCGGGGGGCCGGGGCGCTGGAGGCCATGAGGGGTGCAGCCGAGGTGCATGGCATCGAGCTGCCGGAACATCTCCTGGCCATGAGTTCACGAGGGAGGTAGCAATATGAAGAAGAAAGGTGTCGGGATGGCTTGCGTCTTGCACCCCACCGGCAACAAGGGAGCGGGCGATCCCAGCAACGCGGCAATCCAACTGAAACCTGATGGCACACTGGTCCTGTTGGTCGGCGCGGTGGACCTGGGCCAGGGATCGACCACGATCCTCCGCCAGTTCGCCGCCGACTTGATGGAAGTGCCCATCGAGCACGTCTTTGCCAGCAACTTTGCCGACGACTTTGCCCCCCTCAGCCTGGGCAGCTTTGCCAGCCGGGTCACTCTCATCGACCCCCACGCCGTCGAGAATGCGGCCGAGGATCTCAAGAAAAAGATCCGCGAGTATGCCAGCGACCTGCTCGAAGCACACCCAGACGACCTGGAGTACAAGGAGGGCAAGGTCTTTGTCAAAGGCGCGCCCGACCGGTCGATGACGCTGGCCGAGGTCGGCGGGGCGTCGATGTTCGGCGGCGGTGCCGATCCCGCCCTGCTGGTCGGCACCGGAGCCTGGCAGCCGGCCCGCTTCCACCCCCACGACCCCGAGACCGGCGCTATGCCGGCCGTGGGCGCCATCTCCTTTGGCGCCTGTGTCGCCGAGGTCGAGGTGGACACCGAAACCGGTATGGTGGACGTGACCAAGCTGACCCAGGTATGGGAGGTCGGCAAGGCGGTCAATCCCTTGCTGGTGCGGCAGCAGATCAACGGCGGCTTGCATCCCGGCCTGGGGACCACGTTGACCGAGAATTCCTATCCCTACTATCCCAACCCGGACTGGGCGCCGGAAAACTTTAGCGACTATGCCCTACCCACCTTTCTGGACTATCCAGAAGAGACCCTTTGGGGCATTGAAGAGGTGCCGCACCCGGCCGGCGTGAAGGGTGCCAAAGGCTTTTCGGAAGGCTCGACCAACGGGCCGCCGCCAGCCATCATGGCCGCCATCCACGATGCCATTGGCATCTGGATCGACGAGTATCCAGCCACCCCTGAGGTGATCCTTCGGGCGCTGGAGGCCAAAGAGGCCTCGGGCTAGTTGCACAGGCAGGGCGGGATGTTGCCATCCCGCCCTGCAGGGTCGAAACGATGATCAAAGGGGTCCATCACACCTGCATCACGGTCAGCGACCTGGAGCGGTCCATCACCTTCTACTGCGACCTTCTCGGACTGGAGTTGGTCATGACGGAAGAAAGCGAGCGCAGCGGCGACGACCGTTCCAAGGCGCTCGGCGTGCCCAAGGCCAAGGTCAAGCTGGCCATCCTGCGCGCCGGAGACGCCCAGGTGGAGCTGATCGAGTACGTCACCGCCAAAGGGCGGCCCTATGACCGCAACAACAACGATGCCGGCGCGATGCACATCGCCCTTCAGGTGGAAGACATCGATGCGGTCTATCAGCGCTTTCTGGAGCACGGGGTGCGGTTCACAGCACCGCCAGCCACCATCCCGGCCGGACCGATGGAGGGTTGGCGCTGGACCTACTTCTTTGACCCGGACGGCGTGTCGCTAGAGATCATCCAGACAGGATAGCTCTTATCCCCACTGGGCGAAGGGCCGGCCAGGAAGGGTTTGGCCGGTGGGGAGATGAAATCTGCGCCTGGGGGAGCATGTGGGCGGCATGGCCACCACGTGCGGCGCGATTTCATCCTCACCCGGCCCCACCCCCAGGGTGTAAGAGCCCGACCGATACCAAGGAGAAACGTCTATGGGCTACAAGCTTGTCGACTTGAGCCAGGAAATCTACACCGGAGCCCCAGTGTGGCCCGGTCATCCTGAGACCAAGGTGACCGTGGTCGCGACGCACGAGGAAACTGCGGCGTCGGGTCGATTTACCGGGGGCTATAGCTACACCGCTGAAAAGATCGAGATGTCCACCCACGGTACCACCCACGTGGACTCGATCAGCCACATTGACCCGAGCAAGGACGCACCGTCCATCGACGAGATCCCCCTCGATTGGTTCTACACGAGCGGCATCTGCATCGATCTGTCGCACATTCCGCCCCGGACCGAGTACACAGTGGCCGACATCCAGGCGGCCCTCGACAAGTACGGGCTGGAGATCCGAAAGGGGGACACGGTGCTCCTCTACTCCGGCCACTATGTGCGCACCTGGGGCACCGATGCCTGGCTGACCGACTATCCGGGACTGGGCCGCGAAGCCGCCGGGTTTGTCTATGGCGCGGGCGCCGTCAATATCGGCCAGGATGCGCCCAGCCACGATCGCGGTGGCACGACGAGCTACCCAGCACATCAGGTCTGCCGCGAGATGCAGACGCTCAACATCGAGAACCTGGGTGACCTGCGGCCTGTGGTGGGCAAGCGCTTTCAGTTCATCGGCCTGCCGCTCAAGATCCGCAAGGGCAGCGGCTCGCCGATCCGGGCTGTGGCTGTGTTGGAAGACGAGGCCGACTAGGACAGGGACGTTCCCGCAGAGGCTGGTCCAATCTCAACGAACCGCACGTTGGCGATTGGACCAGTCTGAGTTTGTGGAGGCAGACTTTGGAAGCAATCCCCAGAGAGGCATTGGAGGCCGTCCCAACCCTGTTCTCCCTGTCCGGCCGGGTGGCCGTGGTGACGGGGGGCAGCCGGGGCCTGGGACGGGGCATCGGGCTGGCGCTGGCGGCGGCGGGTGCCCACGTAGCACCCCTCAGCCGGACGGCGGCTGACGTCGAGGCCGTGGCCGGCGAGATACGCTCGCTGGGCCGCCGGGCCCTGCCGGTGACCGCGGAGGTGACCGACGAGGCCAGTGTCCAGGCCATGGTCGAGCGCGTCCTGGACGAGTTCGGCCGCATCGACATCCTGGTCAACTCGGCTGGCATCGTCAGCATCAAGCCGACCGTGGAATTCCCGGTGGAGGAGTGGCAGCGGATCATGGATGTGAACCTCCGGGGCACCTTCCTGTGCTGCAAAGAAGTGGGCAAGGTCATGCTGGCGCAGGGCCGGGGCAAGATCATCAATATGTCTTCCGTGCGCGGCCTCCAGGGCCGGGCCAACGATCCCGCTTACCCAGCCAGCAAGGGTGCGGTCAATCTGCTGACCAAGTCGCTGGCCATCGAGTGGGCACGGCAAGGCATCAACGTGAACGCCATCGCCCCGACCTTTATCCGCACCGACCTCAACGCCTTCCTGCTCGACGACCCGGCCACCCGAGACTGGGTCCTGGGCCGCATCCCCATGGGCCGCGTTGGAGAGATCCCGGACCTCTTTGGCCTGGCCGTCTTTCTGGCATCGCCCGCGTCCGATTTCATCACCGGGCAGACCATCTACCTCGACGGTGGGTGGACGGCAGCGTAAGCGATGTGATGGGATTCACCCGCGAGCACATGGACCTGGCTGCGCGCTACCTGCCAGGTGGCGTGTGTGCCTCAGCCCGCATCCACAAGGGGCTGGGCAGCCCAGTCTACCTCTCCCGCGCCGAGGGCGGCCGGGTCTATGACCTGGCGGGCAACGCCTACGTCGATCTCTGCACGTCCTTCGGCAGCGCACTGGTGGGGCATTCTCACCCCCAGGTGACCAGCGCCATCCGCCGGGCCCTGGAGATGGGGCTCCTGTGCGCCTACGAGAATGAGTGGCACGCCAGGCTGGCGCAGCGGATCGCTGAAGCTGTGCCCTGCGTCGAGATGCTGCGCTTCACGCTGACCGGCACCGAGACGACCTACTATGCCGTCAAGCTGGCCCGAGAATACACGGGCCGCCCCCTCATCGTCAAATTCGAAGGGCATTTTCACGGCTACAACGACTACCTCGCCTACAACTATTGGCCCCCGCCTGATCAGGCCTGGCCGCAGATCACGCCCGCTGCACCGGGGCTGCCCGAGTGTCTGCAGCAAGACTGCATCGTCCTGCCTTTCAACGACTTTGAGCAGGCCGAAGAGTTGCTCAAGCACCAGGGTCACGAGATCGCAGCCGTCATCCTCGAGCCGGTCAACTACAACAGCGGCACCATCTTGCCCCTGCCTGGTTACCTCGAACTGTTGCGCCGCCTGACGGCAGAGCAGGGCAGTCTGCTGATCTTTGACGAGATCCTATCAGGCTTTCGCACCGGCCCGGGCTGCATGCAGGAGACCTACGGGGTGACGCCCGACCTGTGCACGCTGGGCAAGGCCCTGGGCGGGGGTATGCCCCTCAGCGCCTTTGGCGGCAGGCGGCAGATCATGGAGCATGTCGCGCCCCTGGGCCAGGCGCAGCACAGCGGCACCTACAACGGCCACCTCTCGGCCATCGCCGCCGGCAGCGCCTTCCTGGATATCATTGGCGAGCCCGGCTGCTTCGATGCCTTGCTGGGCCGCAGCCAGCGGCTATGTGACGGTATCGACGAGATCCTGGGGCGTCTTGGCATCGCCGGCCGCACCCAGATGCTAGGGGCCCGCTTTTCCTTACTGCTCGGCCCACCGGCTGGGCGAGAGCTGCGTAGCTACCACGACGTCATGGACTACGACTGGCCCCTGTTCCACCGTTTCTGCGCCGCCTGCCTGCGCCACGGCGTCTACATTCACACCATGTGGCATCACGGCATCTCGACGGCCCACACAGACGCCGACGTGGACCGCGCCCTGGAGGGAATCGACGCTGCGTTCAGGGACGTTCTGGCAGACCAATAGAACGCGAGTACGGAGATAAGCTATGAAAGCAGTTGTGTTGTACGACAAGGCCGACCGTTCGGTCGAGATCCGTGACGTGCCGGTCCCAACCATCGGCCCGGAAGAGTGCCTGGTCGAGGTCAAGTTCTGTGGCATCTGCGGCAGCGAGCCGCATATGTACCACGGCCAGTTGACCCTCCTGGCCCGCCCACCGGTGGTCCTCGGCCACGAATGGTCGGGGCAGATCGTAGAGGTCGGCGAGCGGGTGGCGGGCTTTGCCGTGGGGGACCGCGTCACCTGTGAGACCGCGGCCGAGACCTGCGGGGTCTGTGCCCTCTGCCGGTCGGGCAACTATAACGTCTGCCCGCAGCGCCGGGCCTTTGGCTTTGCTGTGGATGGGGCCTTTACCCGCTACGTCCGGGCCAAGGCCCACCGGCTGCACCACCTGCCCGATGGCGTGAGCTATGAAACCGCAGCCATGACCGAACCGATCTGCGTCGCCTACAATGCCGTCGCCGAAAAGAGCCACATCCGGCCTGGTGACCTGGTGGTCATCATCGGCCCGGGCCCGGTAGGCCTGTTCTGTCTGCAGGTGGCCAGGCTGGCTGGCGCCGGCACGGTCATCGTCACCGGCACCCAGCGAGACGGGCGTCGGCTGGAGCTGGCCAGACAACTCGGCGCCGATCTGGCCGTAGACGTGAGCCAGCAGGACCCGCTGGAGCTGGTCCGCGGACTGGGCGATGGCCTGGGCGCGCACCTGGTCGTCGACTGTGCCGGCGTGCCCGCTGCCATGCGGCAGTCGCTGCAGTTGGTACGGCAGAACGGGCAGGTGACCAAGATTGGTTGGGCGCTACAGCCAGTCAACCACCCCATGGACGAGATCGTGGCCAAGGTCATCACCTACCAGGGCGCCTTTAGCCACGCCTGGACGACCTGGGAGACCTGCCTCGAGCTCATGCGCCAGGGCAGGATCCAAACCGAGCCGCTCATCAGCGAGATCTGGCCCATCACCCGCTGGGAAGAGGCCTTTCACAGGCTCGAGGCGCTGGAAGCCCACAAGATCCTTCTGTATCCGGTCGACTAGCGGCCCTGCCACGGAGCAGGGACTACTGGAGGAAGTTGTATGGTTGACGATCGCAGGCTGGCTGAGCTAGAAGCCGTGGCACGCGACATCCGCTACCACATGGTGCACATGATGGGTGCCGACAAGCCGCACCACTTTGGTGGCTCGCTGTCCGTCGTCGAGATGGTCACCGCGCTCTACTTCTACAAGATGCGCTACGATCCGGCGGATCCCGATTGGGATGGGCGCGATCGCTTTGTGATGAGCAAGGGTCACACCGTCCCAGCGCAGTACGTCGCGCTGGCCAAGCTCGGCGTGCTGCCGATGGAGATCCTGCCCACGTTGAAACAACTGGGCAGCATTCTCCAGGGCCATCCCAACGCCTGCATGACGCCTGGCCTGGAAGCCTGCACCGGCTCGCTGGGACAGGGGCTGTCCTTTGCCAATGGCATTGCCCTGGCAGCCCGGATCCGGGGGCTGGGCATCCGGGTATACTGCCTGCTGGGGGATGGGGAGTTGCACGAGGGCCAGGTCTGGGAGGCGGCCATGGGCAGCTCGACGCACAAGCTGGATAACTTGTGCGCCCTGGTCGACCGCAACCATCTGAAGAGCCAGGGCGAGGTCGACGAGGCCAAGAACCTGGAACCCCTGGCCGAAAAGTGGCAAGCCTTTGGCTGGCATACCATCGGCATCGACGGCCACGACCTGCGCCAGGTGTGCGACGCCTTGGACGCTGCCGAGGCAGTCAAGGGCAAACCAACCGTGATCGTGGCCCAGACGGTCAAGGGCAAGGGCGTGCCCTTTATGGAGGGCCAATTCCAGTTTCACAACGCGCCCATCAGCCAGGCGCAGTGGGCAGAGGCGATGCGGATCTTGGCGCCGGAGGAGGGGGTAGCCTGATGCTCGAGTGGAATGTGGGCGAGCTGGTTGAGACACGTGACGCATACGGAGAGGCCCTCCTGGAACTGGGAAGGCGCCGCCAGGATGTCGCCGTCAT
>JAMJFU010000069.1 GCA_023544525.1 Anaerolineae bacterium | reverse complement strand
CCAGGCTGGAAGAGCGGCAGGAACGGCTGCATGGCGAGATGGCCGAAACCATGCGGCTCATCCGCGGCCTGGACAAGACGGCCAAGAACCATCTGCAGGACTTTGACCGGCAGATTGCCGACTTTGCCGTGAGCCACCTCATCGACGACGTACGCCAGCAATATGGCCACATCGAGGAGGTGGACACCTACCTTACCGAGGTCCATGCCGACCTCGTGGAGAACGTCGACGGCTTCCGGGAGGACGAGGACGGCGAAGGCGGGCTGGCCTCGGCCGTGCGAGCGGGGCAAAGACAGGACCTGCTCCGGCGGTACCAGGTGAACCTGCTGGTCGACAATGGGGAGCTACAAGGGGCTCCGGTGATCTTTGAACCCCATCCCACCTATGCCAACCTGCTCGGGCGCATCGAGCATCGCTCCGAGCTGGGCGCCCTGGTGACCGACTTTACGATGATCAAGGCCGGTGCGTTACACCGGGCCAACGGCGGTTTTGTCGTCCTCGAGATGGACAGCCTTGTGACCAACTCCCTGGCCTGGGACGCGCTGAAGCGAACCCTCAAGAACCGCAAGATCCGGATCGAGGAAGCGGGCAGCCAGCTGCAAATCGTCTCTACGCCCACGCTGGAGCCAGAGCCCATCCCCTTTGACGCCAAAGTCGTGCTCATCGGCGATCCGGCTACCTACTACTTGCTCCAAGACTATGACCAGGACTTTCGCAAGCTATTCAAAGTCCAGGCCGATTTTGGCGACGTCTTTGCACGCACACCCGAAGCCATCGAGAGTTATGCCCGCTTTGTGGCGGCCCGCTGCCAGCAGGAGAAACTGCTGCCGTTTGACCGCACGGCCGTGGCACGTGTGGTCGACTTTGGCGCTCGCCTCGCAGAGCACCAGAACAAGCTCTCGACCCACTTTGGAGACATTGCCGACGTCATCCGCGAGGCCAGTTACTGGGCTCAGCGTGCCGGCCGGCAATTGGTCACTGCCGTCGACGTCGACAAAGCCATTGAACAGCGAGCCTACCGCGCCAATCGCATAGAAGAAGAGGGGCAGGATCTGATCGCGGAGGGAGTCCAGCGCATCCAGGTCGAAGGCGAGGCGCTGGGACAGGTCAACGGGTTGACCGTTCTCTCCCTGGGTGATTACAGCTTTGGCCGGCCGTCGCGCATCACGGTCCAGACCTACACAGGCAAGGAAGGCGTCATCTCGCTGGACCGAGAGGCCAAGCTAAGCGGGCGCCTGTACGACAAAGGGCTGCTCACCTTGACCGGCTACCTCGGCGGCCAGTATGCCTTTGGCTCGCCGCTAAGCCTCTCGGCGTCGATCTCTTTCGAACAGCTCTACGACGAGATCGAGGGCGACAGCGCCAGTGCCTCCGAGCTGTATGCACTGCTGAGCAGCCTCAGCGAATTGCCCATCAGGCAGGGCATCGCCGTCACCGGCTCTGTTGACCAGCAGGGCAACGTCCAACCGGTGGGCGGCGTCAACGAAAAGATAGAGGGCTTTTTCGATACCTGCCAGCGTCAGGGGCTGACCGGCGACCAGGGAGTCATCATGCCCGCCTGCAACGTAGTGAACCTCATGTTGCGGGCCGACGTCCGCCAGGCGATTGCCAGCGGCCAATTCCATATCTATCCCGTGGATACCGTCGACGAGGGCATCGAGATCCTCACCGGCTGGCCGGCGGGCGAGCCAGACGAGGAAGGGCTCTATCCCGAGGACACGGTCCACGGCCGGGTCCAGGAGCGCCTGGAAGAGATCGCTGAGAACTTGCGTGAAAGCGATGAAGAGGAGGAAGACGGAGGGAGCGGGGGCCACGGCTCCGTCGGCGCCCTGGAGTTCGGCCCATAGCCCCGGCGCCTCGCCTGTCCCAGGCCACACCCACCGCGGAGCGGAGCCTTTTCTCCCTCCGCGGTTTTGTTTTCCTGGGCACCGTCCAGCGCCCTGCTACATCTTTTGTCGCAGGCAGTTTGGGCCATTACGCCGATGCAGTCCAGGCCAAAGCTGCTATGATGTAGCGTGGGCACTTGGACCAGGGCGCAGAGCCCGAGGCTGTGGCCGGATGTGCCCGGGCTTGCGCCGCAAGCCCGAGGAACTGCTGTCTGTGTCGCTAGGAGGATGATGAGGTGGAACCATGGAACTTGATCTGATCGTGATCGGTGGCGGGCCTGCCGGGGTCGTCGCCGCCTTGCGCGCCCGGGAACTGGGTGCGGAGGTCGCCCTCGTCGAGCGCGGCGAGATGGGCGGCACCTGCACCAACGACGGCTGTGTCCCCACGCGGGTGCTGGCCAAAGCGGCCCGCTTGCTGCGCGAGTCCGAGCACTTTGACGAGTATGGATTGGTAGGCCAGGCACCGGTCGTCGACCTGCCGCAACTGCTGCGGCGCACCCACGAGGTGATCAGCGCCGTTCACGAGAAGAAGCAGCTACTGGGGTACCTTCGACGAGCGGGCGTGACCGTCTATGCCCGTGCAGGCCAGGCCCGGTTTGTCGATCCCCATACCATCGAGATGGCGGCGGGGCGCCGGCTGGAGGCAGAGAAGTTCATCATCTGTGCCGGCGGCCATGCCCGCAAGCTAACCTTTCCCGGCAGTGAGCACGCCCTCACCCACGAGGACATCTGGAGGCTGCCATCGCTGCCGCGCTCCATGGCCATCGTCGGGGGCTCTGCCGCCGGCTGCCAGCTTGGCTCGATCTTTGACGCCTTCGGGGTCCAGGTCTCTGTCCTGGAGCGCGGCGGCCAGATCTTGGACAAAGAAGACGACCTGCTGTCCACGGTGATGGCCGATGCCCTGCGGCAGCGTGGGCTGCACATCATCGAGGGCATCACCGGTGTCGAGCGGGTCGAGCGATCGGAGGCTGGCCTGGAGCTGTACTACGGCCAGGATGGCCAGATCCACTCCCTGGCTGTCGAAGCCGTGCTGATTGCCGCTGGCTGGCCGGGCAACGCCGAGTCTCTCAACCTGCCTGCTGCCGGGGTGCGAGCTGAGCGCGGCTATGTCATGGTGGACGACTACCTCCAGACCTCCGCGCCCCATATCTTTGCCGCGGGGGACATCAACGGCCGGATGATGCTTGTCCAGAGCGCCTCGCACGAAGCCCGCATCGCTGCCGAGAACGCCGTTCTGGGCGTGGGCCAGCCGCACGCTCACCGGGTGGTGCCCCATGGCGGTTTCACCGATCCCGAATATGCCAGCGTCGGCCTCACCGAACTAGCGGCGAGGGCCAGCGAGCCGCACCTGGTCGTGGTGGTGGTGCCCTACACCCACCTGGACCGGGCCATCATCGACGAGCGGACCGACGGTTTCTGCAAGCTGATCGTATCCCAGGAATCACACCGGATCCTGGGCGCCCACATCGTAGGCGAGCAAGCCCTGGAGGCCATCCAACTGGTCGCCGCCGGCATGGCCGCCGACATGTGGGTCGAGCAGTTGGCCGAGATGGAGCTGGCCTATCCCACCTACACGGCCATCGTGGGCCTCGCCGCGCGACAGGCGGTCCGGGAGCTGGGCGTAATGCCCCTCGCGGCCGAGTGGCGCGCCCTGGGAGACCCTTACGGCGCCGAATGGGAGCGAGCGGAGAGCATGGCCGGCAGGACAGTGCCCGCAGCGCAGCAGGACCCACTCTGGGCTTAACCACCGGGGTCGCTCGCGGGCAGTTCCTACCAGGACGACGGAGCACCACCCCCTGGCCCCTGCCTCAGCTCCGCTCTCTGGGGAATGACGAGCAGCCCGTGGGCTGCCAGCGGTCTGCTGACATGGGCTGTCAGGCAGATGGGCCGTGCTCGTCAGCGTCCTGGGCGCCAGGGTCAAGCTGGACAACAGAAGCTGGGTTACAATGGCAGCACGGCAGTACTTGCGCTGGTGAAGCCTGTTGCGCACGCAGGAGACGGCATGCTCGGCACCCAGGAGACTGGCCACTGGCCACTGCGAGCTGCTCATTGGCCACCAGGTCAATGCCGGAATGGTCCAACTGGCTATTGTGCCCAGGGCCTTCTTGTGTTATGATAGGATCACCTTATCCTCTTCGGAGCACTGCATCGGGCCAGGATCTGGCTTTGGCCAGGAGACACGAAGATGAAGAAGGTAGTGGTTGTCACCGATTCCAGCGCCACCGTGCCAGCGTCGCTGGCAGAGAAACTGGGCATCCGCGTGGTGCCCATCGTGCTGGCTATCGACGGCCATGCATTCTATGATGGCGTAGACATCACGCCGACCGAGGTATACCACCTGCAGCGCGAGGCCCGGCACCCACCCACGACCTCCGCGCCGTCCATCGGCGATTTCCTGCACGTCTATACAGCGACCGCTTCGCTGGCCTCTGGCATCGTCTCCATCCACGTCTCTGCCAGGCTCAGCGCCACCCACACTGCGGCTGTGACCGCCAGTGAGCTGCTGGACGACGTGCCGATCCGCGTGGTGGACAGCCAAACGGCGGCGATGGCCCAGGGCTTTGTCGCCCTGGAGGCCGCCCGCGCCGCAGCCGCTGGCGCAAGCATGGAGGCGGTCGTGGCCCGAGCCGAGGAAGTGGCCGCCAAGGTACACCTGCTGGCCACGATTGGCACCTTGGAATACCTGCACCGTGGCGGGCGTATCGGCGGCGCCGCTGCCCTTCTGGGCACGGTGCTACAGATCAAGCCTGTCCTGTACCTGGCCGACGGGCATGTGGACGTGCTGACCAGGCCCCGCACGAAAGCGAAGGCAGTGAAGGTCATGCTCGGAGAAATGGCCGATCGGGTGGACAGCCGCCCCCTCCATGCCGCCATCCTGCACGCAGCGGTCCCCGAGGAGGCCGAAGAGCTGCGCCAGCAGATCGAGCGACGCTTCAACTGCGCCGAGCTCTATGTGACCGAGTTGACACCAGTCATGGGTGCTCACACCGGGCCCGGGGTCCTGGGTGTGGCCTTCTACGTGGACTAGGGTTCGGAGGGCCACAGCGCCAATGGAAGTGCGCTCACTGCGGATCACGGGCGCCCGCGCACTGCTCAGCAACCGCAACTTTGGGCGGCTGCTCGGCGCGCAGTTCAGCACGGTGACGATGCTCTACGGCCTGAGCCTTGCCGGCGCGGTACTGGTAGAAGAGCGGACCAGCTCCAGTATCCAGATAGGCCTGGTCATCGTGTCTTCCATCCTGCCTGCCTTCCTGGGCTCCCTGGTCGCCGGTGCAGTAGTGGACCGTTGGGGCCGAAAACGCGTGTTGATGGCCAGCCATCTCGGCCGGGCCCTGCTGGCCATCTGGTTCTGGGCTGGCACAGGGACGCTGCCGCTCGGTGCAGCACTCGCCACCATCTATGCTGTCAACGCGACGGACGCACTCCTCAGCCAATTCGCGACGCCCGCCGAATTGGCCCTCCTGCCTGACCTGGTGGAAAAACACAGGCTCGTGCCAGCCAACGCCCTCTACCAAATGACCATGCTCGCCGGCGAGGGCTTGGGCATCGTCCTCCTGAGCCCGCTCTTGATCAAAACCTTCGGTGTCCCCGCCGTGGGCCTGGCCGGGGGAGGGCTGTGCCTCCTGGCCCTGGCCCTCGTGGCCGGTCTGCCGCGAGATCAGCGGCTCACAGAACCGGGCAGCCGAACAGGCTCCCTCTTGCCCAGGTTGGCAGCAGACCTCAAAGCAGGCTGGCTCACCATAGGCCATGACCGCCTGCTCCGCCTGGTGACGGTCCAGGCGACGGTGGCCGCCACCTTGCTACTGGTCCTGCTCTCCCTCCTGCCCGGGCTCATGTCGCGCCACCTGGGCATGCCGGTCGAGGATGCACCGTTGTTGATATTGCCCGGCGGACTGGGCTTTGTCCTGGGAGCAGCCCTCCTCAGCCGCTGGGCAGGCCGCATCAGCCGCCCCGTCTGGATCACCGTGGGCCTGATAGGCCTGGGATTGAGTGTCCTTCTGCTGAGCGTCGCCGGGGGTGGGCCAGGCAGGCTGTGGCTGATCTTGCCACCGATCCTGGTCATGGGCGTCGCCCTGGCCTTTACCATCATCTCGGCCCGGGTCATCCTCCAGGAGCGCCCGCCGCCGGGCATGCGGGCCCGTGTCATTGCTGCGCAACTGGCCATGGCCAACGCCGCAGCCGTGATCCCCTTGCTGCTCGGCGGTTCCCTGGCCGACTCCGTGGGAATCCGGCCGGTTATGGCCATCCTGGGCTTGCTGGCCCTGGGCTCGGGCCTGGCCGGCTGGCCCTACGCCCGGCGCACGAGCTCGGAAGGCAGGCCCCGGTGAGGCTCGAGTCGCTGCTGCTCGTCGTGGGTGGTTACCTTCTGGGTTCAATCCCCACCGCCTACCTGGCTGGCCGCTGGCTCAAAGGCCTGGACCTGCGTCGCTATGGCAGCGGCACCGTCAGCGGCTCGATGGTCTGGGAGCACGTGGCTCGCTGGGCGATCGTGCCCGTGGGCCTGTTCGACTTGGGCAAGGCTGCCCTCCCGGCCTGGCTCGGGTTGCAACTGGGCCTGGGCATGCCTGTCGCTGCCGCTGCCGGCCTGGCCGCCGTAGCCGGGCACAACTGGCCCGTCTTCTTTGGCTTCACCGGCGGTCGAGGGCTGGGCACCTTTCTGGGCCTGCTCCTGGTCATCTTTCCGTGGGGGTTTCCCTGGATGCTGGTCTTCCTGGCTGTGGGCTGGGCCCTGGGTGACTCAGCCCCCTGGGCGCTGGCCGCGATGCTGAGCCTGCCCCTGTTCAGCCACCTGGCTGGCGGGCCCGCGATCGTAGCCCCTTTGTCAGCCGTGATGCTGGTGCTGACCCTGGCCAAACGCCTGGAGGCCAACCGGCGGCCACTACCACCACCTGGGCCCGAGCGGCGGCGTGTGATCCTGCGCCGCCTATTCCTGGACAGGGACATCGCCTCGCACAAAGACTGGATCCGGCGCCGGCCGGACGAGCTGCCCCCCTCCGACCAACCAGAAGGTTAGCATCGAAAGGATCTACTGCATCGAGATCTGCGCAACCGGCTCCCAGGCCAGGCCGGTCACCGGCTCCCTCGGGCGTTGCCACGCCGCTTGCAGGAACGTGACTACCTCGGGGGCCAGCACATCCAGGGCCGGGCTGCGGACGCCACTATGGCTAGCGCCCTTGACCAGCCACAACGACTTGGGCCGGCCGGCCGCGCCCAGCAGGCGACGCACCTGCTCGACGGTGATGCGCCGGTCGGCCGTGCCATGGATGATCAACAGCGGGCGGGGCGCGATGTCTTGCACGACGTCCAGCGGGCAGACCTGGTCGCGGTCAAAGCCCCTGGTCTTTTCGGCGATCCACAGGGTCCAGTCCAGGATAAAGCGCGGCACCAGCTTTGGCCGGCTGGTCTGCCACACCTCGCTCACGCAGGTAAAGGGCGCGACCGCCACCACAGCTCCCACTTGGGGGTTGCGGGCAGCGCTCAGGATCGCTGACACAGCACCGACACTGTGCCCGACCAGGGCGATGCGGCCCACGCCTTTGCCCTGGCGCAGGAACTGCACCGCGGCATCCACGTCCCTGCTCTCAGCTTCACCATAGGTGAAGCGCCCCGTCAGCCCATCGCTCTGCCCGTGCCCGCGATAGCTGAACAGCAACACGTGGTAGCCTGCCTCGTGGAATGCCGGCAGCAGTGAGAGCCCGGAGCGTTGGTCGTGGCTGGTCGCTGGCGCATAGACGATGGCCGGGCCATCCAGCTGCCCGGCGGGGACGAACCAGCCGCGCAGCGTTAGCCCGTCGGTCGTCGCGAAGGCTACCTCCTCGTAGGCGAGGCCAGCGGCCGTCAGCGGGGTGACGGGCTCTTTGGGAAAGGGTGGGGGCAGGGTTGCGATCACCTCGCCAACCACAGGAGCCACAAAGGTCAGAAATGTGGCACCAGCCGCCAGAGCGGCCATGATCTTGACCAGAAGCAGAGTACACCTCCCGTGCGAGCGCCACGCTGATCACTACCATCTGCCGGGCAGACTGCACATCTGGCCCTGCTGGCCGGCCCTGACCGCAGCACGCGGACATCGCGCTCTATTGGTTCCCGAGTGTGAATTACCTTCAGGGTGGGGTTCCAAGGGCGGAGTATGCCACGGATCGGCCTTTGTGTCAAATGGGCGAGGAGGCTGGCTGATGCCATATCAGGGTAATCGGATTTGTCATTCTGAGCGGCCGTAGGGCGCGAAGAATCTCGGTTTCCTCAGCCTAGGCGAGATTCTTCCCCGGGATGCCGGGACGGCGCGTCGCTGACGCTCCTCAGGATGACAGGCTTTCTCTAGCCGGTCCAAATGCGATTGCCCTGGATGCCATATGGCCAGAGCTTGCCGGCGAGAGCGCTTTTGAGGTATAATAAACACGGGCGACGACGCCATCGAGCTCGTGCTGCTGGAGCCCGTCCGGCCCTCTGCGCAGGGAGTGCAGATCAGATACGAATCAGGAGGGAAGAGCGGTAGACGATGCCTACCAATCTGCCGCCCGAATACTTTGAGGTCGAAAAAGAATACCGCGCCGCCAAGACGATCGAGGAAAAGATCGTCACGCTTGAGGAGCTCATCAGCACCATCCCCAAGCACAAAGGCACGGATCACCTGCGCGCCGACCTGCGCCGCCGGCTCTCCAAGCTCAAAGAGTCATCCAAGGCCCAGAAACGGACCACAAAGCAGGAATCGCCCTTCAACATCGATCCCGAAGGGGCAGGCCAGGTCGCCGTCATCGGCCCGCCCAACGTGGGCAAGTCGGCCCTCGTCGCCGCCCTGACCAACGCCACCCCCGAGGTGGCCGAGTATCCCTACACCACCTGGACGCCCACGCCGGGCATGATGCCTGTGGCCAACGTGCAGGTCCAGCTCATCGACACCCCGCCTCTGAGTGCAGGGTTTGTCGACCCGCAGCTACTGGACCTCATCCGCCGGGCGGACCTGCTGCTGCTGGTGGTCGACCTGCAGAGCTTCCCCATCCAGCAGTTAGAGGACACGGTCGCCATCCTCGAAGAGAACCGCATCCTGGCCTCGCACCGGCAGGCCCTGTATGACGGCGCGCGCCGGCCCTATATCAAGCCAACGCTCGTCCTGGCCAACAAGTGTGACGACGAGGCGTGTGCTGAAGACTTTGAAGTCCTGTCGGAGCTGCTGGCCGAGGATGGCTGGACACTCATCCCCGTGTCCGCCTCCACTGGGCGGAACGTGGAGGCGATGAAACGGGCTGTCTTTGACATCCTGGGCGTGATCAGGGTCTACGCCAAGCCCCCAGGCAGAGAGCCAGATCTCGGTGCCCCTTTTGTTCTCGCCAAGGGCAGCACGGTCGCCGATTTTGCAGGCAAGGTACACCAGGACTTTTACAGGAACCTGAAGGCCGCCCGGGTCTGGGGCCAGGGTGTCTTTGAGGGCCAGCTGGTGGGCCGCGATCACGTCCTGCACGATGGCGACGTCGTGGAGCTGCGCATCTAGGGCGCCAGTATGGGCCACGAGCACAGGCCGTCTGCGGGTCGCTACGATTGGCCCTTCCGCATCGGTATTGCCCTCAACGTCGGTTTCGTCGTCGTCGAAGTCGTCTTCGGGCTGCTGGCCGATTCGCTCGCCCTCCTGGCTGACGCCGGTCACAACCTCAGCGACGTGCTCGGGCTGTTTCTGGCCGCAGGCGCCTACTACCTCGTGCGCCGCCGGCCCACAGAGAGACACACCTATGGCTGGCGCGCCTCCTCGATCCTGGCCGCCCTGGCCAATGCCCTGCTTCTCCTCGTTGCCGTCGGCGCCATCGGCTGGGAGTCCATCCGCCGTATCGGCGAGCCCGGCGCCGTATCCAGCTCGACCATGATCTGGGTCGCTGCCGTGGGCACGGTAGTCAACGGCGCGACCGCCGCGCTCTTTATGCGCGGCCGCGAGGAGGATCTTAACATCCAGGGCGCCTTCTTGCACATGGCCGCTGATGCGGGTGTCTCCCTGGGCGTGGTCGTTGCAGGCTTTGTCATCCAGGCTACAGGTTGGACGTGGCTGGATCCGGCAGTCAGCCTGGCCATCGCCGGCGTCATCCTGATCACCACCTGGAGCCTCCTGCGCGAATCGTTACACCTGGCCATGGGCGGAGTCCCCTCGGGCATCGACGTCCAGGCGGTGCGATCCTATCTCCGGGAACTGCCCGGCGTGGAGGCCGTCCACGACCTGCACATCTGGGCCATGAGCACGACCGAGTCGGCCCTCACCACCCACCTGGTCAAACCCGACCCAGAAGGCGACGACAGACTCCTGGCCGAAGCGAGCGAGGTGCTCCACGAACGCTTCGACATCGACCATACCACCATCCAGTGGGAACGCGGCGAGGACGCAGCCTGCCGGCCCTCCTGCGACTAGCCTGCCCTCTCATCCTGGTCCGCTCCACATCCGTCATTCCGCGCCGTCTCACAGCTGTCATTCCGAGCCGCGCAGCGGCGAGGAAACTCCCCTTGGGTACTAGGCAGGCCCCATCCCCCTCGCCGGCGTCTTGACCTGCGTCAGCGCCACCGCCGACAGCAAGAACAGCATCCCGTACAGGCCAAAGATCACCAGGTAGCCCAGGCCCGGCTCCAGGGCGTTGAAAAAGTCCGCCATCGGCCCGCCGATGCCTGCCCCCACGATGCCTGCCCCCGCCCCGGCCAGGTTGGAGATGCCCAGGTAGCGGCCCGCCTCCTCGGGCGGCACCAGGTCCGTTCCCAGGGCCCAATTCGTGGCCATGAACGTGCCCGCTCCCAGGCCGATGATGCTACCCGCCACGATCACGAGGGTGATGTCTCCCGCCAGCAACAAGAGGAAGGTGCCCGCCGCAGCCACCACCGCCGAGAGCGCCACCAACCGCCGCCGCCCTAGGCGGTCAGAGAGGTATCCCCCACCCAGGGCCGAGGCGATCAAAAAGATGGCCACAAAAGCCAGCAGGACCCCTGTCCAGCGCTCAGCATCCGGCAGCAGCAGCACGTCGCGCAAGTAATACAGGGCAAAACCCTGGATCGAGCCTACCGCGGCCAGGAAGAGCAGGCGGTTCACCACCCACCAGATGAACGAGGTCTGCTCGCTGGCCCTCGCGCCGATGCCCACCCGCGCCCCGAGGTAGACCCCGACAAAGATCGAGCCAGCCATGCCCAGCAGTCCAGCCAGGCCGACAACGGCCACCTGCATCATGACCTCCGCCCCCTGTCCAGCCAGCACACTGCCGCTATAGCTGACCAGCCACACGCCGACCCGGGTTGCCGACACAAAGATCGCCGTCAGCGCCACCAGCCGTAGCACCAGGCCGCCAATCGCCCGTGGCGGCGGCTCTTCCTGGGGCTCTTCGTGCACGCCCAGGACCGTGACCAACATGGTCACCAGGAATACGCCCATGATCAGCCCGGTCGTCAGCCAGATCTTGCCCTGACCCACCAACGCACCGACGAGGATCAGGGGGATGGAGGGCACGAGTTCCATCACCGCCTTGACCCCGGAGGCCCGCCCTCGCTGGTGGACGGGCACCAGGTCCGGGATCAAGCCCTGGACCGCCGCCTGGCCCGTATTCGACGAGACCTGGAGTAACATCAGGCCAGCCATCAGCACCACGTAGGCCACACTCACGCTCAGGACAGGGGCCAGGGTCTCGTCCAGGGCCGAGCCCACGAACAGGGGGGACGCCGCCACCAGCCCCAGAAAGAGGATGTTGACCACCGCCGAGCCGATGATAAAGGGTCGCCGCCGGCCCAGGCGATGGGTGCTACGGTCGCTGAGCAGCCCAGCCACCGGTTGGATCAGCATGGCCACCGCCAGGCTCACCACCCGGATGGTGGCCAGGTACGTGTTCTTGAGCTCCTCCGGCACAAACAGCGCCACCAGGTAGGGCAGCAGCAGGGGCGTGATGCTGCCCGCCGCAAAGCTGATGCCAAAGATGTAGAGGTTGATGGTGATATAGTCGTACCAGCGCAGCTCGCGGTCCATGCCGCACCCTCCTCGGTGCCGTTTTGCTGCTCAGCTCAGGGAGTTCAGGCCTGCCCCATCCCTCCACCTACCAGCGCCGGTCTCTGCTCGCGGACCACCTCCATGGATGCCAGCGCCTCTTCGAGCGTCAGCTCAAAGATCAGCGGGCCCTCGAACCCGGCCGCTGCAAGCCGGTCCAGCAGCCCCGCCACGTCCAGGTCGCCCGTCCCCAGCGGCCGGTGGTCCAGCCCGTAGCCCGGCTCGTCCATGCTGCACTGCGGGCTGTCATGCAGGTGCACCTCGGCCAAGCGTGGCAGGCAGACGTCTACCGCCGCCATCATATCCACCGCGCCCGAGAAACCGGCCAGCACGTGCCCCGTGTCCAGGCACAGCGACAGGTCCAACTCGTCCGCCAGTGCCGCCGTCAGGTCCAGGGGGAACTCGATGGTCTCGATGGCCAACCGCCTGCTCGCCACGCCCGTCTGCTCCAGAAGGGTCGCGATGCTCTGCCGGGCCCCCGCCTGGAACTGCTGCAGGATGAAGCCTTTGCCCGCCGCCGGCAGATCCATGCGATAGAACTCGGCCGCCAGAGCGCCGGTGGCGTGCAGTACATAGACCTCGGGCTCCAACGGCAGGGTACGCTGCACGATGTCCACCAGCGCCCGCACCGACCCTTCCCGGACCGGCTGGAGAGGCGTCGACGGTTCCACCGACCACAAGGGCAAGTGCACTGTGTAGTTCAGGCCGTGTTGCGATCTCAAGTGTCCCAGCCGCTCGATGGTCTCTGGCGCGAAACTGTGCGGCAAGAACAGCGACATGTCCCCGCCTAGCTCGATCGGGTCAAAGCCCTGTGCCCACAGCCGGGCCGCAAGTTCGGCGTGGTCCAGCGTCGCTACGTAGGCCAGCACCTCTCCGGCGCTCAGCCCAGGCGGGACAAGGGCCTCCCGTTGCATGGTAATGATCCCAAACCGCATCGCTCCTCCTTCTGCCCAGCCTGGCGAACGCGGCCCTCTGGCCGGCCCCCCAGCCCCCTGGTGATCGCCTATTACCCCTCGCTCCCCACCCGGATGTCGGACAGGAACTCCAGGGCTTTGATCAGCGCATGGTTCCCTTCGCCGCCCATTCCGCGCGATTGCAGCGTCCGGTAGAGGTGAAAGCTCGTGCTGCAGCCCAGCACCGGCACACCAAACTCGTCGGCAGCCTCGAGGACCAGCCGCAGGTCTTTTTGCTGCAGATCGATCATAAAGCCAGGCCGCCAGTCCCGCTCGATGATCTGCGGTCCACGGTAACTCAGGGCCCAACTGCCCGCCGCGCCGCCCTCGACTGCCTGCAACGTCTTTTCCAGGTCCAGGCCGCCTGCCTGGGCGAACAGGAACGCCTCACCCAGGGCCAGCATGCCGTTCACCACCAGGATCTGGTTGACCAGCTTGACCATCTGCCCGGCACCGTTGCCGCCCACGTGCGTGATCGACTTGCCCATCGCCTCCAGGACCGGCATGGCCCGCGACACCTGCTCCTCGTCTCCGCCGACCATGATGCTCAGCGTGCCCTGGGCCGCGCCCTCACTGCCGCCACTCACCGGCGCATCCAACATGTGGGCTCCTTTCTCCGCCAAGGTGCTTGCCAGCGCCTGGGTGCGGATCGGGCTGATGGTACTGCAGTCGACCACCAGGTCCCCGCTGCCGATGCCCTGGATCACCCCCTGTTCGCCAAGGAGAACCGCCTCGACGTCTGGGGTGTCGCTAACACAGATGACGGTGATGTCGCAGCGGTCCGCCAGCTCAGCCGGACTCTGTGCTGCTTTCGCCCCGGCCTCTACCAGAGGCTCCATCTTGCTCGCCGTACGATTCCACACCGCCAGGTCAAACCCCGCCTTGAGCAGGTTGTGGGCCATGCCCGAGCCCATGATGCCCAGGCCGATAAAGCCTACTTTCTCACCCATGCTTTCTACCTCCCTCCCGTGTCACGGCTCAATTATTATGTCTACGTGTTTGCGTAAGCGGGCCGACTCCAGAATTGCGTCGCAGACCACCGCTGCCCGGTAGCCATCCTCGAACGTCGCACCGTGCGGCCCCACCTCCCGGTCATTGACGATGCAGTCCAGAAAGTGGGCCAACTCGTGGACGAAGGTGTGCTCCCAGCCGATCAGGTGCCCCTGGGGCCACCAATGCTCCCACCACGGATGGTACGGCTCCGACACCAATACGTTGTGAAACCCGCGGGTCGTCCGTGGCTCCTCGCCGGCCCAGTAGACCTGCAGCTCGTTAAGACGCTCCAGGTTGAAGCGCAGGCTCCCCCGCTCGGCGTTGATCTCGATGGCCTGGTGGTTCTTGCGGCCGGCAGCAAACCGGGTAGCCTCCAGGCTCCCGAGGGCGCCATTCTCAAACTCGACGATCGATGCAAAGGCGTCGTCTGTGTCCACCTCAGCCGTGGCCTCCTGCCCATCCAGGGGCCGGTCCTTGAGAAAGATGCGGCTGGCAGCGGCTATGCTCTTGATGGGGCCCACCAGGTAGTGGGCCAGGTCGACGATGTGCGACCCCAGATCTCCGACCGCGCCACTGCCGGCGCGCGCCTTGTCCGAGCGCCAGGTGAAGGCCGTTCCCTGGTGCGGCATGAGCCACTCCTGCAGGTACACGGCCCGGAAATGGTAGATCTGGCCCAGGGCTCCACCCTGTATGAGTTCCCAGGCCAGGCGGATGGCTGGCACGAAACGGTAGTTGAAGGCCACCATGTGTTTGGCCCCACTCCCGCGTGCTACCTCAAGCATCGCCCTGGCCTCGCCGGCATTCCGGGCCAGTGGTTTTTCGCAGATGACGTGTTTGCCTGCCTGCAGAGCAGCCATGCTGGGCGCCGCGTGCAAATGGTTTGGACCGCCATTGTCCAGCAGGTCCACTGTTTGGTCGTCTATCAATGCCTGCCAGTCGGTGTGGTAGCGCGCATAGCCATAGCGCTGAGCTGCCTCGGCCACCGCTTCTGCGTCGCGCCCGCAGATCGCCGCCAGCCTGGGCATGGCCGGCGGCGGATAGATCATGTAGGGCAGTGTTTTGTATGCGTTGCTGTGCGCCTTGCCCATAAAAGCGTAGCCCAACATGCCCACGCCGAGCTCGGGCGCTATCTCTGATCCAGCCTTTGCGCCCGAGGCACGCCTGCGGGCCATCGTCGTGAACCCAGTCTCGTCGGCCATGCTCCCTCCTCGAAGAATCTGGTAACCCCACTCGAATGCTAGTCATCCTGCTGCAGCAACACGAGGCGAAAATCGCCCAGCGGCTGGAATCCGAGGGCAGCGTAGGCCCGCTGGGCTGGCACGTTCTCCAGGCCGGTGAACAGCACCGCCCGGCCGACGCCCTCAGCGCGGGCAGCCAGTAGTGACGCAGCCACGATAGCCCGGGCATAGCCCCGCCCGCGGAGTTCAGGCGGCGTCCACACCCCGCCGATCTGCACCGCTTCGCGGATGGCGGCGTTAAAGCCGCTGGTCGACACCGGCTGGCCCGAGGCCTCCTCCAGCAGCCAGATGCGCCGCTCCAGGACCCCACGGCGTACCGAACCGCGGACCCGGTCCCACAGCCGCGGCGTGTCCTCGTCGCCCAGCGATTCCAGGGAGAAAGCCACCCGCCACTCGGTCACCAGCTCCACGTCGGCCATGCCCGCCCGCCGGCCCCGAACCTGCCCTATCTCGAGGGGTTTGGGCACCTGGAGTTGGGCCAGTGACAGGCCGTAGAGGGTTTCCCGCTCGTCGAGCTGGGCATCTGCGGCCACCACCCCCAGCGCGGCCATGGCCTGCTCTACCTGCGCAGCCGGCCCGATGAAGCCACGCACCGGGCGGCCAGAGGCCCGGGCCGCCGCCTCGCACAGAGGCCCCACATGGACCGGTGCCTGCAGCACCAGGGCGTTGTTCCAGTAGTGGGCCACAACCGCGACCATCTGGCCCTGCTCGTATGCCGCCGCGTAGATGCCCTGATACGGCTCCCCTCGGTCTCGCAGGCCCGCGGCCCGCAAGTTTCCGATCAGGAACATCGATGAATCAAGGTGTGGCAAGAGGAACGCTTCAAGGGCGTCCGCGTCGCTTGCCTGCAAGATGCGGATCTTCATTCGTCCTTTCCCGTGCCGCGTGCTGTCCGGCAGCGCCCCGGCTGCTCGCGTGCGACCGCCGGGCCGCTCCCATCTTACCACAGGTCATGGCCTGCGGCAACACACTGCGCTCCCTCGTGGTCCCTGCAGCCCAGGCACGTTCGTTGGCGCCGCTCCGCCTGGACGAAAACATGCCCATCGTGTGCCGGCGGCTGCCAGGACCGGGTGCCTGACAACCATCATCGACAGCAGTTGGATCCCGGGTCGGGTGCACTAACGACTTGTCAGTGACAGAGCTGGAGCCGAGCTGGTGCTCGGC